>DVMY01000078.1 GCA_018714755.1 Candidatus Aphodousia faecigallinarum | reverse complement strand
ATCAATTTGAATCAGTTCACCGTATTGATTCCGTCTTGGGCGAGGTGGGTGAACTTTTTGAGATTTATTTCTTTTCGCCGTCCTTTGCCCAATTTCAAATTGAAGCCGACGAATGGTTTCTTTAGAAACCTTTATCGAATAGTGCTCTTTGAGATATTCAGTAATGAGCGAAGGTCCCCAATTAAGGAAGCGATCGGACAAGAGCTCAATTATCCTAGCCTTTAAATCCGGTTTTAGAGCAGCATTGGAAGGTCTGTTTCTTGAGCGATGCAAGAGTCCGGAAGGACCTTCTTGCTCGTAACGATGAAGCAATTGGCGAATTTGTCTTTCCGATATTTCTAAGGCTTCTGCGGCTTGTTTTTGAGTAATTTCTTTACACAGAACACGTTCTAGAACTTTTACCCGTATCTCTAAGCCTTTGATCGTTTTGGGAGGTGACTGCATAGTTGCTCTTTGGTTAAAAGGAGCAACAACAGGCAATGGATTATTTTTTTACTAACTTTTCAGCTTTTACCTAATAGGACATTTCTATTTTGGCAAAAGCGGACATTTTCACGTTGCCCTAACAGAAAAAATATTATTCCCTGCGCAATTCAAAACTGTCAAATACAACTTTAAGAGCCTGAATAGTTTCAGGCTCCGGATACTCGTGTCCCACATTTTCAAAAGGCAACTCCAACTCTTTCGGTTTTCTGTATATCTGAAGGGCGAAGTTCTCCACCGCCCTATCTTTGAGTTCATGAGCCAGCTTGAGAATTTTTTCATCAGGCAAATAGTCGGGATGCGCGGTCGTTCGACATTCATAAGTAACGTGCGCGTCCTGAATAATTTGAAGTGCCTCAGATACATTGCGCGCAGGATCTGACTTTTCTAAACCTGTAATCCAACGATAGGCCTGTGCGTCGCAGATAGACGCCTTAACATCAAGCCCCACCCAATCAACCAAATGAATCACTTCTTTGAGATGCTCAGGATAACAACCCGACGTATGCAGTCCGATCTTAAATCCCATTTCACGGACTTTCATCATCGCATCAGGTAACGCCGGATCCAGTGTCGGCTCGCCTCCGGAAAAAACCACCGCATCCAAAAGCCCTCGGCGGCGCTTCAAAAGCGTTACTAATTCTTCCCAACTGCTATGAAGGTACTGAGGCGGAAATTCCCGAGACTGCATGTGAGGATTGTGGCAATAGCGGCACCGCCAAGGACAGCCTTGAATGAAAGCCACGGCGGAAAAAAGTCCCGGATAGTCAATACTTGTGTAAGGCGTGATGGCAGCTATTTTGAGTTGTTCCGCCGGAGCGTGTAAAACCGAATCTGACATGAAAACGATCCAATGAGTGAAGAAAAGAGCGCCCCAGAGATCGGTCCGGGCGCTCTTAATCGAGGCGACTACTTATCTAAGCCGCACTTACTTTCCACAAAGCACTTGCGTTCGTAGAATTCTCCTTTTTTACCGGTGTTAAAAGAAGACACGGGGCGATGGTAGCCCATTACGCGAGTCCACACTTCGCAGGGCTGACGTTCACTGTCTTTTAATTCAATTTTTTCGTCTTTTTTGTCCATTTTTGATCCTTCCTTCAATTAGCAATCAGATTTGCATGCAGCCGCCTTTTTCGCGCGAATCAATTCAGCGTCGCAAATCGGACAGAAATCGTGGCGACCCGAGATATAGCCATGCTTGGGGCAAATGGAGAAGGTCGGCGTCACGGTCAAATACGGCAAGCGGAATCTTGAAAGCGCCCGGCGCACCAATTCCTTACAGGCCCTAGAAGAACTGATGGCATCGGCCATATAGAGGTGAAGGACGGTGCCGCCCGTGTATTTGCGCTGCAGATCGTCCTGCATTTCAAGCGCCAAGAACGGATCATCGGTAAATCCAACAGGCAGCTGCGAGCTATTGGTGTAGTAGGGATTGGATTCGGTGCCGGCCTGGATAATATCCGGGAAGCGCTTGCGGTCTTCCTTAGCGAAGCGATAAGTCGTGCCCTCTGCCGGCGTCGCTTCCAAGTTATACATGTGACCGGTTTCTTCCTGAAATTCCACCATGCGGGCGCGCACGTGATCCAAAAGCTGCAGGGCGAAATTGTGTCCCCACTCATCGGTGATGTCGTGCTCGTCATTGGTGAAATTGCGGATGCATTCGTTGATGCCGTTGACACCAATGGTGGAGAAGTGATTGCGAAGCGTGCCCAAATAACGTTTGGTGTACGGGAATAGCCCTTGATCGATATGCCGTTGAATCACCTTACGTTTAATTTCCAAACTGGTCTTGGCCCAATCCAACAAATGATCCAAGCGATCAAAAAGACCCTTTTCATTGCCTTTAAAGAGATAGCCTAAGCGGGCGCAGTTAATGGTGACCACACCCAGAGAGCCCGTTTGCTCGGCAGAACCGAAAAGACCGTTGCCGCGCTTTAAGAGTTCACGCAAGTCGAGCTGTAATCGACAGCACATCGAGCGAATCATGTTAGGCTTTAATTCAGAATTGATGAAATTCTGGAAATAAGGCAAACCGTATTTAGCGGTCATGGCAAAAAGCTTATCGGCATTTTCGCTATCCCAATCAAAATCAGGCGTGATGTTGTAGGTCGGAATCGGGAACGTGAAAACGCGGCCCTTGGCGTCGCCTTTGGTCATCACCTCAATGTAGGCGCGGTTGATCATATCCATTTCGCGCTTGCAATCGCCATAGGTAAAGGGCATCTCTTCGCCGGCGATAATCGGATGCTGATCCCGCAAATCTTCCGGACACGTCCAGTCAAAGGTCAAATTCGTAAATGGCGTTTGCGTGCCCCAGCGGGACGGAACGTTCAGGTTGTAGATCAGTTCCTGAATGCTTTGAAGCACCTCGTCATAAGGCACGTTATCTTTCTTGATAAAGGGCGCCAAGTAGGTATCAAACGAGGAGAAGGCTTGAGCGCCCGCCCATTCGTTTTGCATCGTGCCCAAGAAATTGACGATTTGTCCGGTGGCCGAAGATAAATGTTTCGGGGCGCCCGCTTCCACCTTGCCCGGAACGCCGTTTAAACCTTCGGTGAGCAATGTGCGCAGGGACCAACCCGCGCAGTAGCCCGATAACATATCCAAATCGTGAATATGGAAATCCGCTTCGCGGTGGGCTCGGCCGATTTCAGCCGGATAGATGTAATTCAACCAATAGTTGGCGACGACTTTACCGGAAACATTCAAAATCAAACCGCCCAAAGAGTAGCCCTGATTGGCGTTGGCGTTGACGCGCCAGTCCAATTGCTGCAGATACTCATTGATGGAGGACTCCACGTTCACCCAGCTTTGGCGGGCGTCACGCGCTTTCTGGCGCTGCTCACGGTAAACAATGTAGGCGCGAAGCGTCTTGAAGTAGCCCTCATCAAATAGAGCGTGTTCGACCGCATCCTGAACCTGCTCAATGTGCGGCGTGACTAAATTGAGCGAAATCAATTTCGGCAGCACGCGCTCCTCAGTGATTTGCGCGGCGCGGGCCTCATCGAATTCACCGGTGGCTTTTCCTGCTTTGGCAATGGCTGCAACAATCTTATTGGCGTCAAAATCCTTGACACTGCCATCGCGTTTAATCAAATGCGATAACTTCTTTTCGTACATCAAAAGGCTCCCTCCAAAAATGAATATCGCTCCAAACAACTGAGCGAATACTGTTCTTACTCTAAAGAAGAATTCAAAAAATAATGCCTACTAAATAGGCAGTTTTCGATGAGACACTACATTTAGTTTGCCCACTTATCCACAATGACTTAAATGGACTGATTTATTGGTGAAAAATTTAAACCTTGGCCTATTAGGGTTTACCCGCTAACACAATATATAGTAATTTTAAAAAACTTTTCATCCATTACTTGTCTAAAAACCTAATTGCAGTCAAAATAGCGCTGTTCTTATATGAGGATGTTGTGATATGAAAAAAACTGTTCTTTTAACTTTGGCCTGTTGCGTTTCGCTCATGGGCTGCGCAACCCAATCTGACGATTGTGTGGAAGGCAAAATTGTTGACGCCTCCATGAATACGCTCACCATTGAGGTGGACTCCAATCCGATGAGCTTTAGCACCATGGACACCGACAAAAGCAAAATTAACGGATTGGTTTTGGGTAAAACCGTCAAGGTTTGCTACTCGGGCAAATATAAAGAGGGAATGAAGGCGATCAAACTACTGCCCTCAGAAAAATAGATAAGAAAATAGGTTACCGAAATTCGTTGCCCGACTTCGATAACCTATTTTTCATCAGCATGGTAAGAGAGTGATTCAACGCTGACCAGGCTATGAATTCGCTCTTACATTGAGGAGCTTACATGCTTGAGAAATCTGTGTTTCATTTTAACTTAAGTTAATGTTATTGCAATACCATCTCTTTGTTTTTCCGATAAAAATTTTGCACTTTTTAGGCCTTTTTACCTATTTTAAGTTAAGTATCTTTCAACCAAACGATTACTTTTTAGGTATTTTTCCTTTCAAAAAATGCACAAGGCTAATCCGTTCGGATGATTCTCTTAACATTAAGGGCAAATACCAGTATTCTTAACCCGTCATTATTAGCCGAACTAATGTATAGGCAGAACATGGAAACGACTCAATCACGTTACGAAGATTTTCTGAAAATAAAAGTATTACCGGAAGTCCTCACTCATCACCTGGGACGACATGATGATTTGCCGGCGCTTACACAATACGCCACCTCTGAAAAATCTTGGAAAACACTGACTTATCGCGAACTTTATGAAAGAGTGCAGCGTTGGCGACGCTCATTTTCTAAATTTAATTTGGAAAAAGGCTCGCGCGTGGCCATGCTTTTGCCTAACGGGATCGACGCCATCTGTTTTGACCAAGCCGCTTTGGCTTGCGGGCTGGTTCCCGTTCCCTTGCACGCCGTTGACACGCCGGGCTCAAGCGCCTTTATTCTCAACGACAGTGAGGCGAGAATTTTAGTCACGGCTAAATACCTCAAGTGGAAAGGAATCCGTCAAGCCGACACGCTCCCGCACTTAAAAGCCGTCATCATCACCGACGACACCGTGCCTGAAGAGGATCAGGTCAACAACGCCGGCGTTAACGTCTGCACGCTCGCCGATTGGTTGGATGCGGCGGAAAACATCACACTCACGGACATTGCAATTGATCCCGGCGACTTGGCCGCGCTCGTTTATACATCAGGCACGACCGGACGGCCCAAAGGCGTCATGCTCACGCATGAAAACATATTGGAAAACGCCAAGGGCGTGATGGGCAATATCCGCCCCAATCCCGATGACAAGTGGTTCTCATTTTTGCCTCTTTCTCACACATTTGAGCGCACAACCACCTACTACCTCGCCATGGGGATGGGAAACCAAATTTTCTTCAATCGCAACATCCTGCAGATTGTCGATGACTTGAAATATGTCAAACCGACGATCCTGATGTCGGTGCCGCGCATCTATGAGCGTGTATATGCGAGGTTGAACGATCAATTAGCCAAAAAAGGCGCCGTAGCCCGATACGTGTTTAATTGGGCTGTTGAAGTCGGTTGGAGACGCTTTTGCAAAGAAAATGAACTTCCCGTGGAGCACTCCTGGCGCGAATGCTTGGATGGACTTGTCGCCGATTGGCTCGACCAAAAAGTGGGCACTTCTTTGCGAGCGGTATTCGGCGGCATCAAACCGCACGCCTTTATTTCCGGAGGTGCCGCTCTTAATCAAGCGGTCGCTCGCACGTTCATCGGGTTAGGCATTCCCATCTACCAAGGCTATGGGATGACTGAAACGAGCCCCATTTTGGCAGTTAACAAAGAGCACCATAACGATCCGTCAACGGTCGGGATGCCGCTGCCCAATATGCAGTTGCGTTTGGGTGACAACGATGAATTGCAGGTCAAAGGACCTTGCGTGATGAAGGGATACTGGAATCGACCGGATGCGACAGCAGATATTTTCACTGAAGACGGTTGGCTTAAAACGGGCGATCAAGCCGATATCCTCCCCAACGGACAAGTTCGAATTAAAGGCCGCATCAAAGAAATCATCGTGACGAGCACCGGTGAAAAAATTCCGCCGGCCGATCTTGAAATGGCCATTGAAACCGACCCCCTCTTTGCTCAAGTGATGGCTGTCGGCGAAGGCTTGCCCTACGTGAGCGTGGTGGCCGTGCTTGAAACCGAACGTTGGAAAGAACTCGCCAAAGATCTCAATTTAGATCCCAATGATCCGAAGTCACTCACAGCTAAAACGGTTCACCAAACGGTTCTTCGCAGAGTGAAGAAATTGACACGGGGCTTCCCTCAATACGGGGTTCCTCGCGCGCTCATTTTGACCTTGAGTCCCTGGACTATTGAAAACGGGATGCTAACCCCGACCTTAAAACTCAAACGCCGCATTATTAAAGCGCGTTATCAGGACGACATTAACCGCTTGTATGAAACGCACGCCGGTTAATTGACCGGGTTGAGCTTACCAAGGACAGGCAATTATCGTCTGTCCTTTTTCTTTGAGGCGGTTGAAAAAAGACACAAATTCGCGTGTCTTTTTCGATACTCAATTCTGTACAATGACCTGTTTAGTAAAACATTATGAAGATAGATCAAAATGGCCGGTCATACCTATATTGACGATTTCAAGACACTTCCTGAAATGCTTACTCATACCCTCGCCACCAAACCAGAAAAAGAGGGTTATCGCTATTTTGATTATGAACACGAAAAGTGGACCAGTGTCACTTGGAGAGAGTTTGGCGAGCGAGTCATGCGATGGCGCAAAGCGCTTGCCGCCATGGGGTTCAAAAGAGGCGATCGCGTCGCGATGCTGCTGATTAATTCCCTTGACGCCCTCACCTTTGACCAGGCAGCCTTAGCCAATGCCCTTGTCCCCGTTCCCCTGCATGCCATTGACACGCCGGAATCGGCCGCCTACATCATGAGCGACAGCGGCTGCCGCTTCTTGGTGACGACGACGAAAGCCCGCTGGAACGCCATTTTCCATTCCGACACGCCGGTGCCCACTCTCGAACAGGTAGTCTTCACCACTGAAGAAGAAGAGGGGCAAAGTAATGACACCCGCTACTGCGGAGTTAAAAAGTGGCTCAAAGCCGGCGAATCTTTTGAGGAATCCGAGCTGCCTGAGGGTCCCTCTGAAGAAGACCTAGCCGCCATTGTTTACACATCAGGCACCACCGGACGCCCCAAGGGAGTGATGCTCACGCACCGAGCCGTGCTCTCCAACGTGCAGGATATTGCCAAACAAATGCCGCTTGACGATGAGGATTTGTTTTTATCGTATCTTCCCTTGTCGCACACCTTTGAGCGAACCGCCACATACTATAATTGCGTGGCTCACGGCGCGACACTGGTTTTCAGCCGCGGCCCCATGCAATTGGCGGAAGATTTTAAGGACATTCATCCGACACTTATGTGTTCAGTGCCGCGCATTCTTGAACAGTTCTACGCCAAAATTCAAGCGCAATACGCGCGCCTTGGCTCCTCTGCTCAAGAAATGGCTGAACGTGTGGTCGCCGCCGGTTGGAGAGATTTTTGCCGCGAAAATGATTTGCCGCTTGAAGATGACGGACTGCCTGCGATGGACGCTATCATCAAAGCGCTTTATTTTGACCAAGTCGCCGCCCCCGTGCGAGCTCTTTTCGGTCCTCGCTTCAAATACATTGTAAGCGGAGGAGCCGCTTTAAATGGGATGGTCGCCAAGTTTTTCTGTGCCTTGGGTCTTAATATTCGCCAAGCTTACGGATTAACGGAGTACAGTCCTGTCATTTCCATGAACGGCATGACCGGCAATCATCCGGCGACTGTTGGCTTGCCGCTGGCGCGCTGCCAAGTCAGAGCCGGCGAAAATGATGAACTTCAGGTCTATGGCCCCAGCATGATGAAGGGCTACTGGAATTTACCCAAAGAGACCGCCGCCACCTTCACAGAGGACGGATGGCTCAGAACGGGCGATCAGGTTGACCTAAGCGATGGCGGCCGAGTTCGCATCAAAGGCCGCATCAAGGAAATCATCGTCACCAGCACCGGTGAAAAAATCAGTCCGGTTGATGTTGAATTCGCCATTCAGGAAGATCACCTTTTTGAACAAGTGATGGTCCTGGGTGAAGGTCGTCCTTACGTCACAGCGCTCGTGGTCGTCAACGACATGCTCTTTAGACTTTTGTGTGAAGAGGTGGGCATCACACCCGATAGCCCGGCATTGAATCTCTGCCGAGATCTAAGAGCCAAAGTGGTTAAGCGCGTACGCCAGGCCGCGCGCCACTTCCCTCAGTATTGCGTGCCGAGAAACGTCTACATTTTGCGCAAGCACTGGACGGCAGAGGATGGCCTTTTGACACCGACCATGAAGTTGCGCCGCAGACAAATTGCCGAGCGGTTCGCCAAAGAAATTGAAGAGCTTTACGATTCGCCGCGCAAGCGTTAAATCAACCTAGGGGCCGCAACTTTTCGGCCCCTCTGTGCTTTCAAATACTCATTATGTTTTTTGACACACACTGTCATATCCATATGCACCAATTTGATGCTGACCGCTCAGAAGTCATTGAGCGGATGAAAGCCTCTCAAATCACAAGAGCCGTGGTGGTCGCCACGGAAGAAGCGGAAATCGCGCCTGTGCTTGAATTGACTCGCCTGCACGATGGACTTTTTGCCTCCTTCGCCGTAAGCCCTCAAGACGAATCCCTTCGGGAATTACAAGCAGAAGAGATCACCCGTTTGGTGTCTGATTCGAAAATGGTCGCCGTCGGCGAAACCGGTCTTGACTACCACTATTGTCACGAGCCACTTGATTGGCAACGCGATCGTTTCGCAACCCATATTCATGCTGCCAACTTGGCAAAGAAACCTCTTATTATTCACTCGCGTGAAGCCCAGAATGACACAATCGACATTCTCAGGGCAAATCAAGCCGACGCTTGCGGTTTCGTGCTGCATTGCTTTTGCGGCGATTGGGATTTTGCTAAACAAGCGCTTGATTTAGGGGGCTACATTTCATTTTCAGGCATTGTCACTTTCCGCAACGCCCAAACGATTCAGGAAGTCGCACGCAAGGCACCCATGGACCGCATTTTCATTGAAACGGACAGCCCCTACCTGGCTCCGATTCCCTTAAGGGGCAAACGCAATGAGCCCGCCTTTGTGCCGCACGTGGCTCAATTCTTAGCCGATTTAAGGGGTGTTCGGCTTGAAGACATCGCCTCTGTCACCATGCGAAACGCCAACCGCTTTTTTGGATTAACCGATCATGCTTAAATTGAGTCTCACGCTTGCCCTTCTTGTTCAATCCTGTCTTTGCCTGGCGCAGTCGATAACGCCCGGAGTGCCTTTGGCGCAACAAATGCTTGAGGCAATCGACAGAGACGACGCCCCTAAAGTCGCCTATATGCTGCGCGAACTCTCGTACGATCCCAATTTTTACTTGCCAAACGGCGACACGCCCTTGGTTTACGCTATCCGCATGGATGCCGATGTGAGCGTCAACAAGGTGCTGCTTAAAAGTTTTAAGATCAATGTGAAAGTACCCAACATGCGTGGAGAAACGCCTCTGATGCTCGCTGCGATCAAAGGCGATGAAGAACTCGCGCAAAAGCTTCTTGATATGGGCGCTCCCGTTAATGCCGATTACGGCTGGACCGCGCTTCACTATGCGGCCAGTACCGGTCAAACCAAGATGACCCGTTTTTTAATTGAAAAAGGCGCCAATGTGAATGCGCGTACTGAACGGGGGGTGACGCCTCTATATATGGCCGCGCGCATTGTGGCCACGCCCACTGTGGATGTGCTGCTTGAGGCTGGCGCGGACAAAACCCTATGCAATGACCAGGGCATAAGTCCGTCGGCAATCGCTAAAAAGCGCGGCGACAGTGAAATGGCGAAAAAACTGGCTATCAAAGCCTGCGCCGCCTGGCCGGAACAAAAGGCCGGCACTGAAACAATCGACATCACTAAACAAAAATGATTTCCGCAGACAAGGCCTCACAGGCCATCGAATTATTAGCCCCCGCTAAAAATGCCGAAATTGGCATTGAGGCCATTTTGCATGGCGCCGACGCGGTCTATATCGGAGGCCCAGGATTCGGCGCGCGAGTGGAAGCCGCAAACGCCTTCGCGGACATTAAGCGACTCACGGATTTCGCTCACCGCTTCAATGCCCGCGTCTATATGACACTCAACACCATCGTCAATGATGAAGAACGACTGCGCGCGGTTGAACTCGCGCATCTCGCATATGAAAATGGTGTGGATGCTCTGATTGTTCAGGATATGGGGATTCTGGAGAGCGACCTTCCTCCCATTCAGTTACACGCCTCCACTCAGTGCGATGTGCGCACGCCTGAAAAAGCGCGGTTTTTAGAAAGCGTCGGTTTTTCTCAAGTGGTTTTAGCTCGTGAAATGGATCTCGAGCAAATTCGCCGCTGCTATGAAACGCTTCAAAGCGCCCGCATTGAGTACTTCATTCACGGCGCTTTATGCGTGAGTTACTCCGGTCAGTGTTACGCGAGTTTCGCCGCAACGGGACGAAGCGCCAACCGTGGCGCCTGCGCTCAACTTTGCCGCCTCCCTTACAGCGTCTATACTGAAGATGGCCGAGAACTTATCGCCGATCGCCATGTCTTATCGCTTAAAGATAATAATCAAACTGCTAATCTCGAAGCGTTGATTGACGCCGGCGTGCGAAGTTTCAAAATTGAAGGACGCCTCAAAGACGCCGCTTATGTTAAAAACATAACGGCGCACTATCGACAAGCCATTGACGCGATTTTGGCTCGTAGAAAACAATGGGCTCGCACCAGCGACGGTCATAGCATCATCAGCTTTACCCCCAATCCCCAAAAGTCCTTCAACCGTGGCTTTACGGATTACTTCACGCGTGAACGCCACCATGACATGGCCGTGTTTGAAACACCCAAAAACACAGGCGAGAAATTAGGCAAGATTCTTCGAATCACCGATCAAACCATTGAAGTTCAATCCAAGGCGGTGCTCAATAACGCCGACGGACTCACCTATCTCACGCGTGAGAAAAACTTAATGGGGTTTGCGGTTAATCGGGCCACCGAAATCGAACCCGGCCGATGGAGTTTGACGCTTCGCGATCGTCCGATTCTTAAAAAACAGCCCCAGCTGGCTCCCGGAATCGTTTTATACAGGAATCGCGACCAAGCCTGGGAAGAAAAACTCTCAAAGCCCACCGCTCGTCGAGTCATCTCTGCACAAGCCAAGTGGAACGCTGACAGCGACGGCTTCAAGCTTGAGCTTACCGATGAGCGCGGCTACCGTGTGAGCGTTCATTCGACAATTGAAAATCTGCAGAAGACTTCAAACGTTGATAAAAATCGCCAAAACATAGAAAAAAATCTTCGAAAAACCGGTGATACCGACTTTGAAATCAACCACATCAGCATTACCGGTGAAGACTATTTCGCGCCGGCCAGTGTTGTCAATCAGATGAGACGACTAGCGCTCAGAAATTTAGCTCACGAACGAAAGGCACGGTTTGAGAAATTAAAACGCTCTTGTGTCACTGAATTGCTCCCCTACCCTGACGCAACGGATTTCAGAGCCAACGTGCTTAATGAACAAGCGGTCGTCTTTTATAAAAAACATGGTGCGGCCATTACTGAAGGCGCGCTGGAGACCGGACAGATCCATCGAGACGTTCCCTTGATGGTCACCAAGCATTGCGTGCGTTTCGCTTTAGGGCTTTGCTTAAAAGACAATATCGAAAAAGTAAAAGCGGATCCTGCGCTTAAAGCTCGATTCAAACCAGATCCTTTGATTTTAAAATCAGGACCGAACACTTATCGGGCCACGTTTGACTGTAAAAAATGCGAGATGACTCTCATGGGCAAAGTTAAGACCAATACGAGTCTTGGAGAAATTAATCTTAAGAAAAACTGAAAAACTGTTTGTTGCCGATGATTGTTTGTGTTTACTCAAACAATGGGGTTTCTATTGAGGAAATAGGTACAAACCATTAGAGTCTTATGCTACATTAACGGCGTGGATGAACTATTCCGGTTCAAACACAAAAGTCGTGGCAACAATCGGTCCGTTGCCACGACTTTTTTCTTGACCTCGCATTAGTTAATGCGAAGCTGCATCTCACTGAGGCGAGCGCGAGCTTCTCTTAAAAGCGCGTGATAAGCTTTGGCGCGCCTGTTTTTGAGGCTCCAAATCTCGACGACCGCCAAAACCGCGGCAAGCACAAAAACTAAGACAACGCTATGGCCTTGTTCAGACAAATTAAATAGAAAAAACACGTCCATCAGAGTTCTCCCTCGAGTGCCGCCTCTTGAGCCCAAATGGCTCGGCGCTCACGCTCTAAAATGACTGTGCGGCAACGACTAAAAGCCATAGCCAATGTATAGGTCGAAAGATTGACGGCAAAAAGAGCCATCAAAATATATGCATCACGCCCATTTGAACGCAAAAGACTGTTATCCAAATCGTGAGCCATCGGCGTGAATAAATCAAAAATCACGTACATCGTTGGAATCAACACAAGGCCAACTAAAGCGGAAATGCTCGCGCGTCTATCACAGACCTCTTGCCTCATGTGTGTACGGGAGGATGATAAAGAAATAAAGGCCCCGAAAAAGAGCAACAAAATCAGTAAAGCCGTCAGGCGCGAATCCCACACCCAATAGGCGCCCCACATGGGTCGACCGAAAAGCGCGCCGGAACCGATCGCAAAAAGCGTCATCACAAAACCGCTGGGGGCGAAGCCGTGTGAAAAAACAATCGGCATCAAAGCGTCGCGGTTCATCAGCTGCAGCATGCTGCCGACCGCCACGATCAAATAACAGATCATTGCCACAACCGCCGCGGCAATATGTAAATAAAAGACCCAGTAAATATCGGCCTGACCGATTGCAGTCGTGTCCGAATAACTCACCATCCAGAGCAAAGCACCGGCCATGCTTGCCACTGAAATAAGAAGCAAAATCGGAATGAAGCGCGCAAAGGAAAAATAATAAGTTTTAGGATTTGCCATGGTTGAAACAACTCGTCTGCTCTCGGCATTGTAGCAATCTAAATACTGATCGAAAAATGACTGTTCAATTCCATGTCATCACAAATTGGAATTTTTTCGACATTTTTTTCGCATTTTAATGTCTTAAAATAGTCGGAATCGATTTCGTGAAGGATAAAGAGGATGCAATTTTTAGTTGCCGATGATCATTCCATCGTCACTATGGCGCTTGAGATGCTATTAAAGGACTATGACGGTCAAGAAAACACGGTCTATTGCGCCAACACCAAAGAAGAGGCTCTCGCATTGGCAAACCAATATGGCGAGACGGCGGATTTGATGATTCTGGACTTATCCATGCCGGGTGTTCAAGGCACCTCTTTGATGGAAGAAATCGTAGCCGCGCACCCGACTTTGAAAATTCTTGTCATGAGCGGACTGCAGGATCAGCACAGCATTGTTCGGGTTCTGCAAATGGGAGCCGCGGGATTTATCCCGAAGTCTTTAGATGCCAATTTACTTACTTCCGCGATCGGTTTTGTGCTCAATGGCGGCGTCTATATCCCGGTGAAACTTTTAAATCAAGCTCAAAAAACCGGCCTTTTAACCGCTCGTGAACCGACGGGTGAGGTAGGCAACGTTCACTTAACGCAAAGACAAAGAGAAGTCTTGGAATTGTTGGCAAAAGGCGCCCCGATCAAGCGAATCTGTAAAGAGTTGGATTTATCTGAGGGAACGGTCAAGACCCATGTCACCGCCATCTACCGAGCTTTTGGAGCCACCAACCGCACCGAGGCGCTATTGGAGGCGAGACGTCACGGCTTTGATGTGGGGATTTGAGATTTACTCTCCTCGATTAACTCCCGCAACACACTATTGAGCGCCTCTCCTGTCACAGGCTTTTGCATGATCTTTGGCATCGCAAAAAGCGCCGCTTCGCGCTCGCCCAACACGCGCAAGGTTCTCAAGTAGTGTGTGTCAATCACATCGGAAGAGACGGCTGTCAACAGTACGGCAGGCAAGCGCACTCCCCGTTCCAAAGAGAGCTTCAAGATGCTCTCCAGTCCCGTTGCCTCCCCCTCTCCGAGGTTAAAGTCTGAAATCACCGCTTCAATATCAGGCGCTTGCGCTACTTCACGAGCCAACTCGTCGGTATAGACCGGCGAGTCTATAACTTCAATACCCCAACTTTGCAAAAGCGCCTTTAAGCTCTCTCTCACCGGCGTGTTGTCCTCAATGAGCACAACGGTCGCATTGAATTTTTCAATCGCTTGTTTTTTCTGTTTTGTCTGCGTAAAGATTCTCGCCTGTTCGGCCTCGTGAATCGGCAATTCAATTCTGAAAATTGAACCTCGCCCCAAACGTGAACTCATCGAGAGTCTAAGCTCGAGTTGCTCGCAGATGGCTTTGACAATTGAAAGCCCCAAACCATAGCCTTCTGCGTGCGAACGCGTGGTTTCGCTGCGGTAAAAATAATCGAAAATTCTTTTTTGTTCCGCCTCGTCAATCCCCGCGCCGCTATCGACCACACAGATGCTGACGCGCTTGCCGCCCAACAATCGCGCGGCGAGCATCACCTCGCCTTTTTGCGTGTAAGCCAAGGCGTTGGTAATGAGGTTGCGAATCGCCCGAGTTAGAAGCTGAGGATCGGTGTTGACGTTGACATCGAGATTTTTGAGTCTGAATTGCAACCCTTTTGCCTTGGCGAGCGGTTCAAATTCAAGCGCCAATTCATCCAGCAACGTGCTGAGTTTAATCGGTTCCACATTGGTGCTGGTATGACCTGTTTCAAGCTTGGAGACTTCCAAAATCTGCGCCACTAGCGTTTGAAGTCCCTGTGTGGTTTTCGACAGCTGCTCAACGATCGCTTGAGTTTTCGGATCCCCGTTTTTCTTCAGCAATTGAATGTAAATGCCGATGGCCTGCAAGGGCTGACGAATGTCATGGTTGGCCGCAGTGAAAAAACGGCTTCTCAAACGACTTTGCTCCTGGGTTTCGCGGCGAAGTTTTTCGGCGAGATTTTTCTCCAGCGTCAAACGCTTCACAAGCATTTCATTTTCCTGGTCATTGCGCACCGACATCTGAACGATCTCGTTGAAGCGCCGTCCCGAGTAGAACATGAAAAGCACGACTGTGACGAGCAGCAGCGCGATCATTAAACGCGACCAGCCGAAAATCAAAGCCAAACGCAATATCAGGGGCGTGATGGATAAGAGTGCGAAAACAACTAGGCTTGGCAGCCAACAGGCATAAACCGGCCATGAGGCAAATGTGACCGTTAAAATAACGGAAAACAATATCACCTGAAAGGCCGAGTCATTGCTCACGTTATAAGCGAAAGTGATGCCAGCCAAAGCCCAAATCAGACCGCCCACAACCGCCAAGACCATCCAGGCGCGCATCCAAAAGTGAATTCTCGCGTGCCGGTAGCGATCAGCCCAAAATCGTCGATTGAAGTCAAGCGAGCCGTAAAAGTGCACAGCGACCAAAAGCAGCCAAAAGATAAGCCAAATGGGATTGACCACCGACCACAAAAACATCACGGTCACGCAGGCGCCCGCCAATTCTACGGCTAGCGCCACGGGCTGCAATTTAAGAGAGCTTAAGATTTGTCTGACAAGAACTCTGGAGTGGCGCCGCTGCCACTGGGCAATGGTCATGTTCTCGCTATAGTACGCTCCATTGGTCATGAAGCGAAACCACTGAGATTTAATCCAGCCCCACATAGTGAACTAAAGTTAAAAACGAGGCGCAACGCGCGGATGCTCTTTAGTGGACAAAACGACGTAGCCCTTTTCAGTTCGCATTCTCACCTTGGCTCCGACCGGTAAAGTGATCTTAACCGGCGAATGGCCGAAAGGCAGTCCGTGCAAAATCGGCATACCGGGCAAACGTTCTCTAAGGTAAGCCAACACATCAGAGAAAAGAAAATCGTTTTCACGGGGATGAGCAGGATCGGCGTCTCGGAAGTCACCGAATAAAATGGCTTTTTGCTTTGCCAAAACACCCGCCATTTCTAATTGCGCCATGTGGCGCTCAATGCGATAAGCGCGATCATTGCAATCTTCTAAAAAGAGAATGCCGCCTTCAACGTCAGGGAAATAGGGTGTGCCCAAAAGCGAAACCACCATGGAGAGGTTGCCGCCCCAAAGCGTTCCTTCAAAGTCCACATTGGGAGCCTCTTTGCACGGGAACGAGGCCACCCACTCTTCATTAAAGAGCGCATTGTGAAAACTTTTCTCGGTCAAGAAAGCCGGCGTGTCAACAAAATCCGTGCCATTGGGACCTTGATAGCTCACATTGCCTGTCTTAGTGAAATAGGCAAGGTTAAAAGCAGTGAAATCCGAGTAGCCACAGAAAACCGGCGCACGAGCGGCAATCGCCTCATAGTCAAGCTTGTCGAGAATACGTGATAAGCCGTAGCCGCCACGAATAGGCAAAATAAGATCAATCGTTTTATCGCAGGCCAAGCTCATGAGACCCGCGACACGCTCCTCATCGGTGCCTGCGAATTGCTTAACATTTTTAAACACCGTGTCATGCAAAACAACGTCCGCGCCGCGGTCGGTGAAATAAAGCTTGGCCAGGGCCGGCGTGGAAATATCCATCACGGCTCTGGATGGCGCGCAAAAGCCCACTCGAATTGGGTAATTAGGCATGTCGTTTTTCCCCGAAAAATGCTGTCAGCAAAGCGGCCGATTCTTTAGCGCACACGCCCGCGTCCACTTGAACACGGTGATTGAGTTTGGCGGTGCTTTGCAAATCAAAGGCGCCGCCATAGGCACCGGTCTTCTCATCGCGGGCACCATAGACCACTCGCGAGATTCTCGCATGAGCGATGAGTCCCGCGCACATGGCGCAAGGTTCAAGCGTCACGTATAACGTGCAGCCCGTCAAACGGTAATTTTCCAGCGCTTGAGAGGCCTGACGGATGGCGATCACCTCGGCATGCGCGCTCGGATCATTGTCTTCTATTGAGCGATTGCGACCGACTCCGATGATGGCTCCGTCTTTGACAATCACACAGCCCACGGGCACCTCACCCGCATAGGCGGCCTCACGGGCAAACTCAAGCGCCTCATGCATAAATTGCTGATCATAGGGACTTGTCTGGCGTTTCTTGGAATTAATTTCCCGATTGCGTTGTTGAAGCGCTTTTTGCATCACGTTGCGCATCGTCTCACGTCGCTCTTCTTCCAAAAGCACGGCGTCTTCCAACTGAGCGCGGGTGTAGCGGTCGCGGCTATTTTTACGATAGCCGACAGTCGCCTCGAAAATAAGTCCCTTTTTAAGTGACTGCAAAAGAATGGAAACCGGGGTTTCACGCAGCCAGTCGCCCGCGCCGTCTAAAAATTCCTGCGCTTTCGTTAAGGCTGTTGAAGCCGAAATCAGATCATCCGGTAAATAAGTCAGAAAAGCCTCAAGCACAACGTGCAAGTCCTCGGGATTGTGACGTTCCAACGAGGCGAGCGTGCTTCCTTTTCTAACGGTGAGTTCTATAAATCGCTTCACAACCGATCTCCATATTGACTTGAGTATTTTAGCGATTTTGAAGCCCAATACCTATCAGAGACATCTACAATACGAAAGAAAAAGGAACATCGATGAAAAAATCTCTTATTTTTATTTTTTGTGCTTTAAGTATCAGCGCCGCGAGCTTTGCCGGTCAATATAGCGACGAATTAGGCCGATGCCTTGTCACTCACGCCTCAAACAGTGACACAAAAGTGCTCACTCAATGGGCCTTTGTAACGTTAGGGCAAACGCAGGCGGCCCGTGAAATCGTGAAAATCAGCCCTGAGGTCACCAATCGCGCCACAACTCAAGCCCAAAGTGTCGTCATTCGGCTTTTAGGAAAAGACTGCGCCAAAGAGGCGCTGAAAGCCACCCTCTATGAAGGCAAGGACGGCATCGGCAACGGGATAAAAAGCGCTGTGACTCAAAGAATGCAGGCTGAACTTCAAACACAAACGGTTGATGCAATCATCGACCGGATGACATCCATTAAAACACCTTAATAGGAGACATCCTTATGCTTCGTGATGAATTCTATTGGTTAGCTCAAATCAACAAAGCCACCATTATCGCCAATAGCGCTGGCGGTCTATTAAAGCCGCAATTAGCTTACGTAGCCGCCAAAGCCTTAAAAGAAGTGATTGACAGCGGCGCCGAGCCTGTCAATCGAGTCAAACGCGTTATCGATTTTGAACCCAAACTCATTGCCGCAGCGGGCACTTCTGAGGTGACGGAAATACACGTGGGCCGCTCAAGTCAAGATATGCACTCCACTTTCCGTGCGGCCATCATGCGCGACGAAGTAATCAACGTCGCCAAAAGCCTTGAGGGTGTCATTGATGCGCTGCTTGAGCTCGCCCGCAATAATCAGGACACGGTGATGCCGTCTTACACAAACGGCGTGGCCGCACAACCGACCAGTTTCGCCCACTACCTTTTGGGTTTCATCGAAGGTTTTAAGCGTGACCGTGTTCGCCTCACCCAGTTTTACAGTCGTCTGAATTACTGTCCGATGGGCTCGTGTGTGCTCAATGGCACGGGCTGGCCCCTTAATCGGAAACTGATGGCAAAGCTGTTGGGGTTTCATGCGCCGATTCGCAACGCTTTTGATGCCACGCAGATCGCCATGGTGGATTTGCCGGTTGAGTTCGCGCAGATTCAAGCCTCCATCGCGCTTCACATCGGCGCCATGATCGCCGACATAATGACTCAATACGCTCAGCCTCGTCCCTGGATTTTGCTCTCAGAAGGCAACGGCAACACCTACGTGTCTTCGGCCATGCCCCAAAAGCGAAACCCCGGCCTTTTAATCAGTTGCCGCGGCAACGCAAGCGATATCGTGAGCGAAGCCAA
>DVMY01000077.1 GCA_018714755.1 Candidatus Aphodousia faecigallinarum | reverse complement strand
CCCATAAAACTGTGTACGGATAACGGTGCGATGATCGCCACTGCCGGTTTAGAACGAATGAAACATATGAGCGCCGATGACATCAATCGTCATTTCAAGAATATGAAATTCGGCGTTAAGCCTCGTTGGCGGCTCAAAGAAGCCGCCGCGGATATCATTCGTTAATAGTCTTTGAGCGTACGAGTCAAAATTCGCACGCCGGACAAAAAGTCTTCCATTCGCATCGCTTCGCGATAATTGTGAGAGCCGTTTTGATTCGCAATAAAAATCATCGCCATCGGGATGCCTTCCTGAGCAATATCGCCGGCATCATGTCCGGCGCCAGAAGGCATGCGAATAACCGGAACCTTTTCTTGAACAGCCGACGATTCCAATCTATCAATCAAATGACTGTCACTTAAGGCCGGTTCAATGTAGAAGGCTTGGTCGAATTCAAAGCGAACACCAAAGTCATCTTCTATCTTTCGGGCTTCTGTCTTAAAAAGCTCGTAGAAATCTTTTCTCGTTTGCACCGAAAGAGTACGAATATCGAGACTGAAAGTCACCTCGCCCGAGATAATGTTAAAACTCTGAGAGGGCGGCGTGTTCACGACTCCGTTGGTGTATACCAAGTCGTCGCCAGCCTGAAGTCTTTCAATCCAATGCGAACGCATGACTGCGAAAAGTTGAGTGACAGCAGCCACGGCGTCATGCCGGAATTCAAAATCAATGGCTCCTGAGTGAGCAGTTTCGCCTAAGCATCGAATGGCTCGATGAAAAACATTGCCGCGGATACCAGTCACAAGACCAACTTTTGCCTGAGAAGACAATTCCAACTTCGGCCCTTGTTCAATATGTAATTCAAAATAAGCTGCCACATCCTTCGGATTTAAGTAGGCTTTGCCTTGAACTAACGCCTGTGGATCAATCCCGCAGTCCTGCATGGACTCTCCTAAAAGCTTGCATTCGGGCCGATAACGACGATTCAAGTCTTCGGGCGTCAATGTTCCTAAGATCGCCCGAGAACCGATCAAGCCTTGTTCTTCACAGCGGAAAGCCACCACCTTCAAATTTCGATCTAATCGAACGCCTGACTCTTTAATGGCTTTGGCTGCGCACAAACCGGACACAATACCGGCCAAGCCGTCAAAATTCCCGCCTTCCGGTACGCTATCGGCGTGACTGGCCACCATTAAAAACGGCCTTTCCGCATGATTCCCTTCAAGAGTCATCCAAAGATTGCCCGCCACGTCATACGAACAGTTCATGCCTAAACCAATGGCGACTTTTTCAAGATACTTCAGGACTTGCGTTTCTTTTTCTGAATAGCCTAAACGAGTTACGCCCAAGTTGGATTTCGACAGCTCGTGAACGTCAGCAAAAATTTTCTGAGCAAAATCTTTTTCCGTTTGCATTCTCTACTACTCCTAATCGGGTTTCTCCGTTTTCTGCCGTACAGTCTCCCGTACGATTTGCTGCAATTAGTGGTTAATCGGCATTCGCACAATCAACCGGTTTTGCTCCCAATTCATCGACCAAAACAGAAGGGTTGATTTTCACAATAAAACCGCGGCGACCACCGTTGATGTAAATTTCCGGCAATTCCAAAATCGTCTTTTGTACGTATACCGGCATACGTTTTCGAGTTCCGAAGGGCGAAGTACCGCCAACTTGATAGCCGCTATTACGTTGAGCTTGCTCGGGCTTACAGGGGGCGATATGTTTTGCTCCCACTTGACGGGCAAGATTTTTAGTACTGACTTCACAGTCACCATGCATAAGAATCACCAAGGGCTTTGCGTGCTCATCTTCCATAATGAGTGTTTTTACAACAGTGTGGTGATCTAAACCGAAAGCGGCGGCAACGGAGGCAGTACCTCCGTGCTCAACATACTCGTAAGAAAAGGGCTCAAAGGCAACCTTATGTTGTTTGAGCCAATCGGTGGCCGGTGTCGCACTTTGATGTTTTTCTTTAGACATAATCATTCCTTTCGCTTTTTTATCAGAGGCCCGCGGGTAACGGGAAGGCAATTCTGTCGGGCACGCCCGGCATGGTCTCGACTGAGGAGGCACCGTTTGCCTTTAAATATTCCACCACGCCTTGGAGCAAATGCTCTGGCGCAGAAGCGCCGGCTGTCAGCCCAACCTTTTCCACGCCATCAAACCAAGAGGGTTCAATATCTGCGACACTGTCAATCAAAAACGCACGAACGCCCTCGCGCTGAGCTTTGTCGCGAAGTCTGCGGGAATTCGAACTGGTACTGGATCCGATCACCAATACCAAGTCGACCATGGCCGCTAATTTCTTTACAGCTTCCTGACGACTTTGTGTGGCGTAGCAAATGTCGGCCGCCGACAATGAACGAATGGAAGGAAAACGGGCCTTCAGTCGAGCAATGACCTCTTTCGTTTCATCCGTCGATAAAGTAGTCTGCGTCACATAACCGACTTTATTGGGATCGGGCACGGTAAGAGCATCAACCTCCTCATCGGTATAGACACGGTAGATGTTGTTGTCGACCTGTCCCATGGTACCTTCCACTTCAGCATGTCCTTTGTGGCCGATCACAATAACCGTCAATCCCTCTTCATGCATTTTGACAACCTCCCGATGCACTTTCATAACCAAAGGGCAGGCTGCGTCAAAAAGACGGATCTTTCGTCCTGAAGCGTATTCTTTAACACTCTTGGGAACACCATGAGCCGACAAAATAGCCGTCGCCCCATCGGGCACTTCGCTTAGATGATCAACAAAGATCGCCCCTTTTTCTTTAAGTTCATTGACCACCGTTTTGTTATGAACAATTTCATGACGGACATAAATCGGACTGCCGTAGACAGCCAAGGCCTTTTCCACAATCGCAATGGCCCGATTGACACCGGCGCAAAAACCTCGCGGCTGAGCTAATAAAACCTGCATGAATATTCCCCTTCAAATATTTCAAAAGTCTACCGTTTTTTGACCATCTCGTTTTCATCATTTGGTCTCAATTATTAAATTTTTTAGCGTATTTTGTGCAAGCAGTCACAGAAAATTTGAATTAGTATTGACCTTAGCTTTCAATCGACAAAACAGTAGTATCAGAAAAACAAAGCATCAGCTACTTTTATGCGCCCCACCAACACCATCCTCGGACAACACTTCAGCATCGCAGGACAGTTGCGCTTCACATTCCCTCGCATGCTGATGTCGCTTTTTATCATGAGCTACATGGTGGCCGACGGTGTTTTAATCAGCCGCTACATGGGTACCGTGGCGCTAGCCTCTCTCAACATGATCTTCCCGCTGGCCATTTTTTTAGGCGCGGTCGGCATCATGCTTTCTGCTGGTGGCGGCTCTGTTGTCTCACGGCGCTTGGGGGCGGGCGACTCGGCTGGCGCCGACCGAGCCCTAAGCACACTGGTTTACGCGGAATTTGCTTTTGGAGTCATCGTGGGACTCTTAGGTATTTTGCTATTAGATCCACTGTTGAACTTTCTTAATGTCAACGAAGAGCAATACGCCTATGCCTATGAATACCAAATTGTTTGGCTTGCCTTCATGCCTTGCTTTTTATTGGGTGTGCTGTCTCAGACTTTTTTCACTGTAGCGGGATTCCCCAAACTGGGTCTCGCCGTTTCAATCGCCTCGGGTCTTACCAATGTTGTTTTAGACATTGTTTTTATGGGTCCTTTCGGTTGGGGTATGTATGGCGGAGCACTCGCAACGGTTATCTCCTGGATTGTCGCGGCGGTGGCCGGAGGCGTTTTCTTTTGCCGAACAAATGCCCCTATCAAAATCATTTTGACTCGTCCAGACTGGACGGCTCTTAAAGGCGCTTGTACAAGCGGCTTTTCTGAAATGGTGGGCAGTCTCTCCTCTTCCGTTACACTCTACTTATTCAATGCTGCTTTTATGTATTGGTTGGGTGTCGACGGTGTGGCGGCTTTAACCATTGCGTCTTATTCAACGTATGTTTTTAATTCCATCTTTTATGGTTTTTGCGAAGCCACCGGCCCGATTCTAGGCTATAAATACGGCGAACAGAACTGGACAGAATTGGCCTGTGTCTTTAAAAACAGTCTTGTCATCATGACAGTATTCTCGCTCGCGGCCTATGGCATGTCGGTTATTTTCGCCGCCCCCGTCTTGGCTTTCTTCACTCCGAGGGACTCGGCGGTCTTTGAACTCGTTTTAGCTAATTTTGGTTACTTCGCACTCTC
The DNA here is from genome assembly GCA_018714755.1 of Candidatus Aphodousia faecigallinarum. Lineage (GTDB taxonomy): Bacteria > Pseudomonadota > Gammaproteobacteria > Burkholderiales > Burkholderiaceae_F > Aphodousia > Aphodousia faecigallinarum. The sequence goes on along the minus strand of DVMY01000077.1, from coordinate 10,596 downwards.
GTTGTTGCTTTTGTGTCCCAATATGTTTGCCGCCTACCTCTTCACAGCCATGGGCGATGGGAAACGCGCCGCGGTTGTTTCTTTTTGCAGAACCTTTCTGTTCACCGTTTTGGCTATTGAATGTTTGCCACTGATCATTGGTGAACTCGGTCTATGGCTGTCCGTTCCATTAGCCGAAGCTCTTACTTTTATTTTGAGCGCCGTTTTGGTGATCCGAAATCGCCGTCGATACGGTTATGATGGGCAGGCGGCATTAGTCATAAACCGAGATTAGCGCCGTTGTGTAAAAATCATTTGCTTATGTATAGGCCGATGGGTATAATGCTCGGTACCGTTGACCCCACCGAGGTGAGATGTTTTACTTCGGGCGGGTTGTTTTTGTTTTAATTTTTTGACTGGAGTTAGCGATGGCACGAGTGTGTCAAGTCACCGGCAAAGCGCCGATGGTCGGCCACCGCGTCTCTCACGCAAACAACAAAACCAAGCGTCGTTTCATGCCCAATCTTCAATATCGTCGTTTTTGGGTTGAAAGCGAAAACCGTTGGGTTCGTTTGCGTCTGACGGCGGCAGGTCTTCGTACGGTCGATAAGCTCGGTATTGATGCGGTCTTAGCGGACCTCCGCGCCCGCGGCGAAATCTAATAGGAGTTCACCATGGCAAAGGGTAACCGTGAAAAGATCAAGTTAGAGTCGACCGCTGGTACGGGTCACTTCTATACGACGACCAAAAACAAGCGCACGAGCACGGGCAAGATGGAAATTTCCAAGTATGATCCGGTTGCTCGCAAGCATGTGGTTTATAAGGAAACGAAGCTCAAGTAATTGAGTATCGTACCGACCAAAGAGCCCGATTTTTTCGGGCTTTTTCTATTTCTGCTCGTTTTTTCTTCAATTCTCTCATTAATCTTTTTTCCATTGAGAGATCACACTCTTTCCCCTATCATTGAATCGCGCTTTAACCAATATTCGGATATCCGGCGGAGTTTTTCACGTGCAAACCGTTTTTCACACTCCATTTCTACGAGCAATCTTTGCTGTATCTGTTTCTATTTGGCTGACGGCTTGTTCGCCCTCTGACACCGATGAAAATAAAAATGCTCATGATCGTTTCCATCTGGAATACGCCAGCATGAAAGATATCCGAGACATTAATCCCCATCTCTATTTGGGTGAAATGGCTGCCCAAGCCATGGTTTTTGAACCTCTGGTTATCAATACCGCCGACGGCGTTCGGCCGTGGCTTGCAAAAAGTTGGGATATTTCCGCTGACGGAAAAACGTATACTTTTCATCTGCGTGAAGGTGTTCGCTATACAGACGGTCACCCCTTTACCGCTCAAAGCGTGCAAGCTAATGTAGACGCGATACTGGAAAATAAGATTCGTCACGCGTGGCTCAATTTAGTCAATGAAATTGACTCTCACCGTGCGGTTGATGAATTAACGTGGGAACTTCACTTAAAACACCCTTATTTCCCTACATTGATTGAACTGGGCGTTTCCAGACCTTTTCGCTTCATATCGCCAGACTGCATGGACAACGGTCACACTAAAAACGGTGTGAAATGTCTGGCAGGAACCGGACCGTGGAAACTTTCCGAACACAAGCGAAATCAGTATGCGATTTTTAGCGCAAACGATGCCTATTGGGGTGAAAAACCAAAATTGCAATCCATCCGATGGAATGTTCTGCCTGACGCGCAAACCATGTTGATGGCGCTTCAAAAAGGAGAGATTGATCTTATATTCGGCGCCGATGGTGACCAATTGACAAGCGATGCGTTAAGCATGTTGCAAAAAAGTCATTCACTGTCCGTATCTTTAAGTGAGCCCATTGCAAGCCGAGCAATTTTGTTAAACACAAAAAGGCTTGTCACCGCGGATCCTGCGCTGCGCCTTGCCATCGCTCACGCCATTAATCGACAAGCTATTGTCAAAGGAGTTTTGAACAATATCGAAGAGCCGGCACCTACCCTTTTTGCCCGCAATGTACCTTATTGTGATGTTGATTTAAAGATACGGGATTACGATCCTCAAAAAGCACGAGATCTGCTCGATCAAGCGGGTTGGCTGATGGGCCGAGACGGCATTCGGGAAAATAACGGATTAAAAGCCGAAGTTGCTTTTTATTTCAACGTGCAGAACGCACAGGAAAGAACGATCGCCGAAGTGATTCAAGCCGATTTGGCTCAAATCGGAATTAAAGTGAATCTTTTCGGTGAAGAAAAACAAATTTTCCTTGATCGGCAGAGAAGCGGCGACTTTGATCTGCAATACGCACTCTCGTGGGGAGCTCCGTATGATCCGCAAAGTTATCTATCATCTTGGCGCATTCCTGCGCACGGAGACTATCAGGCGCAGCTGGGCCTACCAAATAAAGAAACAATTGACCGCCTGATTGGAGACTTCATGGTTGAGATGAATGAAGATAAACGTCGAGCGCTGGTTACAACGATTCTGACAGCCGTTCATGATGCCGATGTGTACGTTCCGATTTCTTACTCCAGAACCAAAGCGGTTCACACGCCGTCGCTAAAGGGAGTGAATTTCAAGGTTTCGCAATATGAAATTCCTTTTGAATCCATGCACTTTGAATCAGGTAATCAGCCATAATTGCTGTGTTGATTTCCTGCGATAACCCAAATGTTCCGCTTTTTTCTCAAACGTTTGCTTTTCATGGTGCCGATATTAATCGGCATCACGATCATCACGTTTGCCGTTGCGGAATTTTCCTCGACTGACCCGGCTGAAGCCTCCATCCGCGCAAACGGCATGCTTGCGACTGCCGAACTTATTGAAGCCACCCGCCAGGAATTTGGACTCGATAAACCACTTTTGACTCGTTACACCGATTGGCTTGGCGGAGCGCTTCATGGTGATTTGGGGGTAAGTTACGTCACTCGTCTTCCGGTTACTGACAGTATCCTAGAGGCGCTTCCCGCCACTCTTTTTCTGGCACTTGCCGCTCTTTTTATTATCGTGTCCGTCAGTCTAGCGGCGGGCATTCTTTCGGCCCGTGCAGAAAATTCAAAAACCGACTGGTTTATTCGCGGTTTTATTTTCTTTACTTCGTCGATGCCGGGATTTTGGGCGGCTCTGATTCTGATTTGGATTTTTTCAGTCCAACTGAACCTTTTTCCTACAAACGGAATGCGTTCTGCCTCATCGATTGTATTGCCGGCCGTGACGCTGTCGCTTGCCTACATCGGCACCTATATGCGCTTGATTCGATCTGAAATGCTTAAAGCCGCTCATGAAGACTGGGTGCTTTTCGCTCGTGGTCGAGGACTGACGGAAAAAAGCATCCTGAGGCACATGATCAAAAACTCATTGCACGCATCGATAACGGCTTTAGGAATGTCCATTCCAAAACTAATTGCAGGCGCTTTTATTGTCGAGAGCATTTTTGCCTGGCCGGGAATCGGCCGCCTTTGCGTAGAGGCGGTATTTAACCGGGATCTGCCGATTATCCAGGCCTACGTTTTGCTCATGGCCACACTTTTTGTTTCCTTTAACCTGGTGAGTGATCTGCTTGGCATGTTCCTCGATCCGAGGCAAAGAGACAGTGACTGGGGACAAAAATGAAGCGCTTATTTTTTGTCCTTTCATCTCTATGGAGTAAACCAACCTCACGTGTGGCGGTGGGATTTTTATTACTCCTTCTGACTTTGGGACTTTTGGCACCGCTCTTACCTCTTGCGGATCCCACCGCTATTAATCTGAACAATAAATTTTTACCTCCTTGCGGCGAGCATTGGATAGGGACCGATGCTTTGGGGCGAGATATTCTTTCAAGACTGGTTTGGGGTATTCGAGCCAGTGTCTACACGGCCCTTGTCGCCACTTTCTTAACTGCCCTTTTCGGCACCCTTTGGGGACTGGTGAGCGCGGCAGCCAATCGCCAAACCGATGAAGTAATGATGCGCTTTTGCGACCTCTGGATGTCCTTTCCAAGTGAAGTAATGATCTTGGCTATGGTGGGTCTTTTAGGCCCGGGAATCGAAAACATCATCATCGCTTGCTTAGTGGCTAAATGGCCGTGGTACGCACGCATGATCCGATCGCTCGCAAAACGAATCCAAAACAGTGCTTTCATTCGATTCAGCCTCGTCAATAATGCCAACCGACGCTGGATTCTGACCCATCATCTCTTTCCGAATGTGCTTGCCGATTTCTTCGTGTTAGCGACCTTGGACACGGGCAGCGTCATTCTGATGATTTCCTCTTTATCCTTCTTGGGGCTGGGCGTTTCCTCACCGACCGCTGAATGGGGCATGATGTTGGCGGAGGCAAAAAACGTCATGACTCTCTACCCCTGGCAAATGCTGCCCGCGGGTTTAATGATTTTATGCACAGTCGTCGCTTTGCATTTTTTAGGCGATGCGCTTGCACAAGCTTTTGAACCCAAACAGAGAACATCCTCGCGCGGAGGTTTTTATGAGCGATAAAAACCTTCATCATAAAAACCTCATCGAGGTCAAAAATCTCAAGATTATGCCCCGGGCCAATCCTCGAGACGCCATTCTCAAAGGGGTGGATTTTGAGGTTAAGGCAGGCGAATCTCTGGCTTTATTAGGTGAGTCCGGCGCAGGTAAATCGTTAGCCCTTCAGGCTGTCTGCGGACTGCTTCCGCCTTGTCTGACAGCTTCCGGGTCCGTTAAATTACATGGCTTAGAAGTTCTTCCACAAGGATACAACCGCAGCGACCGGGGCAAAAAAATTCTGTATTTAAGCCAGCAGCCGACAACAGCCTTCGATCCACTAGAGGAGATCGGTCCTCAACTCATCGAGACAATAATTACACACTTTCCGTCACTCACAAAAAAGGAAGCAACAAAAACCATTTGTGAAACCTTAAGCTTGCTGAGAATAGCTGACCCGAATTTCGTTCTCTCCCACTATCCACATGAGCTATCAGGCGGTATGCTGCAGCGTGCCATGATTGCCTGCGCACTGATTCTAAAACCTGAAGTAGTGGTTGCCGATGAACCAACGAGCGCTCTTGACGCGCTGTCCGTTCAAGAAGTCCTGCAGGGATTAAACCGTATCCGAAAAGAGACCGATGCCACCTTGATTGTTGTCACTCATCATTTGTCTGTGGCTCAGGCCCTCGCGGACCGAATCATTGTGATGAAAAACGGACAAATCGTTGAGAGTGGTCTTACTGATATTGTGAGCCGCCCCCAAACGCCCTATTTCCAACACTTAATTGAGATGCGTGAGGAACTAAGCGCGACTTTTAACAACTTGGAGCTATCAACAGAGCCAACCAGAGAAACCGACAGTAAAGTCAAAAGTCTTTCCAATAATTGTCTCATTGAAACGCACCATCTCTATAAAGCCTACCCGACTTCACGACGGATTTTTCCCTCCCGGGCAGAGTTTCACTCCGTCTTAAAAGGAGTTGACCTTCAAATTAACCGTGCGGAAATTGTGGGGTTGGCTGGAGCATCAGGCGTCGGCAAAACGACCTTAGCTCGGCTTATTTTGGGATTGGAAAAACCGGAAAAAGGCTCTATTTCGATTGAAGGCGAGGATCTTTTTTCATGGAGAAAACGGCACTGCGCCTGCATGAGTGTTATTTTTCAGAATTACACTCAGTCTGTCGATCCTTCCTGGACAATACGAGAAATTCTCTCTGAACCCATTGAACTTAAATGCCTGAGTCTAAACAGAAACGAGAGACAGTATTTTGAAGAAAAACTTAAAGACTTATCCCTTAAAACTACGTTGCAATCTGTCGGGCTTGATGAAAACAAACTTGACCGATTCCCTCACGAGCTCTCGGGTGGCGAACTTCAGAGAGTTTGCATCGCGCGAGCGCTCATCGCCGAGCCTAAATTAATCGTCTTTGATGAGGCATTAAGTTCGCTTGACGCTTCAATTCAGGGAGAAATTATTAAGTTACTGAAAAAACTTCCCAAGCGTGATGCTGCCTGGCTTTTTATTTCACACGACATAAAAGCGCTCACAGCTTTGTGCGACCGGATTTTATTTTTGCATGACGGTCAAATTATCGAATCCATTGCCAAGAATGACTTGTTTAAAACCCGACACCCTGTCGTACGACAAATGATTGAAGCCGCTCAATTGCTCTAAAGCGTACAATCGGCAATTGTGATTGAGTTTTTGGCACTTTGAAAGGATTTGCAAAGTGGAAGGTTTACTGAAAGTCTTAGGTTTTGTCTTTTTCATTTTTGTGGGCTATTTTCTAAAACGCACACACATCTTGAAAGAAGATACCGTTCACGCTCTCTCTGGCCTCCTACTCTACGTCACTCTGCCTTGTCTAATCCTGGTTTGCTTAAACGGCTTACACATCGAAGCCAGTTACTTCTGGTTAATCGGACTGGGATTGGCAACCAACTTTTTTATGATCGGCATCGCCTGCCTGATTACTCGCAAAAATCCACAAAATCGCCTTTTTGACATGCTCAATTTATCGGGCTTTAACATCGGCACGTTTGTGATGCCTTTTCTTCAAACCTTTGTCACACCAACGGGATTTTTGTCGATTTGTCTTTTCGACATTGGCAATTCCATCATGTGCACGGGGACCACTTACGCCATCGGTTCCGGCACCGGAACAGGCATTGAATTGGTAAAAACGATTCTAAAACGCATGTTCAGTTCCGGCCCGATATGCTCGTACTTTGTCATGCTGACTCTCGCGTTTATTGGTTTTTCATTTCCGGCCACTATCGTTGATTGGGCCACGATCGGCGCCAACGCCAACGCTTTTTTAGCCATGATTTTGCTTGGACAAAGCATTCGATTTGTCATGCCTCGCGAGCAACTCAAGGAATTACTAAGACTGCTGGCCATCCGACTAGCCGGTTCTCTCGTGATGTCACTGGCTATGTACTATCTGCTTGCCTTCCCGTACGAAATCCGAAAAATTCTGGCTCTGATCGCTTGGGCGCCGGTTCCGGTTGTGGGGCTTATTTTCTGTATCAAGGCTAAATGCAACCCCTCCATGGCCGCCAACCTGAATTCGTTATCGGTCGCATGCAGCGTGGTGATCGTTTCAATTCTTTTAAGCGTCTTGTGAGAAATCTTTGGGCAGGCAGCGCGGTCGAGTCTTTAAAACGATAAGCCAAGTAACGCTCACCATAACGCCGCAGAAAAGAAGCACCGCATCGTACTTCCAGGCCTCTCCCATCACTACGGGTACCCAAAGCGCCGCGCAAATGGCAAACGCCGATGTTTGGAAAAATTGTTGGATGCTGGCGGCCATCCCTTTGTTTTTAGGAAAGTAATCCAAGTTATAAACCGTCATGATCGGCCGAATCACACTCATAGCTGTACTGTAAACGATGACTGCGAAAAGACAAATCGGATAGGGCACATGCCAAAAATAATTCATAACCACACCGGCGATACCCGCGATGTACATGATCGCGATTTGCATCCACATTGTCTTGATTTCACCGAAACGAGCGGCAATTTTTGTGCAAAACACAGAACCCAGGACTGAAAATCCGATCAATGGAATCATGAGGTACCCGAAATCCGTCACCCCCATCCCCATGACATTTTCCACGTAGTCTGGCGCTCCCGCAGAAAATAAAATGGATCCCATGAACACAAAACCGTTGCAAAATACGCCTGCCGTGAAGGCCGCATTTTTAAATGAATGAGCATAAGTACTCACCAAAGGCAACAATTGAAAGACGGTTCGCCTTTGTTTCGGAAGGGTTTCCTTCAGCAGGAAAAAAGTGATCAGCGCCATGGAAAGCGCAAATGTCGCTAAGAAGAAAAATACACTTCGCCAACCGAAAAGAACAACCAACCAGCCTCCGATAATCGGAGCCAACGCGGGCGCCAAAGCAAAAATCACAGCGATGAGGCTGGTGAGTTCCTGAGCTTGCCTGCCGCTAAACAAATCACGAGTGACCGCCATCGCCAACACCGTTCCGGTGCTGGCAAAAAGCCCCATTAAAATGCGTCCTGCTAGAAAACATTCATAATTGGGACTGAAAGCGCAGAGAAAACATGATAGGGCGTAACAGCAGAGTCCTCCGATCATCACCGAGCGACGCCCAAGACTATCAGAAATGGCTCCCACAAAAAGCGACGAAATGGCAAAACACATTAAGTAGCTTGAAAGTGTTTGGTAAGCAGCCACTTCACCGACGGCGAACTCCTCGGCAATCGCCCCTAAACCGGGCATGTAGGTATTGGCAGACAACGGTCCCACCATAGAACATATTGCCAACAGAAATGCCAAAGATTTTGGAACGGTAAAAAGCATTGTCCGACCGCCTTTAAGAAGAACGCCCGCTTGTTTTTAAGCGAGCGTCTTCGATTGTAACTCGACACTAACTAATATTAAGAATCTCGAGCGTCCTTTTTAACAAGGATGGCGCCAAAGAACCCATCGGTTCCACTCTGATGGGGCGCCATGACAAAAAAAGGAGCGTGCGCTTTGGCGCAGTCCGGCAAATTCACGCCCTGTTTAATCAGAACATCGGTGGCGTCCATGATTTCATACTCGGGGTGTTTAGCCAAAAAAGCCTCCACCACCCCCTGATTTTCCTCGCGCAACAAAGAGCACGTTGCGTAGACCAGGCGACCGCCGGATTTCACCAAACGGCTGGCAGACTCCAACACATTGGCTTGAATCGCGTTGATGCGGACTAGCTCTTCTTCACTCATTCGCCAACGCAAATCGGGATTGCGGCGCAAAGTACCCGTGCCCGAGCAAGGCGCGTCCACCAACACACGATCAAATTTACCGGTCAAACGCTTAACTCTTGTGTCACGCTCTGTCTTAATAGCGATAGGATGAACGTTGCTTAAACCCGCACGACGCATGCGAGGGGTTAAACCGGCCAAGCGCTTTTCGTTAACATCAAAGGCGTAGAGTCTGCCTGTGGAACGCATCAACGCTCCCAGGGCCAATGTTTTACCTCCGGCGCCGGCGCAGAAGTCGCAAACCATCTCTCCACGCTTTGGCTGCACCAATCGTGCAATCAATTGACTGCCTTCATCCTGCACATCAATCTTGCCTTCACGGTAGATGGGCCAACTGGTCAACCCTGGCTTCGTCATCAGGCGCACCCCATCGGGTGACATCGGCGTTTCCACTGCCTGCACACCGTGCTCGGCTAATTCCTGCATCACATCTTCACGCTTGGCCTTTAAAAGGTTGACACGCAAGTCAAGCGGCGCCCCCTCTTTCATTGACTCAAAAAGAGCCGGCGCCTCATCGCCGAATTGATTATTTAAGCGTTCATATAGCCAGTACGGCAACTCGGACTGAACAAACGCTGTTGCGTTTTCGGGTTTACTGCGAAGAATATTATCCAAAGGTCCCGCGTCATTGCCCACCGTCCGATCATCCAAAGCTTCTCGCCCATAAATACGGGAAAGAGCCACCATGGAGGTGAGTCGCGGCGCTCGAGCCGGCACAATCGGCTTCATCTGCCAGGCAATGGTTGATAGATGACGCAGTGTGTAAAAAATCGCCTCGGCAATGATGCTTCTGTCGCGTGAACCCAACTTATGGTTGAGTCTGAAAAAACGACTCATCAAAACATCCGCCGGACCGTCAAGCTTAAGCACACTCGCCAAGGCTTTACCCAATTCATCTACGATCAAACCGGTCACGCGAGGTCCGCCCGTTCGGGTCTGACGCTGATCGATATCATGATGAGCTCCGGCTCTCTGACGACGTTCATCTTTTGTCATCGCACGGCTTTCACGAATCTGGCGACTGCGTGCAGCGCGCTGTCTTTCGGTCAAACGGCGCTCACCACCGCCCTGAGAACGACGTGGGTTTCTTTTCTTTTCCTGCATGATTTAGATTTGTCCAAACAAAGTAAGTTCAAGCGCGGTTTGATCATCCATCACTGCGCGCTCATTTTCGTAACGCACTTTTCCGGTCACGCAAGCTTTAACCGCCCGAGCATAAATTTGATGCTCATAGACAAGCACTCGATCGGCTAGCCGATGAGCGTCATCACTGGGCAACACCGGCACGGCGGCCTGCGCGATAATGGCTCCGCCATCCAAAGCGGCTGTGACAAAATGAACTGTCGTTCCTGCCATGCGCACTCCAGCGTCTATGGCACGTTGATGGGTATCAAGCCCCTTAAACGAGGGCAAAAGAGCCGGATGAATATTGAGAATCTTACCTTCAAGGCGATCCACAAAACCTGCCGTGAGAATTCTCATAAAACCGGCCAAAACAATGAGATCCGGCTCGTACTGAGACACAACTTCATAGAGCTTTTCTTCAAACGCTTCTCGCGTATCAAACGCTTTGTGGTCCACGCAAAGCGCATCAATGCCATAATTTTTGGCAAGCTCCAGTCCTTTTGCATCCGGGCGATTAGAAATAACCGCAACGATTTTCGCTCCGATGGAATGCTCCCAGTCTTCACGTAAAGCGCTTTCCTGAATCGCAACAAAATTACTGCCGCGTCCGGAAATTAAAACGACTATTTTTTTCATAATTTCACCATTAAACCACCAGAGAATTGTACTGATTGTACAAACAGAAATATTTCAAAACCAGAGCCAAGTTTTGACAATTAGCTCCAGAAAATATCTTTCCGAACTATTGGTGCCATAGTTTTCTCTTTCCATTTAAGC
>DVMY01000076.1 GCA_018714755.1 Candidatus Aphodousia faecigallinarum | reverse complement strand
TGCGTTCCAGTTCACCGTAAACGTAGGCTTGTTTCCCTAATTGGAATTGGGTGCCAACGCCATAGGTAACCCAACCGCCTCCGAGATCTTCGCTGAGATCGCTCGTGACGTTGTTCTTAATGGCTTTGCCTTCGGCTTCACCCAAGAAATCATACGAATAGGAAACTGTGGCATAGACGGTTCCCGCCTTTTCAGGGAAATTCATCCCGGCGCGGACACCGAGTCTGGTGATCAAGCTTTGATAGTCATCTTGCTCAATTTTGACTTGATTGGATGCTTTAGCGTTATCGCCGGAAATAAAGCCGTAGGTTAATTCGACCTGAGGTTCAATGTAGGCACGTTCTTGCATGAAACGGAATGTGTGCCCGCCTTCCATGGACAGACTGAAGGCATTGGAGTCCGTGTCAAGCTTCATGTTGCCGGCATGAATGTCATTCTTCAAATAACCATACCGACCAATGACGTCCAAATAAGAGCCGGTGTTTGTGAGGTATGTGGCATAAGCGGCAAGACTGTAAGACTTGCCGTCTGCGCTGCCATTGACCAGATCCGCGTCAGAGTCTGTATAGGAGAAGGCGCCGCCGACAATCAAATTGGGATTGATGCGATAGTCGCCGCCGACTTGAATGGTGGTGTGATCCATGCTGATTTCGTCGCCGGAGCCCCATTCGGATTCACCGCCATAAACACGAGCCCAGGCGCCAATCGCAGACTCAGAAGCGCGAAGGTCGCCCAAACGTTTGGTGAGGTGATTGATTTCATTTCTCCACTGGACCAAACTCATGGCGTTGACAGAACTGTAGTCGGCAAGCTTGGTGTTAGCCGCTTGTGTCGTATTCGTTTGACCATCAGCCGTTGTCGTTCTTGTCCATTTACCGTTAATGTCGCCTTCTTCGACCACTTCAGTCATGGCAATTCCGTCGGCCGTTTCAGCCAGTTGGACCGCTTTCAAGTCAGAGGCATTTTTCTCAGTGATTTGGTCGGAATTAATGCCGGAATAGTTAACATTGAGAGCGCCGCCTTGGCCTTCTTCAACAGAGCCGACAGAAAGCGTGGCGGTGGAGATAGAGCCATCTTGATTGGCAACGCTCGAAGCGTTCAATGTGCCGCCATTTTGACTGAGCTTTAACGTTTGCACTTTCACTTTTTGTTCGGCAGAAGAGGTTTGAATCACGCCGCCGTCCATGGAAAGATTGTCGGCTGAGAAAGTGCCCGTTTCCTTAAGAAGTGACACGGAGCCTGCGTCTTGCAGATTGAGGTGGTTGACAAAACTGTCGCCAGTTACTTTCCACGTGCCGCCTTGGGTCATTGTCATAGAGAAGTTTTTAACGTCAGACTTCTCTTGCGGGGGATTGCCTGTAATTTTGCTTTGGCCCTCAAGGTAGGAATTTTCACCGGATAATGTTATGTCAACAGTAGCGTCAACGCCTGTGCCGGAGGTTTCAGCATCGTACGTAAAAACAATGTCACCATTGATTTGTGTCGTATGATCTGAGTCCTTGTTAATTAAGACCTGAGCGTCCCCTCTAGCTTGAATTGCATTGTCAGCAGTGATGAAGGTGTCGCCGAGAATTGAAACATCGCCGGCACTCATGGCGGAAATGCCGGCTGCTTTACTACTTGAATCGGTTGACTGCGCTTCGATAATAACTTTATCTGCGTCAATAGTCAGTTGAGATCGTTCCTCTTGATCTAAATTGTTGCTGGCAACGTGAATGGCGCGGATGTCGGTACTCCCTTGCGCAGAGACTGTAACTGTTTTAGCGCTTATATTGACTTTGCCTCCACTTTTATCCAAGCTGGCGGTATTGTCAACCCATAAACCGTACGCGCGAGAAGAATCGGTTGCTTGTTTATTGATTGCACTAATGGAAATATTTTGAGTTTTATCCGAACTAATATTTAAAACACTATTGGTTCCTGTGTAAGCACCGATGGCTTCAACTTCTGCAATAGCCGTTGAGCTGATTGATTGAGCATTCAGGGTGACTTCAGAGATGCCGTCCTGTTCACTGAAAACTTCAATACCTGTGGCTTTAGAATGTTTATCTCTTACGGCCGCTCCTGTACTCGTGGCGGTCAACGTAATAGACTCACCATTTAATTGAACATTCCCGCCATTGTGAGCCGCGATGCCGCGAGCCTCGCCTCCGGAAGATGTGACCATGCTTAATTTTTTACCGCTGATTTCAACGGTGGATGAAGGGGTGCTATTGTCCCCTATAGACCAAATTCCTATGGCAGAGCTGACTTGGTTAACATTGATTTGCACCTCTTCAGCATTTTCGTTGCCGACAGACACATTCCCATTTTTGACTGCGTAAATCCCAAGTGCATCTTTTGTTGAGGATTTAGCGGACGTTTCAGTATTCAGGAAAATTTGTTTGGCATTCTGGCCAACTGTTATTGAGGCGCCACTTGAGTAAAGCGCAGATAAGTCTGTACTGCTAACATCAGAATCAACGGTTCCGATATAGATTTGGTTGTTTGAATCAACAGAAACAATTGAGCCAGAAATGGCTTTAACTCCATTTTTGTAACCGTTTAAATTAACGTATTCTGTGTTCAGAGACCCAATATTGACGTTAGTGGTATTTTTTTGTGTGGAAACGGCAGCGCCACCAGTGGCTTCGACATTAATTTTTGAACCGTCAAGGCTGAGATTGTCTCCATTAACGTACAAGGCATTGTTTTCATTCCCTTCGATATTGATCACATCACCGTCGCTACCGAGAGAAACATTCGTTGTTTGATCTACTTCGACAACTTGATCATTTATAGTAACTGTTCCCTTGATAGTAACGTTTGCTAATGCATCAGAAGTAACAAATGTGGCAAAAACAGCGGCAGTTATCAGTGATAACTTCGTGCGGGAAAGATAATTTATAGAAGAGTTTTCGGGGGGGGGCAGGTATGAGAAATGGGTTTATTTAATTGCTTCATGTTGAAACTCCTTGTTGAAGCGATTGTTTTGATAGCTAGGCCATTATAGGAGCAATAGGTGGGTAGCACAATTGCGAATCTGACTTATCCTGATGTCTGAAGTATTGGCTTGCTGATCTGAAACAAGGGCGGTTTGTCGGCTAAACCAGTGCATTTTCAATTGAAATAAAAAAACGCTCAATAGAAGATGAACTCCTATTGAGCAAAAGTACAGGGAATTTTGTGAACTATTAGGCGTTGCGACCTTTAATAAAGTTAGTGAAGACGCCCCAGCCTATCGGCAAAGACACTTCATCTTGAATGCAGAAATCCGCGCGATGGTGTCCGGGATGGTTGCAGCCATAGTAGAAGAATGCGGCTTTGCCGCCGTGCTCTTGCACACGACGAATCAACATGGTGCAGTCTTCGCTGCCCACTTTAGCGTTCATATCCACCACAGATTCAACGCCGGGGACGTCGCGGGCGGCCGCTTTCACCGCCTCGACCGCTTCTTCGTCACCCTTATAGGTAACGGCTTCGCCCATGCGCGTCAATCGATATTGCACACCGTAAGCGGCGGCCATGCCTTTGACAGTCATTTCGACATTGGCGGCCAAATAGTCATTGATCTTGGTGCTTTCACCGCGAACTTCCAATTGCATGTAGGCATGAGGCGCCACAATATTGCGGCCGACACCGGAAATGAGTTTGCCGATTTGAACACGTGTGATGCCTTCGCTGTGGCCGGGCAGTGAGCCCAAGGACATGCAGGTGGCGGCAGCGCACATCAAGGCGCTTCTTCCATTTTCAGGGGAGCCTGCCGCGGCTTGAATGCCGTCGTATTCAAGGTCAAACTTGGTGGTGGCTAAATAGCCTTGGTGAGAAACACCTACTTGTCCCAAGTAGGCTGAGCAGCCGATATGAGCGCCCGCAAACCAGTTGACATCATCAACAATGCCTTTGGCTGCCATGGCGGCGGCACCTCGTACCCCTTCTTCGGCCGGTTGGAAAAGAACTTTGACTGTTCCGTTTAATTGGTTCTTATTGTCGGCGAGCCAAGCGGCGACCCCCAAGCCGACCGCCGTGTGACCGTCATGACCGCAGGCGTGAGAAAAGCCCGGATATTCCGAACGGTAATGTCCTTGATTGGCCTCGTGTTTAGGATCAGTTGTTTCCTCAATCGGGAGACAGTCAATATCGACACGAATCGCGGTGACAGGACCGGGGCGGCCGGTTTCCAAAACAGCCATAGCTCCGGTGTAGCCGCCAAGGCGTTTTAAGAATTCGGCTGGAACTCCGTGCTCTAAAGCACGAGCTTGAGCCGCTTGAACGGTTTGTTCATTGCGACCCATCACGGCGCTCGGTTCAATCACTTCAATGCCGCAAAGCGCCTTGAGTCCTAATTCTTCCAAACGTTTGACGATGAAATACGTGGTTTCAAATTCACACCAGCCTTCTTCAGGGTGGGCGTGCAGCCACCGACGATCGGCGACCATTTGTTTTTTGTAATCGTGCGCGGTCATGTTTGTATCCTGTTTAGAGTTCAAAGATAAAGCCTAATAAGATGACATTGACAATCATCGGGATGGCCATGCGTTTCGAGACTTCCAAGGGACTCGCCTTAATCATGCCGGCCACCACCAATGTGGCGCCTGCAATCGGCGAACACATACGTCCCAAGGCGCCGGACAACGACGCGACAACGCCAAGGTTGGGCACTTTCATTCCAAATTCCGCGGCGTATGGAGTGACGGCCTGGTTAAAGGCGTGCCCCGCCGCATCACCCGAGCCGGTTAAAACGCCCATTAAGAAGGGTCCGAAATTGGCGGCGAGCGCGGCGATTTCCTTTGAATTTTTAAGCGATTCAATCAAAGCGTCGATGACGCCCGCGGCTTGAAGGCCACCCGCGAAGCAACCGGCCGCCACGATGATGCCCAGAATATTGGCGTAGCCTTTACCCATGCCATTGAAAAATTCTTTCGTGAGTTTTTCAGGATTGGCTCGAGTGACCAAAAGGGTGTAAATCGTGCCGTAAATCATGGCTTCTGCCACGCTCATTTTGAGGGCGGGCACGCAGGTCGCGCCAAGCATCAAAAGAACGATCGGAAGGATCGGAGCGATGGCGTAGAAGAAGTTGACGTGTTCGGGCAACTCACCACGGGCGTCGCTTGCCACTTCAAACACATCACCTTGATTGCCGGCATTCTTTTTGTAGTCTCTGAACACAAAAATCATCGCCGTGACCATGATGATGTTGAGGGCGCACAAAACGAGAATCTTCGGTGCGAATTGGACGATAAGATCCATCACTTCCATATTGGAAATCTTGGCCACCCAAACGTTGTGGCTAGATCCCGGTGAGAGGGCAGATGGGATGATGGAGCCGATGATGGCTGCGCCCGCAATGGCGGGCCTAAAGCCGGCTCTCACCATTAAAGGAATCATTGTGGGGCCGAGCGCTGCCGCGCATCCAGCGGCAGAGGGAATGGCAATAGCCACGCAGGAGGCCACCAACATGCAAAACGGCAAAAGGAAAAAGCCCAATTTCCCAAGCGGTTTAACCAGAAGACCTACAAAATGCACATCGCATCGGGTCATTGAAACGACCGCCGCGAAACCCAATGAGGAGCAAATGGCCAAAATCATTGAGGCGTTGGTCATGTTTTTCATCATGTTGCCAAGCGCGATATTGGGCGCGAGGCTGATGATCCCCATGGCAAGACCCGCGGTAATCAACACTAGGCGTGTTTCCCATCGTTTCAGAAGGGCTGCGATTGTTAAGAGCACTATGACAGTGGCTCCGATCATAGAAAAGGTCATGAGAGTCCTCCACCATTAGTTTGGAAGTGCTTCAGAGAACCATAAAGAGCGGTTAGTCGCTCGTATTCTTCCACGTCGTAGAAAAGACTTTGATCCGCCTCATACACCTTGGCAGCCTCAATCACGAAACGAACGCAGTCGTCAATGTCGCAAAGATGTGTGGCTCCCGTGGCGCAACCCGGAACTTGAGTTTGAGTTGTGATGGCGACGCCGACGCAGGCAACATGGGTGGCGACACTTGGCTGCAAAATAGAATTCAAGTGATAAATGCCGTTGCCGTATGGCGTGATGTCTTGTTGTGTTAAGGGCAAAACAACTGGCAGTTTGCCGGTGGCAATCTCCATTATGGAAAGCAGAGGTTCACTGGTGCGCAAAATGTAGCCTTCTTTTACAGTGGGCGTGATCGCAATGCCATTGACATTCACAATGCGGTTGCCTTTAGTGGTGTCCAGACACAAAATCGCGTCCATTGCTTCATCCACTTCCACAGTGTTGCATTTTTGGCTGCTTACAGGAGAATCCATAAACGGGACCGGTTCATGCGGGCGAGTGGGTGCATGCGGGCAAATGTGAGTGGTGATGATGACGTCGCCTTTAATCGCGTCGCCTCGAGCGCGCATTTGAGCTAATTTGGCGGCGACAGCCAAGGCCGCAAGCGCCCCGTCACCGTCACTTGTGAATCCAATGCGTTCAGGTCTGGCGCCCAATCCACCCAGGCGTCCCACCACGCCTAATGTCGGATAATGCCCGCCGAGCGTTTTTCCCTGAGTGCCGGGAATAACAATACGAATGAAATCAGTCGAGCCTTTTTCTCCGGTCAGCGTCGTTACCTTAATATCCTCTGCGCCGTAGCCTCGAAGATACTCGGCGACACGTTGACCGTTCACCGCGGGATCATCCAGCAGATCTTGCAATTCAATAATATGTTTTATGCTCATCGGACATGCTCCTTTGTTACGCTTTTCATTGTCTGAATAAATTTTTCGCCCGCCAATTAAATTCTTTGGCATACTATTTATTATTCTTTCGTGGAATGGTATTCGGAGTGTGATCATGTCCATGCTCGATGATGATCTTGACGTATTCATAGCCGTTTGTGAAACACACAGTTTTTCTAAAGCGGCCCAGAAGCTATCGTTAACTCAATCGGCTGTCACAAAAAAGATTAAAAAATTAGAAGATCGCTTGGGCGCGGACCTTTTTGATCGCTCAAAGCGACCGATTGCGCTCACGCAAGAAGCAGAGGTGCTGATGCATCAGGCACTTTTAGCTCGTGAGTCATTAGAAAAAACAGTGGGAGAAATTCGAGAAGGCGCTTTTTTGTTGCCGGTTTTTTGTGTTGGAACCATTGAAAGTCTCGCAAAATCATTTCTTCCTTCTTTTATCACGGCCGTGAGGCAAGAGGCTTCTCGGGTATTCGCCATCACGGGGACTTCTCAATTTCTTATTAACGCGGTTCAGAATCGTGAGATTGACTTTGCGTTTGTCAGCAATGTGTTTTCCGAAATGAAAGGATTGACTCGACGAAAGATTTTCGAGGAGCAATCGATACTGATGATGCCGGTTGATTTTGCTCGCGCTCATCCTGAATCATGGACTTGGCAAGAAATCCAGTTGTGCGGTTTACCTTATCTGCAGTACATTCAAAAAGGCGGGGAGGGACGCCTAAATGACACCTACATCAGTTTGCTGCACATGGATATTCCTTCCCGAATTGAAGTGGATTCAAGCAGCACAATGATGTCACTGGTCGCCAGGGGGGCGGGTTGGACGATCGCAAGAGCGTTGGGTATTTTGCAAAACCCGGAAATCGCTCAAAAAATAGCGCTCTACCCGTTGCCTCCTCCCGAACTTTCCAGTCCTTTATATCTAGTGGCTCGTTCAGATGAGCCTCCGCATCTGGTTTCTCGTGTGGCCGATCTTTCAAAACAGATATTTGAAAGGGAGATAACGCCGAAGTTACGGAAAATAGCGCCATGGCTGTTAGAAGGAATCAAGGTTAACTAGTCCCTTTGCTCCAAAAGTATGTCTTTTTGGGGGGTTAATTTTTTAAAGTTGTCTATGTATCATAAGAATGTTTTTTAGCTTACAAGCTTGGGGAAAAGGATCATCATGCAAAACCTCGACAAAATTATGAAACCTCATGCCATCGCGGTGATCGGAGCGTCCACAAAAGCCCATACGATTGGCTCAGACATCATGAAACGATTGCAGGAGTATGGCTTTAAAGGAAACATTTATCCTGTAAATCCCAAAGGGGGTGTCATCGAAGGGTTGCAGGCTTACCCGACTGTCTTGGATGTTCCCGGTGAAGTGGATTTGGCCATTGTGGTGGTTAACGCCAAGTTTGTTCTTTCCACAATTGATCAGTGTCACGAAAAGGGAGTTGGTGGTCTCTGTGTGATTAGCGCAGGGTTTAAGGAGACCGGAAAAGAAGGCGCTCAATTGGAACAGGCTCTTCTGGAAAAGGTGCGCGCCTATGGAATGCGTTGTGTGGGTCCCAATTGCTTGGGCGTAGTCAATACCCATCCGGACGTCCGAATGGACGGCTGTTTTGCCGAAAGCCTGCCCGAGCGCGGTGGAATTGGTTTTGTCTCCCAGTCCGGTGCTTTAGGCGGCGGGATTCTGAATATTTTGAAGGACTTGAATTTAGGTTTCGCGCAATTTATCTCCATTGGCAATCAAGCTGACGTAAACGCTGAAACCGCCATTGAATATTGGGAAAATGAAGACGATGTGAAGCAAATTCTGCTTTATATGGAATCTATCCAAAATCCCGCGAACTTCAGAAAACTGGCCACCCGTGTCTCAAAGCAAAAACCGATTTTAGCCTTAAAGGCCGGTCGCAGCGCCGCTGGCGCCAGCGCGGCCTCTTCGCATACCGGTTCATTGGCCGGTGCTGACAAAGCCGCCCATGCTCTGTTGACTCAATCCGGTGTGATTCGTGAGTATTCTCTTGAAAACCTCTTTGCGACCGCAAAAGTATTTGCCAATTGTCCGATTCCGAAGGGCGACAGAGTAGCCATCATCACCAATTCCGGCGGTCCCGGCATCATGGCTACGGACGCGGTCTGTGAGTATGGCATGAAAATGGCCGCCTTGAGTGAAGAAACGAAGGAAAAGCTTCGCTCCTTCCTGCCTGCGGCCGCATCGGTCAAAAATCCGGTTGATATGATCGCCTCGGCGCCGATTGAGCATTACAAGCAAACGCTTGAGACGGTGTTGGCTGACGAAAATGTCGATATGGTCATTGTCATTTACTTGCCGTTTTTGGGTTTGAAAGACATTGACGTGGCGCGTGCCGTGATGGATATCAAAGCGCAACATTCTGAAAAACCGATTGTCGGCGTGTTTATGACGAAGAGCGCGTTCTTCTCCGAGTTATCGGATATGAAGGTTAATGTGCCGTTTTTCATGTACGCCGAACAGGCAGCCGATGGATTAAATCGCCTCAATCAGCAGCGTCTTTGGGTTGAAAAACCTGTCGGGATGACGCCGACTTTTGAAGTAGATCGTGATCGCGCCCGCGAAATCATCATGCAAAGTGCCTCTCAGGGTCGCGAGCAATTAACCACTCGCGAAAGCATCGATGTTTTGGATGCGTACGGGATCCGTGTGTGTCGCTCCGGCTTTGCCGTTAGCGAAGAAGAGGCGGTGGCCATTGCCGAAAAAGTGGGTTATCCGGTTGTCATGAAGATGACTTCGAAAACAACCTCTCACAAAACAGATGTCGGTGGGGTCCGAGTTAACATTCAAGACGCAGATCAATTGCGAGCCGAGTATCGTGATTTAATCGAAAAGCTCAAAGAAAAGAACCTCTTGGAAGGGCTTGAAGGTGTCATTATTCAGGAAATGGTGAAGGGATCCCGGGAAATGGTTTGCGGTGTGGCAACCGATCCGCAATATGGTCATATGGTGATGTTCGGTTTGGGTGGCGTTTTCATCGAAGTGATGAAAGACGTCACTTTCCGGATGGCGCCGCTTACCGACGTGGACGCCGACGAAATGATCAAAGGAGTGAAAGCCTATAAGCTTTTGGAAGGTGCCCGCGGAACGACTCCGGCTCAAATGGAGCAACTGCGGGAATGTCTGTTGAGAATTTCTCAATTGGTTAGCGACTTCCCTGCGATTGTCGAATTGGATATCAATCCTCTCATCATCAGTGAGAAAAATGGCGAGGGCATCGCGGTGGACGGACGAATTAAAGTCGATTTAACAAAACTTTAATGCCCTGATAGGCGCTCTGAGGAGCGCCTTAAATTTACGTCAGTTAATAGCAAAATAGATATTTAACAAGTTTTAGTTCTTTTTGTCTTCTTACTAACAATATCCTGTGTCGTCAGTTTGAACCCCCTTTTTCTCGTATCAATTCTTTCTAAAAAATTTTTGAAAATCCTTGACTTAGTTCACAGATACTTTTAAATTTCCGTGTTAGAAAGTGGGAAAAAGTGGAAGTTTGTGCCCAAAGCGCGAACCGCTTTTTTGTCTTTACGTGAAATTTCAAGGGTGGACTGATGTTTCAAGGCACGTCACTACTGGTGCTCGACGCAAAAGGCCGTCTCTCGTTACCTGCCAAGTACCGGGAGAGCCTTCTTGTGCCTTGCGAAGGTGAAGTGACATTGACGCGCCACCCGGATGGCTGCGCGTTGATTTTCCCCCGGGCTGTTTGGGAAGAACTCAGAGCGCGATTAGTGGCCTTGCCCTATTCGGCGAGGGTTTTGCAGCGTGTCATGTTGGGTAGCGCGGTTGATGTGACCGCCGACGCCGCTGGCAGACTCCTCGTGCCGACCGATCTGCGCAGCCTCTGTGGTTTAAATCGTGAAGTGACTTTGATTGGTTTGGGTAATCACTTTGAACTGTGGGATCAAGTGAAGTACATGCAGTTTGAACAGGCAGAATTGCAGAAAGGACTGCCGCAAGACGTGTTTGATTTAGTGCTTTAGGAGAGGTGGATGAATAAGCGTTTGGCTCATCTCTCCGTGATGGCAGAGGTGGCGCCGCCTTTGGTGGTAACGGATCCAAACGGTACGTACGTTGATGCGACGTTCGGCCGAGGGGGGCATACACGCAAAATTCTTTCCCTTCTTTCAGATCAAGGAAGACTTTTCGCTTTCGATAGAGATCCCGAAGCTGTTGTAGCGGCCTCAGAAATCAACGATGAGCGTTTTCGCATTATTCATGCGCCATTCTCAAGACTAAAGGAAGAACTGAACGCCAGGGGGGTTGATCAGGTCAACGGTGTCTTCATGGATATCGGCGTTTCAAGCCCTCAGATTGATGATGCTTCCCGTGGTTTTTCTTTCCGTATGGACGGTCCTTTGGATATGAGGATGGATACCACGAGCGGACAGACAGCGGCCGAGTGGTTGGCGGTTGCGAGTGAAGAAGATATTGCACGTGTGATTCACACGTTGGGAGAAGAACGCTTTGCCAAACGTATTGCTCATTCGATTGTTCAAACGCGCGTGCAGACTCCGATAGAAACCACTCAGCAGCTGGCGAAGTTAGTGGCAGACGTGGTTCCTGCCAACAAAAAGGATCCGACGCAAAATCCGGCCACGAGGACCTTTCAAGCCATTCGTATCCATATCAACAGCGAACTCGATGAGCTTGCTCAAGCGTTGAATGCTTCAATGGATTTGGTGGTTGATGGTGGCCGCATCGCGGTCATCACGTTCCATTCTTTGGAAGATCGAATCGTCAAACGCTTCTTTGATGAAAAAGCCCATCCAGAAAAAGGAATCGATTCTCGGTTGCCGCTTCGTGCCGATGAATTGCCCCGTGCGCAATTAACAGAGGTAAAGCGTGTTTTGCCGACACCGCAAGAGTGTGACGCCAACCCACGAGCCAGAAGCGCTATTTTGCGTCTGGCCACTCGTGTGAGAGCGGGGAGGTCGTCATGATTCGATTGGAGTTGCTGCGCCGTCTGCGTCAAAACTGGAGCTTGGTGAGCATCGTTTTATTAACGATTTTAGTGGTTTGGTTGGCGCTCTTGATTGTCAACAATCAATATAAGGTTCGAGCTTTGATTTCTGAGATTGAGCAGGAGCAAGAGCAATCCAGACGTCTGCTCGATGAGCAGCGCGAAATCAACATTGAATTGGCCAAGGTGACCTTGCCGGGCTACATAGCTTCCGGCGCCAGGGAAATGGGACTGGAGCCTGCCCGCAATGAAAACACGGTGATTTTGCAGCCTAAACCCGTGCCTCGCTTTGTAACGCGTAAAGAGGGGGATCAGTCATGATGACGAATCACTCCTTCTACGCGCGTGTTTTTGCTTTTATTAAAAGACGTTTCCATGAATTTTGGAGCGAGGACACGGCTCCTCGTATGCCAAAGCGCTCCAAAGAACGCGATAAGGAATGGAGAGCGCTTGAAATCTCTCAAAAACGTTCACACATGGTGCTGGGCGCGCTAGTGGGCATCTTTGTGGTTTGTTTCCTGCGAGCCGGGTATTTGCAATGCTTTAATACAGATTTTTTGCAGAAACAGGGTGAGGTTCGTTACGCCAAAACGCTTGAAATCGCAGCAGGTCGCGGTCAGATTTTTGACCGCAACGGAGTGGTGCTTGCCGCGTCGCTGCCGGCTCGCAGTATTTGGGCGACCACTAACCTTGTGACCGCCACACCTCAACAGATTAGTGAACTTTCCGACTTGTTGGGGGTTTCCGAGAGAACGCTCCAGAAACGACTGGCGCGCAAGGATGCGTTTGTCAACTTGGCTCGCCAGGTCGATATGGATGTGGTGCGTCAAGTTCAAGCCTTACACTTGGAAGGATTAACCTATACGCCTGACGTCAAGCGTCACTATCCTGGCGGCGAAGTCTCCGCTCATATTGTGGGATTCAATAACCGTGAGGATCGTGGTCAGGAAGGCATTGAATTAGCTAACGACAAAACGCTTACCGGTCAAAAAGGCGCTCGTCGGGTTATTCGCGATCGTTTGGGTCATATCATTGAAGAAATGTGGACTCAAGAGCCTGTACCCGGTCAAGATTTGCATCTGTCGATTGACTCTCGGATCCAATATATCGCTTATAGCGCGGTGCGAAATGCTGTTGAAAAGCACCAGGCTAAGGCTGGCGCCGTTGTAGTGGCTGATTCCATTACGGGAGAAATCTTAGCTTTGGTGAGTTGGCCGGGCTTCGATCCCAATGACCGAAGCACGTTTGTGTTTGACAAGATTCGTAATCGTGTGGTGACCGACACGTTTGAACCCGGCTCCATCATGAAACCCTTTGCTATTGCTAAAGCGCTGGATATGGGTATTGTGCGCCCGGACAGTTTGATTCAAACGGCGCCGGGTCGGATCATGGTGGCAGATCGCAGAATCAGCGACACGCACAATTACGGCCTTTTGACGGTCTCTCAGGTTATCGCCAAGTCGTCCAACGTTGGAACGGTGAAGATCGCTTTGCAAATACCCTCGCAAACGCTCTGGGAGACCTATAGTCGTTTAGGCTTTGGACAGGCGCCTCAGGTTGGGTTCCCGGGAGCGGTTGCCGGTCGGCTGCGTCCTGCCAAGTCCTGGGGTCCGGTTGAACAAGCCACTATTTCCTATGGCTATGGTCTGTCAGCATCGCTCATGCAAATTGCTCAGGCTTACACCGTTTTTGCTCGCAATGGCGACGTCATTCCGTTGACTCTGACAAAGCAAGATCATCCGGCGGTCGGTGAACAGGTCTATCGTCCGGAAGTGGCCCGACAGATGCGAGCCATGATGATGACCACCGTGCACAGAGGCGGAACCGCCTCGCGCTTGAAGGTAACCGGCTACACCGTGGCGGGTAAAACAGGCACCGTCTATAAAGTTAAAAACGGCGAGTACGTTAAAGACTATGTAGCCTCCTTTGTGGGCGTCGCACCAGCTACGCAGCCTCGTTTGGTGGTGGCCGTCATGATTGACGAGCCGAAGGATTCGGGTCACGCCGGCGGTGTGGTGGCCGCTCCGGTTTTTGGTGAAGTGGTGGAAGCCGCGCTGCGCACATTGCTTGTCAATCCGGATGATCCGATGATGGTGGCCGGTGGCGGGTTGTTGGCGAAAACAGCTCATTAACATAAGGCAGTATGTTTAGAAACAATCCTGCTAAATCAACACAAGACTCAATGGCAAACCCCTATGCTTGACAACATTCAATCCTATGTCAGTTTGTTAAGACGCTTGGCGCCGGAGGCCAAGCGCTTAACGTTGGATTCTCGAAACTTACAAGACGGTGATGTCTTTATTGCAGTTCCGGGGCTGCACCGTGATGGAAGGGAGTTTTTAAGCGACGCGGCTCAGAAGGCGTGTGCGCTCGTGTACGAAGACGATGGAGTGCGTCGTACATTCGGTGTGCCCGCTATCGCCGTGCCGAATTTAAGTCAACATTTGGGTGAATTCGCTTCCGGCTTTTATCGGGATCCAAGCGCTAACTTGTTTGCCATCGGTATCACAGGAACCAACGGTAAGACCACAACTTCTCATTGGCTCTCGCAGCTTTTAAGTTTATTGGGCCAAAAGTGTGCCGCCATTGGAACCATTGGCTGCTTCATGCAAGGACAAAAGTTTGAAACGGCTTCGCTTA
The DNA here is from genome assembly GCA_018714755.1 of Candidatus Aphodousia faecigallinarum. Taxonomy (GTDB): domain Bacteria; phylum Pseudomonadota; class Gammaproteobacteria; order Burkholderiales; family Burkholderiaceae_F; genus Aphodousia; species Aphodousia faecigallinarum. Next base: position 19,993 of record DVMY01000076.1, on the reverse strand, counting down.
CGACGCCCGACGCGGTGAGTCTTCAGGGATTGTATCGTCGGCTTTTGAAGGCGGACGCTTGCGCTTTTGCTCTTGAGGCGAGCTCAATTGGGCTGGAACAGGGAAGATTGCAAGGCACGCATTTTGATGTGGGAATTTTTACGAACTTAACTAGAGATCATTTGGATTACCACCATGATATGCAAGCCTATGAACGAGCCAAGGCGATTCTCTTCGATTGGCCCGGTTTAAAGCACGCGGTGATCAATATTGATGATGAAGCCGGTGTTCGCATGGCTGAGCGTTGCTCGCATCGTTCAATACACACAATTGTGACCACAATGCGCGGAACGATCGCTTTAGCAGGGACCCACTTGTTGGCTGCGGAAAATATTCGCCCCATGCCGGAGGGCATGCAATTTGACATCGTCTATCAAGGCGAACGCCATACCGTGCACCTATCCGTTTTTGGCGCTTTTAATATTTCCAATTTACTGGGTGTGATCGGAGCGGCTTTGTGCCGCGGGTTCGCGTTGGGAGAAATCGTTGAAAAGTTACCCTTGTTGGTGGCTCCTGACGGCCGCATGCAAAAAGTACCCTATACGGGTGCAGCGTTAGCTATTGTGGACTACAGCCATACGCCGGATGCGGTTGAAAAAGCTCTGGAGGCTCTCAGGGGAGTGGCCAAAGTGCGTCGCGGCAAACTTTGGGTCGTTTTAGGCGCGGGCGGTGATCGTGATGCCGGCAAGCGTCCCATAATGGCTCAGGTGGCCGAGGCGGGGGCCGATAGGGTCATACTGACAAGCGACAATCCCCGTGGGGAAGATCCGGAGCTGATTTTGCGTCAAATGGCCGCTGGTCTAAAGCAGCCGGAAAGAATCATTGTGGACCGACGCGAAGCTATTCACACTGCCATTAAGGAGGCGGATCCTCAAGACGTTGTGCTGATCGCTGGCAAAGGTCACGAACTCTATCAAGAGATCAAGGGAGTGAAACACCCGTTTAGCGACGTGGTGGAAGCGCGAAACGCTCAACGCCTGAAAACACCCCCTGCGGATGCCCTCTTGAATGTGAAATTCTTATCGAAACTTTTACCCGGATCGCATTTGCTCGGCAGCGACGTCCCCTTTACCAATGTGTGCACGGATACCCGTCAGGTTAAAGAAGGCTCTTTATTTTTCGCCCTAAAGGGGGAACGTTTTGACGGGCACGATTTTGTCATGCAGGCCATGCGGGCGGGAGCCGCGGCGGTGGTGGTCGATCATGAGGTGTATTGTCCACTGCCGCAGATTGTTGTTAAGGATGTCAAATTAGCTTTGGGGGTGACCGCTGGTTATTGGAGACGCGGTAGAAATTTAGGCTTGGTGGCTGTAGCGGGCAGCAATGGCAAAACAACCACCACGCAAATGATCGCTTCCATATTAAAGGCTCGATATGGAGAGCATGCGTTAGCCACAGAGGGCAATCTCAACAATGACATCGGCGTGCCCATCATGCTCTGGCGTTTAAGGGACGATCACGAAGCGGCGGTTATTGAAACCGGCATGAATCATGTCGGAGAAATGCGCTATTTGAGCGGTCTCGTTCAACCGACCATAGCGGTGGTGACCAACGCCCAGAGAGAGCACCAGGAATTTTTGCAGTCCGTGGAGGCGACCGCGCGTGAAAACGGGGAAGTTTTCCGAGTGCTGCCTTCAAATGGCATCGCTGTTATTTCCGCAGATGATCCCTGCCGTTCAATCTGGTTGGAGATGGCGCAACAAGCCAATGTCATGACTTTTGGAATAGATGCCACGGCCGATGTTAACGGTTGCATGCGAACCGACTCCACAGGGATGACCGCTTTGATTAAAACGCCGATCGGATCGTTTGAAGCGAGAATGAAAGTTCGCGGTGAACACAATTTCAAGAACGCTTTAGCCGCGACGGCGGTCTGTTTGGGACTTAATATTTCTCTTGAAGTTATTCGACAGGGAGTGGAACAATTCGAAGCGATCAAGGGGCGCGGACAGGTTCATAAGGTGGGTAAGCTCACCGTAATTGATGATGCCTATAATGCCAATCCTGATAGCATGAAGGCTGCTATTGACTTATTGGTGTCCTATCCTGCGCCAAGAATGTTGGTGGCGGGTGATATGGCTGAATTAGGACAAAAAAGCATTGAATTTCATGAAGAAATTGGTGCTTATGCCGCGGAAAAACATATTGACGCGTTTTATGCGACTGGCGATCAGATGCGTTACGCTGTCGAAAAGTTTAAGTCTCTTAGCCCGAACGCCATGAGTCTTTGGCAGCAAGATAGAAAGCAATTTATTGAATCAGTGCTCTCTGAAAGTAAAAGTTGTCATACGGTTAGCGTGAAGGGTTCAAACTGTATGAAACTGTCAACCGTTGTGAAAGCGCTGGTTGAACAAGCAACGACGGAACAAAAGGATTAAAGCATGTTGCTCGAGCTATTCCGGTGGCTCGGAGAAGATATCCGAGCTTTTCAGGTTTTTAACTATTTAAGCTTGCGCGCTGTGATGGCAGCGCTGACGGCTTTGGTTATTGGCTTTATGGCGGGGCCGGCTACCATTCGGTATTTGCGTGCCATGAAAATGGGTCAGGCGGTTCGAACCAACGGTCCTAAGACGCACATTGTTAAAGACGGCACGCCGACGATGGGCGGCGTTTTAATTTTGATCGCGATCGGCCTGTCCACTCTGCTGTGGATGGATTTGAGCAACCGTTTTGTGTGGGTTGTTTTGTTCGTGACCTTGGGTTTCGGCTGGATTGGTTGGGTGGATGATTATCGTAAGGTTGTTCACCATGATCCGAAGGGAATGAGCGCCAAAGAAAAATTCGGTTGGCAATCCCTTATTGGTCTGATCGCTTCGGTTTACTTAGCCTTCGCCATCAGCGCTCCGAATGATATTCATGTGGTGCACATGGTTCTGGGTTGGATTGAGTCGGGTTTCCCGATGCAAATGCCCTCACATGCGGATCTGATTATTCCGTTTTTCAAACATTTTGCCTATCCGTTGGGAATTTTTGGTTTCATTGTTCTCACTTTCATTGTGATTGTCGGTACCAGTAACGCGGTTAATTTAACGGACGGATTGGACGGTTTGGCTATTTTGCCCGCTGCGATGGTGGGAAGCGCTTTGGGGATTTTCGCCTATGTTGAAGGCCGCGTTGACTTCGCCCACTATTTACTCTTTCCTTACATTCCCGGTGCCGGGGAGTTGGTTGTCGTGTGCGCGGCGTTAGCTGGTGCCGGTCTTGCGTTTTTGTGGTTTAACGCGCACCCCGCCCAGGTTTTCATGGGCGACGTGGGCGCTTTGGCGCTTGGCGGCACATTAGGCACGGTGGCAGTGATTACTCGACAAGAGTTGGTTTTAGCCATTATGGGAGGTATTTTCGTTGTGGAAACCCTCTCGGTGATGATTCAAACAACCTACTTCAGGCTATCTGGCGGCAAGCGAGTGTTTTTGATGGCGCCGATTCACCACCATTTCGAACTGAAGGGGTGGAAAGAAACGCAAGTGGTCACGCGTTTTTGGATTATCACTTTCATTTTAGTTTTGATCGGCTTGTCGACCTTAAAGATTCGTTAATAGGCATACCATGCAGCAAAAAGCTCTTGTGATTGGATTAGGGGCCTCAGGTCAGGCGTGCACCAATTTTTTACTCAAGCGCGACTGGTTGGTTTGCGCAACTGATACGCGTTCGCAACCGCCCGCCCTGTCTCGTTTGGCTGGAAAAGAGGGTTTTAAGTTTGTCGCTTTAGAAGCTGCGGAAAAAGAACTCGAAGACGCAAGACTTCTAGTCATGTCTCCCGGGATCAGTCCTTGGCACTCGGAAGTCACGCCCTTAGTTCAAAAAGCGCTCTCAATGGGTATTGAGTTAGTCGGGGAGATTGAGCTTTTTGCCAGAGAGCTGGATAAGCTCAAAAAAGAAATGGGCTATAGCCCAAAGCTGATTGCGGTAACCGGAACAAACGGTAAAACCACCACAACATCGCTGACAACAAAGATGGCCGCCGCTTCAGGATTAAAGGCAGTGGCCGCGGGCAATATCGGTCCCAATGCGGTAGCGGAATTGGATCGTTATTTAGCGAGCGGAGAGTTGCCTGATGTGTGGGTGTTGGAGCTATCGAGCTTTCAGCTTGAAACAACTAGCAGTTTGGCCCCTGATGCCGCCGCGCTTTTGAATGTCACCCAAGATCATTTGGATTGGCACGGCGGAATGAACGAGTATGTTTCAGCGAAAGCCAAGATATTCGCTCATGAAAAAACAGCAAGAGTTCTCAATCGAGATGATGCGACCGTGATGAATTTCGCGGCTGAAGATCGTCGTGTGTTTACTTTCGGAGAGAAAAGTCCGCTTTTGCCCAATGAATGGGGACTGGTTGAAGAAGACGGTCTGGTGTGGCTGGCTTTTAATGAAGATGACTCGGTTCAACTCAGCAAAAAGAAGGTGCTTTCGGGGCAAGTTTTGCAGCGTCTGATGCCTGAAGAGGCTCTGCATATCCGTGGCAGACACAATACGATGAATGCATTGGCGGCGTTGGCGCTAATTTACGCAGCCGGTTTGCCAATTAGTGACGCACTCAGAGCGCTTGCGCAGTATCGTGGAGAACCGCATCGGGTCGAGTATGTGATGACGGTCAATGGCGTTGACTACATTGACGATAGCAAAGGAACAAATGTAGGGGCAACGGTTGCCGCGCTTGAAGGTTTGGGAGCCAACGGAACCAAGTTGGTTGTTATTTTAGGCGGCGACGGCAAGGGGCAGGATTTCGCGCCCATCGCCGACTCTATGAAACGGCACGCCAGAGGCGCTGTTTTAATCGGACGAGACGCGCCTCTTATTGAAAAAGCGCTGGCGGGGGCTGCCTACCCGATTGTTCACGCCAAAGATATGCCCGAGGCGGTTCAAAAGGCTGCCGCAATCGCTCAACCTCGAGACTGCGTTTTGCTTTCACCGGCTTGCGCCAGTTGGGATATGTTCAAAGACTATGCGGAGCGCTCGGCTATATTCATTGCCAGCGCCAAAGCGTTAGCCGGTGATGATCACCAATGATTGACCTGAAGCGATTTTTCAAAAGGCATGCGAAAAAGCAAGAGGACTGGAGTTCCAGAGACTCTTTTGCGACCATTTCGTCGATTGATTTTAGTGTGATAGCGGTGATATTGGCCCTTTTGATATTGGGCTTAATCATGGTTTATTCCGCTTCCATCTCTTTGGGTGATTCGCCAAAGTACCAAACTTCAGAGGGCTATTTCGCCATTCGTCACGCTGTTTATATTTTGATAGGGTTGGCGGCGGCCTTTTTTGTCTTCAAAGTGCCAATGTACCGATGGTACATGCTGAGTTATCCGCTGGGGCTATTTGGCATTCTGCTTTTGATTTCGGTCTTTGTCCCGGGGCTGGGGCACGAGGTTAACGGTTCAACCCGTTGGATCGGGTTTGGTCCGATTAATCTTCAGGTATCCGAAGTCGTCAAGTTTGTCTCCGTTTTGGTGATTTCGCAGTTTGTTCTCACTCGTCAAGCCTACATGCACTCGTACACCAGAGGATTAATTCCTGTGATGCTCTATATCGGAGCGGTGGCCATGTTGCTTTCCTTGCAGCCTGACTTGGGGGCGACGGTTGTGATCAGCGCCATTGTGTTGGGGGTCGTGTTCTTAGGGGGCCTGAGTTGGCGAATCATCATTCCTTTCGGCTTTGTGATTGGCGTGGTTATCGTGCTCTCTATCGCGCTGTCGCCTTGGCGAACGGCTCGTGTTTTTGCCTATCTCAATCCTTGGGACATCGAAAATCAATTGGGGAAAGCCTACCAGTTAACACACTCTTTGATTGCTTTTGGTCGCGGGGAGCTTTTCGGCGTGGGTTTGGGCGCTAGTGTCGAAAAAATGCACTATCTACCTGAAGCGCACACAGACTTTATATTGGCTGTCATTGGCGAAGAATTGGGCTTGGTCGGTTTCACCTTTGTTTTATTTCTTTTTTATTGGTTGGTGCGGCGCTCTTTTGAAATCGGACGTCAAGCCGTTCGTTTGGATTCGGTTTATTCCGGTTTAGTGGCTCAAGGAGTTGGGCTATGGATTGGTGTGCAAGCGCTTATTAATATTGGAGTAGCCATCGGAGTGTTTCCAACCAAAGGATTAACGTTGCCGTTGGTGAGTTATGGTGGATCCTCTATAGTGGTAACGTTGTGTGCGCTTGCGCTTTTGTTGCGTGTTGACTATGAAAATCGGCTTCTGATGCGAGGAAAGAGGAAACGGTGATGCAGCAGACAAAACATTTGATTATCGCCGCCGCGGGAACGGGAGGGCATGTGATGCCCGGTTTGGCGGTAGCCGAGGAAATGAAAAAAAGAGGGTGGACGGTTTCTTGGATAGGAACGCCTGTTGGAATGGAGTCTCGCTTGGTGGGCCAAAGAAATATTGACTTTGACGCCTTGGACTTTACTGGAATGAGAGGAAAAGGCTTAAAGCACATGCTCACGGGCGCCGTCAAGCTTATCAAGTCTTGTTTCGCGGCTAAGGCATTGGTCGAAAAAAGGCAGGCGAGCGCGGTTTTCTCTACGGGTGGTTACATTGCTGTTCCGGCCGCTTTTGGCGCTCGAAGCAAAAATAAGCCACTGGTGATGATGAACTGTGACGCCGGCAGCCTGATGAGTGTTCGTGTAGTAATGCCTTGGGCACAGGCTGTGATGTGTGGGTTTGATGGCGAGTGCGCGCACCGCGCCGGGGCTAAAGCCATTGTCTCCGGTAATCCGGTGAGAGAAGAAATTTTGGCGCTGCCTACTCCGCAAGAGCGTTATCAAGGACGAAGCGGTCGACTCAATGTACTCATTTTTGGAGGCTCACTGGGGGCAAAAGTTCTCAATGAAACGGTGCCGGCGGCGATGGCTAAATTTGATCCCCAAAATCGCCCGGTTATTACGCATCAGTGCGGACGGACCGCGGTGGAGGAAGTGAAGGCGCTTTATGCCAAGTATGGAGTTGAAGCCCGAGTGGTGAGTTTCATTGATGATATGGCAAGTGCCTATGAACAAGCCGATGTTGTTGTTTGCCGCGCTGGCGCGACAACAGTGAGCGAGCTCACCGCCGGGGGTGTTCCGGCCATTTTAGTGCCCTTTGTTGTATCAACCACTCAGCATCAATTGGGCAATGCCTGTTATATGCAGGATGAGGGTGCCGGAATTTTGCTTGAACAGAAAGATTTAACGCCTGATTCACTGTATGAAAAACTAAGTTCGCTTACCCGAGAGGATCTTTTGGAAATGGCTTCAAAGGCTAGAAGCCTTGCAAAACGGGGGGCGGCGAAGACAGTAGCCGATACGATAGAACGTTTGGCAAAATTATGACTTCAGGTTTATGTATTGAAGGCAAAAATAAATGAGATTTGCAGTCAACAAGATTCACTTTGTGGGCATCGGCGGTACCGGTATGAACGGTATCGCGGAAGTGCTGGTGACTTTGGGTTACCAGGTGACCGGTTCTGACATGGCGACGAATGCGGCCACGGAAAGACTGAGCGGATTGGGTGTGAAAATTTTCCGTGAACATCGCCCCGAAAATGTGGAAGGTGCGGATGTTGTCGTGATATCCTCGGCGATCAAAGCGGATAATCCCGAAGTGGTGGCGGCGCGCCAAGCGAGAATCCCCGTGGTTCCCCGCGCTGTTATGCTGGCTGAGTTAATGCGTTTCAGAAGCGGTATCGCGATTGCTGGCGCTCATGGCAAGACGACGACCACTTCGCTTGTTGCGAGTTTATTGGCCGCGGGTGGTCTTGACCCCACATTTGTGATTGGCGGTAGGCTTAATTCCGCCGGTGCCAACGCAAGACTGGGTCGCGGCGAATTTATTGTGGCCGAGGCTGACGAGTCGGACGCGTCCTTCTTATATCTCTCTCCGGTGATCGCCGCGGTAACCAATATCGACGCGGATCACATGGACACCTATGATCATAACTTCGATAAGCTGAAGCAAGCGTTTGTCGATTTTCTGACGAGACTGCCATTTTATGGTAAGGCTGTTTTGTGTCTGGACGATGAAAATGTTCGTTCAATCATTGCTCGTGTGCCGCGTTCCGTGGTGACCTACGGTTTGGCTGAAGAAGCGGATGTGCGGGCCGTCAATATTCGAGCCGATGGCACTCAAATGTGTTACACAGTTTTACGGCAAGGTCGTGAACCGTTGGATGTCCGCTTGAATCTGCCGGGCCTTCATAATGTTCGAAATAGTTTGGCCGCCATCGCCATCGCGACGATGGCCGATGTCGCCGATGACAAAATTAAATTAGCTTTGGAAACGTTCACGGGGGTGGGCAGACGCTTTAGCCGTTATGGTGAAATTGCACTTCCCAACGGCGGGTCCTTTACGTTGATCGATGATTACGGTCATCATCCGCATGAAATGAAGGCAACGCTTGAGGCGGTCCGCGGAGCGTTCCCCGGACGTCGGGTACTGGTGGCTTTCCAACCGCATCGTTATACGAGAACACGCGATTGCTTTGAGGATTTTGTCAAGGTGTTAAGCAGTGTCGAGGCCTTGGTTTTGGCCGATGTGTATCCCGCTGGAGAAACGCCGATCGTTGGAGCGGATGGTAGAGCGCTCGCTCGCGCCATTCGCATTGTCGGTCAAACTGAGTTAGTCTTTGTGGATACTCCGGCCGAAATGGATGACGCTATCATGAAATTGGCTCGTGATGGTGACGTGGTTGTTACCATGGGAGCGGGAAGTGTTGGTGGCGTTCCCGGACGTCTGAAAGAGCGCGCCGGTTTGTCTAATTAAAAGGAACAGTTCAATGCAAGAAGACAAAAAAGAAATTAAGCCTGAAAGTCTTGGAAAGGTTGTTTTACTTTTAGGTGGGATGTCCAGCGAACGCGAAGTCTCGCTCATGAGTGGCAAAGGTGTTTACGATGCATTGGTAGAGGCCGGAGTGGATGTCACGCGTTTTGATCCTAAAGAACAAAGCATTTCTGAATTGGAAAAGGGAGGCTATGATCGCGCGTTTATTGCCTTGCATGGCCGCTATGGTGAAGATGGAACCATCCAAGGCGTCCTTGAATATTTAGGCATTCCTTACACAGGCCCCGGTGTCAAGACGAGCGCGGTAGCCATTGATAAAAATTTAACCAAGCAAATTTGGCGTGAACGCCAAATTCCAAGCCCAAAGGGAATGTTGGTTTCTGCCGACAGCGATTTGAATTTCGTTATGCAGGAATTGGGACGAGATTTGGTGGTGAAGCCGGCTCGTGAGGGTTCAAGTATTGGCCTGACCAAATTGCAGGACGCAACAGTTGAAGATTTACATGCCGCCATTGAAAAGGCGTTGGTTTTAGATCAACACGTGATGGTGGAAGAGAGAATTTTTGGTCGGGAATTGACGGTGGCTGTGCTTGGAAGCGGTCAAGATGCGCAAGTTCTCCCGATTATTGAAATCATTGCTCCGAACGGAGACTATGACTATCAGAACAAATACTTTACCAATGATGTTCGTTATGAGTGCCCGGCAAAGTTGTCTGATGATCTCAGAGAGGATATTTCGCGCACTTGCTTGAGTGCTTATCGAGCCTTAGGCGCTCGCGGTTGGAGTCGGATTGACTTGATTTTGTCCGAAGACGGTTCCTTCAGTTTATTGGAAATGAACACTTCTCCGGGTATGACAGCGCACTCACTGGTTCCGTTGGCTGCGAAGAACGCTTCTATCAGTTATCAGGAACTGGTCCTTAAGATTTTGTCGGAAGCTCGATTGGATTTTCCTCGTCACTAAAAGAAAAGTCATTTAATTTTGGCTGATGAAGAGTGTTCTAAAAGCGGTTCTCATCGTTTTTTCAGTGGTATTGCTGCTTGCCGCGGTCGCGGTGAGCAGCTTTCCGCGTCATGTAGAATCGTTTTTCACCATTCGATCGGTTGAGCTTACCGGAGAAATCGATCATATCTCTGCGCTGCATTTCAGACGCGCGCTCGGCAATACGACAGTCGGCACTTTTTTTGACATCGATTTAGATGCGATCAGAGAGGCGGCACTGAAAGCGCCTTGGGTGAAGGTGGCTAATGTGCGGCGTGTTTGGCCTGACAAAATCAATATTGAGATTACTGAATACAAACCATTGGCGCTATGGGAAGATGGGCGATTAGTGTCTATCAATGGAGAATTGTTCGCCGCCAATCCTGAAGAAGTGGACAATCCATTGTCGCTGCCGGAATTTTTTGGTCGTGCTGAGATGGTGGGTGAAGTGACTCGACGCTATAAGCGATTTAACAAAATGCTTCAAGTGATCATGCCTAAAGCGCGCGTGACGGAAGTCAGCGTCAATGACCGAGACAGCTGGGCTTTGGCGATTGCCTCTGACACTATTCCACCCACACGAATTGAGTTGGGGGTTGAACATGAGGGGTGGACTTTAGAGGATCGATTTGGGATAGTTATCGTACAATACTCAGATATTGTTAAGTTAATGAAAGGACCGCCTTCGAGTATTGATGCTCGATATGAGTTGGCGTTTTCAGCTACGTTGCCGGAAAAAAGTCTGAAGATATATCGTTCTCAAGCAGGGCGCCGGCAGGCGGCCGAGTCAATAGCGGAAGCCAATAGGCATGGTAGTGCGCGATGAAAGAGAATAAGAAAATTGTCACCGCATTGGATATAGGATCCAGTAAGATCTTAGCCGTTGTTGCTGAAGTCTATAAAGACGGAACATTTCGTGTTTTGTCTCAGGGACGTACAGATTCGGCCGGCGTTCTGGACGGCAATGTCACCAATTTGGAAGAAGTGCAGCCACAGGTGAAAGCTGCATTGGTTGAGGCATTCGGCATTGCTGGGAAAATGGCGGGCACGGATATCTGCACCAATATTTCCGGCAAATCCGTTGAAGGGGTGGACTCAAGCGCTGAGATGCCGTTGCGGGGACGCACGGTCACGTTGATGGATATGAAAAATGTCCAAAACATGGCCCAAGATGCTCTGGAGCTAAAAGATGATCAGCGTTTGATCAAGTCAGAACTGCTCTATTACATGCTTGATAATCAGGATGAAGGTTTTGTCGGCCAAAATCCCTTGAATGCGAGAAGTTCCCGAATCTCCGCCCATATGCATTCGGCTGTTGCCAGCGCGTCCAATGCGCTTGCTCGGGTAAAAGTCATTCGTCGCAACGGGATGGATATATCGCGCATGCTGCCAGAGGCCTGGGCAAGCGGGTACGCAGTGCTCACAGAAGACGAGATTCAAAATGGCGTTGTTGTGATAGATATTGGTGCGGGAACAACGGATGTCGCTGTTTTTATGGGTGGTTTGCCCCGCTATACGTACACGCTCAACTACGGTGGCCGTCGTATCACTCAACGCATTAGCGGGTATTTGCACTGCACCATGCAGGAAGCCGAGGCGATCAAGGCTCGGCTGGATTTGAATTGCCCCGCTGAAGACGCGGATGTCATTCTTTATCGTTCGCCGATCGAAGAGGGTAATAGAAAATATTCCAAGCTCGAAATATCCAAGATGGTTTATCGAGAGTTGAGAAACTTGAATCTGACAATTGGTAAGAAACTGTTCGAGGCCGGTTGGTATACCTCTTCAAATGGTGCGCCGTGTAATACACTGACCGGTGGAATTGTGCTGACCGGTGGAACAGCCTTGCTCATGGGGATTACAGAATTGTTTTCTGATATGCCGGGTCCCATGGCTTATACCTTCAGCACTCGCTTGGGGCGGTCCCGATATACGGGGGATGCTTGCATCGGGCTTAGCTCTCCGAAAGAGAGTGCGGTGATGGGGTTGATTGCTTACGAGGCCATGCGGTTTAAAGAAGGTGAAGAAGGTGAAAGTGAGCAATCAATGTCTGACAATTCGTTGTGGGCCAAGGCCAAACGGTTCGTGACGGAATTTTTTGTCGGTCAATACTAAAAAAAATTATTTTTCAGAACCGGCAAAAGACAGCAAAAGATTGAAAATCTTTTTGAAATTCTAAGCAAAAAACTCCTTATTCATACATAATTATGAAATTGGTTTTGGAGGCCTATTCCCATGTTTGAAGTACTCAGTGATAACGATCCCCGTCAAACTGTGATCAAAGTCGTCGGTGTGGGCGGCGGCGGTGGAAACGCTGTTGAACATATGATTGAGCGCGGTGCTCAAGGTATTGAATTTATTGCAATTAATACGGACTATACGGCTTTGTCGCACTCTCGCGCACACGCCACTCTACAGATCGGTAAAACCGGTTTGGGAGCGGGGGCTCGTCCGGAAGTGGGTGAACAGGCGGCTATTGAAGCCAAGGATCGGATCAGAGAACTTTTACAAGGCGCCAATCTCGTTTTCATTACCGCCGGCATGGGTGGCGGAACGGGAACCGGCGCGGCTCCGGTTGTGGCGCAAATTGCTCGTGAAATGGGAATTTTAACGGTGGCGGTCGTCACCAAACCTTTCAGCTATGAAGGCGCCTTGCGTATGCAGCGCGCTGAAGAAGGTCTAGTCAAGCTCAAACAATGTGTGGATAGTCAGATTGTTATTTTAAATGACAAGCTGGAAGATGAATTAGGCGAGGATGCGTCTGTAAGCGAATGCTTCGCGGCTGCCGATGACGTTTTGTTCAAAGCCTGCGCTGGTATCACTGAAATTATTCAAACACCGGGTTTGATTGGTGTTGACTTCGAGGATTTGCGCACCGTCATGAGTGAACGGGGAACCGCGATGATGGGCTCTGCTATTGCCTCAGGTCCCGACCGCGCTCGAATCGCAGCCGAAAACGCGGTGGCTTGTCCGCTTCTGGAAGGCGTGACCTTAAATGGCGCCCGTGGTGTTTTGGTTTACATCACGGCAAGCGAAGAGTCGATGAAGATGAAAGAAACCAAGACGGTTATGAACATCATCACGAACTTCACGGCTAAGGGCGCGCAGGTAATTTACGGTTCCGCCTACGATGACAGCATGGGGGACTCCATGCGTGTGACCGTTGTGGCAACAGGTTTGGATGGTGGAAAAGACAAAGAAGTGGCCCCCATTGATAAGCCTGCTGAAAAGCAAGACGTTTGGAAACATAACGATAGAACCTTTACGGAAACAAAAGAAACGGATCCGTGGGCTCCGCGTCAAACGCAGCAGGCGGCTGCAAAAGTGACCCAGGCTCAACCCGAACAGACTCAGCAAAGTGTTTTGTCGGAGCCCAAACCCGTAACGCTGGATCCTGTCCAGCCGGAGCCTCAGCCGCAACCGGTTCAACAACCTCAGACGGAACCTGAAAAAGAAGAAAAAGCGGCCGATGAATGGGAAACGGGTTGGTGGTCAATTCGTCACGATACAAAGTAAGCTTTTTTCTTTATGCTGAAACAACGAACGCTTCGAAAAGTAGTCCGTACGGTGGGTATCGGTTTGCACTCTGGTCGTAAAGTTCATTTGACTTTGAGGCCTGCCGATCCCGATACGGGAATCGTTTATACACGCGTCGATTGCAATCCTCCGGTTGTGATGCCAGCGGAGGCTACCCGTGTTAACGATACCCGAATGGCCACTACGCTTAACGAAGGTGACGTCAAGATTTCCACCATTGAGCACTTAATGAGTGCCTTTAATGGTTTGGGAATTGATAACTGTTTTGTTGATGTGGATGCGCCAGAAATTCCGATTATGGATGGTTCGGGCGCCAGTTTCGTGTTCTTGATTCAAGCCGCGGGAATCGTTGAGCAGCAGGCTCCTAAACGTTTCGTTCGCGTTTTGAAAACGGTTCGTGTGACCGATGGTGACAAGTGGGCGCAATTGGAACCCCATGAAGGCTTTTCTTTAGCGTTTTCCATTAATTTTGGTCATCCTGCGATTGACAGCACGCTTCAATTTACAGAAGTTGATCTATCAAAGGTGGATTATGCGCACGCGGTGAGTCGCGCACGCACCTTTGGTTTTGTGCAAGACGTCGATATGCTGCGCTCCATAGGTCTGATTCAAGGAGGCTCGCTTGAGAACGCGGTTGTTTTGGATGAGTATAAGGTTCTCAATCCCGAGGGCTTGCGTGGAGAAGATGAGTTTGTAAAACATAAGATTCTTGACGCAATGGGTGATCTGTATGTTTTAGGACACCCCTTATTGGCCCGATATAGCGCGCATAAATCCGGTCACGGGTTGAATAACCAATTATTGAGAGCGCTATTGGCGGATTCTTCAGCTTGGGAGTGGGCGAGTTTTGAAAAGGCAGAGGCTCCTAAGGACTTTTCCTTGGAAAGAGTTTTGGCCCTGTGAGTCTCAAAGCGGACACTAAAGCGAGAAAGAGCGTAGCATTGTTTTCAAGTAGCTTTTGGTCGGTCTGCGTGCAGAGATGTCCTCTTTATTTTCCTTATTTTTAATCACTTCTCTCGCAAATATTTTGTCGCCCGGCATGGGTGTCATTTTTGCCATCGTTTTATCGCTGCAACAAGGTTGGCACAAGACTGTTTTTTTCAGTCTCGGTCAAGCTGTGGGCATCTCTCTTTTATTCACGGCCGCCATGTCAGGCATGGGGGTGATTTTAGCTTCCAGTCCGACGCTTTTTAGCGCTATAAAGATTGCGGGATCGTTTTTTATCCTTTACTTAGGTTGGAGAAGTTGGCATAAGCCTGCCATGCATTTCGGCTCCGCTCAAGATCAACACGCCGATGCGGCCAATGGGGTGCCTAAAGATGGACTGGCGAATTTCACCAAGGGTGTGGTGATTTCTTTGTGCAATCCGCAACCCATAATTTTCGGAATCAGTGTCTTACCTCAATTTGTCGATCCTAACCAGTCGTATTTGGCTCAGTCTGTTTTGATGATATCGGTCTATGCAGTACTGGTTTTTGTTAATTTGGTTTTGTATGCGATTTTGGCTGAGCGGGCCAGACGATTCTTCACGGGACCAAGAGGTTCGCAGATTATTAATCGGGCAAGCGCTTGTGTTTTCTTCGCGATTGGTTTTTTAGTACTGGGTTTCGCAGTTTCCGATTTTCTCTAATTAAGACTCAAGCGCGTCGGCCAGTCGCTCAAGACTTTTTCTCACATCGTCATCAACGGCTCTGGCGGCATTGACTCTTACGGAGGCCGCGGCCCCGGGTGAGGCGATTCGGGGAGCGTCTTTCGGATATTGTTCAAGCTGAGGCAGGGGAGAGATTTTCCCAGCGCGAATGCTCCCGATGGGAAGGTTCAGTCCATGATCGAAAAGAAACTTCTCCAAAGTGGGTTGAATTTGTTTTAAGCGGCTGGCAATGGTGGCGCTAGTGGTGTTGATGATGATTTCACGCGACGAGCACTCCACGTGAACACAATGCTGAAAGTCAATGTGAATACGCTTGCTTTCGCAGGCTCGCTTTAAAACATTGACGATTCTCGCGCTTAACATTTGTCGGGCAAGAAGCGAGTCTGCATCCATTGAATTAAGTAATTTGCCGATGCTTTCCAATCCGTACATTTTTCCCCCTCATCGACAGCATTGTCTCACATTTGGTCTCACCACAGGAAATGAGCAAAAAAGTTACAAAAAAGCCATGA
Source organism: Candidatus Aphodousia faecigallinarum (assembly GCA_018714755.1). Classification (GTDB taxonomy): domain Bacteria; phylum Pseudomonadota; class Gammaproteobacteria; order Burkholderiales; family Burkholderiaceae_F; genus Aphodousia; species Aphodousia faecigallinarum. The sequence continues at coordinate 4,528 of DVMY01000076.1, read as the reverse complement.
TTTATTAAAAAACAGAGAAATTTCAAAGCGAAAAGCGCTTTTCAATATGCGATAATTCCGAGCTATGGTTTATTCTTCCGACGAAGTTGTCGTCAAAAATTAACACAAACGCGCAGGACAACGATAAAGCCTGGCGCGTAGGGTACATTCAAGATGTTTTCTGAGCTTTTAACGAAAGTCTTTGGCAGTCGTAATGACCGTTTAATTAAACAGTATCGTCGTCAGTGCGCTGCAATCAATAAATTAGAACCTGCCATGAAGGCGTTAAGCGATGAGGCGCTTAAGGCAAAGACGCAGGAATTCCGTGACCGTTTGGAAAAAGGTGAGACGCTCGAGTCCTTGCTTCCGGAAGCTTTCGCTGTGGTGCGTGAAGCCAGTTGGCGTGTCTTGGGCATGCGCCACTTCGATGTCCAATTAATCGGTGGCATGGTGCTCAATGATGGCAAAATCGCGGAAATGAGAACCGGTGAAGGTAAGACGTTAACGGCAACGCTCGCGGTTTATCTTAATGCCCTGCCCGCCAAGGGTGTGCACGTGGTGACCGTTAATGATTATTTGGCCAAGCGCGACGCCGAATGGATGGGTCGCGTGTACCACTTCCTCGGCATGACGGTTGGCACCATCTACAGTCAGCAGCCTAATGAAGAAAAAGTTCAGGCCTATGCGGCTGATATCACTTACGGCACAAACAATGAGTTTGGTTTTGACTATCTTCGCGACAACATGGAGTATGACATCAATCATCGTCGCCAACGCGGATTGCATTATGCGATTGTTGACGAAGTGGACTCCATTTTGATTGACGAAGCGCGCACGCCGTTGATTATTTCCGGTCCTGCTGATGACAACACCGAGCTGTATTCAAAGATTAACGACATTCCTCCTTTGTTGACTCGTCAAGCCACGGAAAAAGGCGAGGGCGATTATTGGGTCGATGAAAAGGCTCACCAAGTTTATATTTCTGAAGAAGGTCACGAACATATTGAAAAAATCCTGACCGAACGCGGTTTGATCCCGCAGGGTCAGAGCTTGTACTCCGCTCAAAATATTATTTTGATGCACCACTTGATGGCCTCTTTAAGAGCTCACTCGCTCTTTAAACGCGACCAGCACTATGTGGTGCAAAACGGTGAAATTGTTATTGTTGACGAATTCACGGGACGCTTGATGCCAGGCCGTCGTTGGTCTGAGGGCCTGCACCAGGCAATTGAGGCTAAGGAAGGCGTCAAGATCAATCAAGAAAACCAAACCTTCGCCTCGATTACGTTCCAAAACTACTTCCGCATGTATGAAAAGCTCTCCGGCATGACCGGTACGGCAGACACGGAAGCATACGAATTCCAAGACATTTATGGTTTGGAAACGGTTGTCATCCCGACGCATAAAAAGATGATTCGTGATGACCAACAAGATAAAGTTTTCCGCACGGTTGATGAAAAATATCGTGCCATTATTGAAGATATCAAAGACTGCAATAAACGGCAGCAACCGGTTCTGTTGGGCACCACGTCCATTGAAAATTCGGAAGCATTGAGCCAGCTGCTTGATAAGGAAGGCATTAAGCACAATGTTTTGAATGCTAAGCAGCACGAGCGTGAAGCGCAGATTGTGCTTGAGGCGGGGCGCCCGGGTGTGGTGACCATTGCCACCAATATGGCTGGCCGTGGTACGGATATTGTGCTGGGCGGCGGCATCAATAAACACATTGATGACATTAAGAACAATCCCGATTTGTCAGAGGAAGAAAAGAGCGCCGAGATTGAAAAAATCAAGGCCGAGTGGCAAGTCGAACACGATAAGGTTGTAGCCGCTGGCGGCTTGCGAATCATTGGCAGCGAACGTCACGAATCTCGTCGTATTGACAACCAGTTGCGTGGACGCGCGGGACGTCAAGGTGACCCGGGCTCTTCTTGCTTTTACTTGTCCATGGAAGATCCGCTTTTGCGCATCTTTGGCGGCGATCGTATGCGCGCCATTGCTGACAAACTGAAGTTGGAAGAAGGGGTAGCGATTGAGTCCAACATGCTTAGCCGCATGATTGAAAGCGCTCAGCGCAAAGTGGAAGGTCGCAACTACGATATTCGTAAGCAACTGCTTGAGTTTGATGACGTTCAAAATGATCAACGTCGTGAGATTTATCGCTTGCGTAACGAAATTTTGGAAAGCAACGATCTTTCCGAAATGATGACCAATTTACGTCACGGTTACTTCACTGATCTGTTCAGAACGTATGTGCCTGCGGATACGGTTGAAGAACAGTGGGATTTGTCAACGCTTGGCACCATTCTCAAGAGCGAATGGGGTATCGACATTGATTTCGCAGGTATGCTCGAAAAGAGCAACTCAACAACCGACGAGGATCTTTTGAAGGCTTTGATCGATGAGTGCGATCGTATCTACAACGACAAAGTTGAGTTGGCCGGCGCTCAAGCCATGAGTGACTTCGCCAAGCAAGTTACCTTGCAAGTTCTTGACAGTATTTGGCGCGCTCATATCACGGCTTTGGATGCGTTGCGCCAGGGCATTTATCTGCGTGGTTACGCGCAAAAGCAACCGAAACAAGAATACAAGCGCGAAGCGTTCTCGATGTTCGAAACCCTCCTGGATCGTGTTCGTGAAAACGTCATGCGCATCTTGATGACGGTTCGCATCCAAACACGCGAAGAAGCGATGGCCGAGCAGCAACGCGCTCAAGAAGAGGCATTGGCTCGTGCTCAGGCCCAAGCCCAAGCTCAAGCGATCGCAAAGGCTCAAGAAGAAGCCAAGCGCAAAGTGGTGCATGATGACGAAGGCCGAGAGTTATCCTTTACGGGCATTTCTCCTGCCGGTGTGGATTTAGATAAGATCGATTGGAGAGGTGTTTCTCGCAATGATCTTTGTCCTTGCGGGTCGGGCAAGAAATTTAAGAATTGCCATGGACACATTGATTAAGTCATTATGACTTCATAGGAAAGGCGCTCGGATCGAGCGCTTTTTCTTTCGAGATAGGGAATTTGAAATGGAACGTCAGGAAACATTGGTGGCATGTGTTGTGTTAATGGACCAAGAGGGACGCTGCTTGCTCGGCTGCAGGCCAGAGGGGAAGGTGTACGCCGGTTGGTGGGAGTTCCCGGGTGGAAAATTAGAAGCGATGGAGACGGTTGAGGAAGCCGCGAGGCGTGAAATGCGGGAAGAATTGGGTATTCACCTGCAAAACTCAGCTCCATGGGTGACGCTTGTGCATGATTATCCTCATGCCCGCGTAAGACTTCATTTCGTTCGGTCTTGGCAATGGCAAGGGGTTCCTCGCGGATTGGAAAAACAGCAATTTGGCTTTTTTAAACCAGGCCAATGGCCGGATCCGATATTGGAAGCAAGTGAACCGATTTGTCAGTGGCTGTTGATGCCGAAACACTGGGTAAAGTTGACTTCGCCGGAGGCTTTATCAAAACTTGAAACGCTGAAAGACAAACGATTTGAAGCGGCTATTTTAGCCTCTTCGCTTGCAGAGCATTTTGATGATTGCAAAAAGTTATTGATCAATAAGGGCGTAAAGGAAATTTGGGTTGATGCGGATACGGATCCAACCGTTCAAGCCAAAGCTGATGGTGTTTTTGTCGATGAAGGACAATCTGTTTCCGAGGTGAGCCACGAACGTTTCGCTGTGAAGGCTGACTACTCAAAGTGGGACGAAATTGCTCAATCTAAAGCACTATTTGCTTGGGTCGATCCGACTATCCGTGTGGCCTCTAGTGCGTGGCTGAGGCTCATTTCAGATAATCCAGTTCCGCTTTATCTCACAAATATCAACGTCAATGATGAGAAACTATTAAGGCCGCACGGCGCTAACGGCTGGATTGAAACTATTTAGCGGACGGCTCTTCTTTTTTCTCTTCTTCAAGATGAGAAAAAAGTTCCTGCGCTAATTTATCGGCTTCACTTTCGTTGGTTTGCGCATAGGAGTTGCCGTGTATAACGTAGGCGTCGCTTGCCCATTCTCCCAGGTCAATTAGCTTGCAACGTTCAGAGCAAAAAGGACGCCACGGATTCTTCTCTGACCACTCAACTGGCTTTTTGCAGATAGGGCACTTGACAATCATATGGGTTCTCCGGCCTTCGGGGACTGACGAGCCATATTGAGGTAAAAATCGTGCAAACGGCGCACTTGCTGAGTGAGCGACTCTAGCGTTGATTCATTGACGATAACTTCGTTGGCGATCGCCCGGCGAGCTTCACGTGTTGCTTGAGTGGCAATAATGGAGAGTACTTCTTCGCGAGACAGATTTGAGCGACGCATTACCCGATCAATCTGAGTTTCGACTTCGCAATCAATGACCAGGACGCGATCGCAACGGCTTAACCATTGAGGACTTTCCGCTAAAAGAGGAACCACCAACACAACATAGGGCGCGTCAGCATGTTGGGACACAGAGGCCATTGTGACATTCGCAATGAGCGGATGCAGAATGGCTTCTAGTTTATGGCGAGCTTGAGGATCACTAAAAACAAGCTCGCGCATTTTCACCCGATCTAATTTTCCGGAAGGGTC
>DVMY01000075.1 GCA_018714755.1 Candidatus Aphodousia faecigallinarum | reverse complement strand
GCACTCCGATCTTATTCTCCCATTCATGAAAAAAAAGCGACGTTTGAAATTCAACCCTCGCAACCTATTGTAGAGGCTAAAGATCTGGTCAGACGTTTTGGTTCATTTATCGCAGTAGATAAAACCTCGTTTGATGTATTTCCGGGAGAAATTTTTGGACTTTTAGGACCCAATGGCGCTGGAAAAACAACGACTTTTAAGATGCTTTGCGGTCTGTTGACCGTGACCGAGGGAGACTTAAAGGTCGCAGGAGTCGATATCCTTAGGGCCCCCGAGCAGGCTCGAGAACGCTTAGGCTACATGTCCCAAAAATTCGCTCTTTACGCTGACTTGACAGTGCGTGACAATTTGGATTTTTTTGCCAGTGCCTATGGGTTGGACGGGAAGGAAAAATCTCAGCGAATTCAGTTTTTAATGCATGAGTTTGAACTCGCCTCTTATGAAAATGCGCAGGCTAAAACGTTGCCGGGCGGAGTCAAGCAGCGGTTGGCCATGGCGGTTGCTTTGATTCATAAACCGAAAATTCTATTTCTTGACGAGCCGACCAGTGGCGCGGATGTTCCCACCAGACGGCAATTTTGGCGATGGATGACGGCGTTGAGTCAGAGTGGAACCACCATTATCGTGACCACGCACTTTATGGAAGAGGCACTCTACTGCGATAGATTGTTAATTCAGGACGCGGGAATGCCGCTCATTATGGGTTCGCCCGAGGAGGTCAGAGGGGATTGCCGGACCATGGATGAGGCTTTTATCCATATCGTTGAACGGTCTCGTGAGACAAGGGGGCGTTATGATTAGAGCCAATGAGTTTTGGCGCCATGTTTTCGCCCTGAGCTTAAAGGAAACTCGGCAAATTTTGCGCGACAGAAGCGCCATTTTGGTGGGCGCCGTGTTGCCGCTTATCTTGTTGATTTTGTTTGGCTACGGAATTTCTTTTGACGTAAAGGACATTCGTTTGGGCGTGGTAAACGATCTCACTCAACCTCACTCAACCTTATACGCGCAAGCGCTGACTCATAACGCTTCTTTTGATGTCTCACATTTTCCTTCACGCCGGGAAGCGCTAAGAGCGCTTGACCGATTCGAAATCGAAGCGGTGGTCTTCTTTGAAAAAACAACGCAGGTAGGGCAGACGCAATTACTGGTCGATGCCATTGATGCGCCGCGGGCGACGATGGTGGCCAACTCTGTGCTTTCAACCATTCAAAGTGCGGGTTCTGTCGCTCAAAAAGAGGCGGGCATCAGTGTGATTCCTCGCATTTGGTTTAATGAATCCGCGGAAAGCCGTTGGTACTTGGTGCCCGGATTGATCGTGATTATTTTGACCATGATCGGCACGATGCTGACCGGTTTGGTGATCGCGCGCGAATGGGAGCGAGGAACGATGGAGGCGCTGTTGGCCACTCCGATTTCACCGTGGGCGCTTTTATTTTCCAAAATTATTCCTTACTTTGTTTTGGGCGCATTCGGGTGGGTTTTATGCATGGTGGCCGCTGTTTTTGTTTATCACGTTCCGATTCGGGGCGGCCTGTGGCTTATTAGTTTATCCTCCGCCATTTATTTGTTGGTGAGCCTTTGCATCGGGCTAGTCATATCGGGGGCGACTCGTTCGCAGTTTTTATCTTCGCAGATTGCGCTGCTGGCGAGTTTTTTGCCGGCGGTGATTTTGTCGGGTTTCATTTTTGATCTCAGAAGCGCTCCTCACTGGGCTAACGTGGTGGCTTACGCGTTGCCGCCGGTCTATTTTTTAGAGCTGCTGAAAGTCGGTTTTCTCACCGGTGGAATGCACGCGTTGGTGATTCAAAATCTTTTTGTGTTGTCAGCGTACGCGGTTGTGCTTTTGTTGCTCGCGCGACACTTTTGTCAAAAGAGGCTCCGAGCATGACTAAACGCATGATTCGATTAAAGGCCTTAGTAAAAAAGGAATTATTGGCCACACTCAAAGAGAAAACGAGCCGAATGATTTTGGTGGGCCCGCTTCTGCTTTACATTATTTTGTTCGGTTACATCGCGAGCTTTAATCTTGATCGCGTGCCGTATGCTTTGTGTGACCTGTCCGGATCCGAAGCCTCGGCTCAATTTGTGCGCGCGGTCGATAACAATAAAATTTTTAACCGTGTCGCCACGCTTCATAGCGTCAATCAAGTCCGGGCGGTCATGGACGATGGAGAGGCGCTTTTGTCTGTCGTCATTGAGCCGCAGTTCGCGCAGCATTTATCCGAAGGCAAATCGGCTCAGGTGCAAGTGGTGATTGATGGACGCAATTCAACCACCGCGCAATTGGCCGCGGGGTACCTCTCCCAGATCGCGCAATCGATGAATGCGACGCTTTCCGGAGCGTCTGAAAGCGTTAAGACGCGATTTTTATTTAATCCGAACCTGATCACGCAATGGTTCATCATGCCGGGAATGATCGTGATGCTTTCCATGCTGCAGGTGGTGGTTTTATCGGCTTTATCTGTGGCTCGAGAGCGTGAACAGGGCACGTTTGAGCAACTTTTGGTGTCTCCCTACACCACGCTTGAATTGGTATTAGCGAAAGCGGTTGTCCCGGTTTTAGTGGGACTTTTCCAAAGCACGCTTATTTTCCTGGTGGATTTATTTTGGTTTGAAATCCCCATGGGCGGCAGTGTTTTAGCCATGTACTTTGTGCTGTTTTTGTTCATTCTTTCTGTGGTCGGCTTGGGTTTGGCCATTTCAGCCTACAGCCAGACGATGCAGCAAGGATTGCTGATTGCTTTCGTATTTTTAGTTCCGATGGTGCTTTTGTCGGGTTTATTCGCGCCGGTTGCCAACATGCCGCGCTTGATCGAGCTTCTTACGTATGCCGATCCTCTCAGGTTCACGCTGTTGGCGGTCAGACGAATTTACCTGGCGGGCGCTCCGTTGTCCGCGGTGTTACCCTCCATGTGGCCGGTGATTGCAATGGCGGCATTGAGTTTACCTGCGGCTTATCACTTTTTTAAGAAACGACTATGAGAAAACAAACTGCAAGAGTTCGCGGCGATGGCGAAAAAACGCGAGAAGCTTTAATAGAGGCGGCGGGAACGCTCGCTGCCGAGCGCGGTTGGTCCAATGTGGCCGCCAAGGATGTCTGCGATATGGCGGGCGTCAATTGCGCCAGTGTGAACTACTGGTTCGGGGGGCGAGACGAGCTCTACCAGGCGGTTCTTTCCCGAATTCCGGATACTATTTTCAGTCAAGAATTGGAAATCGAGATGGTGCAGTACGAAAACGTGGAAGAAGCGCTGAGGTACTTCTTTACCCATCATCTCCGTTCTGTTACAGATAAACGCAGCTGGCCGATTCGAGTTTGGGCCAGGGAAGTGACCGGCACTCCGTCAGAAAACATTTTGGCTTTCGCTAAAAAAGTGGGGGTTGTTCGTATTCAAGCGCTTCAGCAGTTTTTTGCTGATTACCTGGGACTTGACGATCCCCAAGACCCGAGAGTGGGGGCTGCATTTATGACGGCGATGTCCGCGGCCTTGATTCATCTGCTGGTGGCCCCTGAGCTTAGAAAAATCGTCATCCCGGGCTTTTTAAACGAACCCGAAAAAATGAATGAGTTGATTGTTCATCAAATTATGTTGGGATTGGCGGCAAGAAGGGCTGAAATCGAGAAAGAAAAAGCGCAAGGCAAATGAATGCCTTGCGCATAAAGAGTGACCTTAAACCACTCGATTAGGAGCAGTGCCGGTGGCTAGGAACGCTTTGATGTTTTCCAAAGCCTGAAACCCGGTGCTTTCGCGGGCCTCATGGGTGCCGCTTGCAATGTGAGGGGTGATGATCAAATTGTTTAAACGGGTGAGGCGCTCATCAATACTCGGTTCGCCTTCAAAGACATCAATGGCGGCGCCCGCGATCGTCTTATTTTGAAGCGCAACTATGAGCGCTTCCGTGTCAATGAGTTCACCTCGTCCGATGTTGATGAGGTACCCATCGCTGCCTAACGCTTCAAGGATTTCCCGATTGACGATATGGTGGGTGGTCGCGCCTCCCGGCATCGCCAGAACCAAATAATCACTCCAGGCGGCCAGTTCCTTTAAGTTTGAGAAGCGTTGATAAACCACATCGCATTCACTCAGATTGGTGTAGCCGATTTGCATCTTAAACCCTTCGGCTCGGCGTGCGATTTCGCGTCCGATGTGTCCGAGGCCAGCCACCCCCAACCGTTTGCCGCTGATACGCGAGGTGAGGGGAAAGCCTGAGAACGTGCGGCGTTTTTCGCAGGCGTGAGCATAGGCTTGTGGGATTTGTCGCGAAAGCGCGGTCAAAAGACTCCAAGCGAAGTCCGCCACATCGTCGCTTGTGGCCGAGGGGGTGTTCGTGAGAACAATCCCCCGACGTTTCATTTCGTCAAGATCGAATTTATCAAAGCCGACACCTAGGCTAGCGATCATTTTAAGGCGAGGAAAGCGCTGCAAAAGGTCGGTCTGCATGGATATGGGAGGATTGCTGATGAGCACTTCAACATCGTCAAGTTGCTCACGATCTTTTTCGCTGAGATCTTCCCAATACTGAATCTCGGCAATATCCTTGAGGCCTTCAAAAAGGCTCTTTGGAATGGGTTTCGGAAATAAACTGATGATTCGCATAGTGAAGATCCTTATTCGTTGTCTGCGGTTTTTTCCAATGTGACTTCGGGGCTGACCATCGGATGGATAAGACGATAAAGTTCACGTGAACTTTTGGGTGGTTTGCCTAACTGAGCTTCCTTGCGCGCGGAGCGAATCAGTTGGCGAAGGGCCTGTACATCGACTTCCGGAAAGTCCTTAATAAAATCGGTAAGCGCCGCGTCTTCGGCGATTAGCTTATCGCGCAGGCGCTCGGCTCTATGGTGGGCGGCCACAGCGGCGCGGCTTTCTCCCGTTGCCATGTCAATGGCTGCGCGCACTTTCTCCGGATCCAGTCCGTTCATTCGTTTCCCGATGAGTTGAAGCTGCCTGCGTTGCGCGCCAAAAGATTTCATTTTGGCGTATTCATCAATGGCTTCACGAACGTCTTCGGGTAACGGGATCCGGTTTAAGGTTTCCGCTCCGAGCTTGGTCATTTCCTTGCCTAAATCTTGAAGCGCTTGCAATTCGCGTTTGATTTGCGATTTGCTGGGACGGTCGTAGCCTTCGTCTTCTTCAAAATCTTCTTGGGTTTCGTCGTATTGAGCCATAATTGAACATCCAAAGTGGTAATTAACGGATTTTAACGGGATTTTTTGTTTTTCAGCATTATCATTGTTGAAGTTGAAAAGAATCGAAGAGAATTTTTGTGAGCGATATCGTCAAAACCTTTCCGCATTCGCCTTTTGAGTTGCACGCCCCCTATGAGCCGTCTGGCGATCAGCCGCAGGCCATCGAAGAGCTCAATGAGGGGCTTGAGAGCGGCTTAGCCTTTCAGACTCTTTTGGGGGTAACGGGATCAGGCAAAACTTTCACGATGGCCAATGTCATCGCGCGTCAGGGCGTGCCCGCTTTAATCATGGCGCCGAATAAAACGCTTGCCGCTCAGCTTTACTCTGAAATGCGGGAATTTTTCCCCAATAACGCAGTCGAGTATTTTGTTTCCTACTACGACTACTACCAGCCTGAAGCCTACGTGCCGAGCCGAGATCTTTTCATTGAAAAGGATTCGGCGATCAATGAGCATATTGAACAGATGCGGCTTGCGGCCACCAAGAGCATTTTGGAGCGTCGTGACACGATTATCGTGGCGACGGTTTCTGCGATATACGGTATCGGCAAGCCGGAAAGCTATACTCAAATGCGGCTGATCATGCGAACCGGTGATGTGAAAAGCCGCTCGGACTTCATTTCTCAGTTGGTGCGCATGCAGTACAAAAGAAGCGAGATGGATTTTGCGCGCGGCACTTTTCGGGTGAGGGGAGACACGATAGACGTGTTTCCGGCTGAGCACGCCGAGATGGCGGTTCGATTTGAACTCTTTGACGATGAGCTGGAGTCCATCACGCTTTTTGATCCCTTGACCGGAAAAATCGTGCAGAAGGTTACTCGCTTTGTCATTTACCCGGCCAGTCACTACGTGACGCCCCGAGATGAAATTCTGCGCGCCATTGAAACGATTAAAGAAGAGTTGCGAGAGCGTAAAAAATTCTTTTTGGATGAGGGCAAACTCGTAGAGGCGCAGCGGCTTGAGCAACGCACGCTTTTTGATTTGGAAATGCTTGATCAGGTGGGGTTCTGCAAAGGCATTGAAAATTATTCGCGTCACTTGACGGGATTGGCGCCGGGCGTGGCGCCGCCCTGCCTTATTGACTATTTGCCGCCTGACTGCCTCATGTTTTTTGATGAGTCTCACGTGATGATGGGGCAACTGGGCGGCATGTACCGTGGCGACCGATCCAGAAAAGAAACGCTTGTGCTCTATGGTTTTCGCTTGCCTTCGGCGCTTGACAATCGCCCTTTACGGTTCGATGAGTTTGAGCGCAAGATGCGTCGAAGCATCTTCGTTTCGGCAACCCCCGCCGACTACGAGTTGGGGCATTCCTCTCAAGTGGTTGAGCAGGTGGTGCGGCCCACGGGCCTTGTTGATCCCGAGGTGATCGTAAGACCCGCTTCAAGCCAGGTTGATGATGTGCTCTCCGAAATCAATGAGCGGGTAAAAAAGGGTGAGCGCGTGCTTGTGACCACGCTGACCAAACGCATGGCAGAGGATTTAACGGACTTTCTAAGTGACAACGGTGTGAAGGTTCGCTATCTGCACTCGGATATTGATACCGTGGAGCGCGTGGAAATCATCCGGGACTTAAGAGCGGGCGTGTTTGATGTTCTGGTTGGCATTAACTTGCTGCGGGAAGGCTTGGACATTCCGGAAGTGTCGCTGGTGGCTATTTTGGACGCGGATAAGGAAGGTTTTTTAAGAAGCGAGCGCTCCCTTATCCAGACAATTGGCCGGGCGGCCAGAAATGTTGCCGGTACGGCGATTTTGTACGCCGACAAAATGACCGATTCAATGAAACAGGCGATCGGAGAAACCGAGCGGCGCCGTGCCAAACAAAAAGCGTATAACGAGGCGCACGGCATTACGCCTAAGAGCGTGAAAAAAGAGGTTCGGGACATTATTGATGGTGTGTATCGCCCCGACGCGCCCAGTCGTGAGGATATCGCGGAGAACGTGGGTTCGATGACTGAAAAAGAACTCTCGGCTCAAATTAAAAAGCTTGAAAAGCAAATGTTTGAATATGCGAAAAACCTTGACTTTGAAAAAGCCGCGGCGGTGCGCGACAAATTGGCTGAACTTAAAAGTCGGGTGTTGGGAGCGGCCGCTCCGACTGAGACATAGCGCTCATTTCGCTCAAAGCATTGCTCGTTAAAATTAGAACTGTAGAACTGATAATTTTTAGAGGTTAAACATAATGGTTACCACGACTATTCATACTGAAATGCGCCGTCAGGATCGCGCGGTAGATGATCCGACGGTTATCAAGGCGTTTTTGCATCGTTGCAAGATGTTGACGCTCGCGGTTCACGATGAGCCCTTCCCGTATATTCTTCCGTTAAGTTACGGTTATGAAGTCAACGATGACGGTTTGGTCTTTTATTTCCACGGCGCGGCAGAAGGTCATAAGATAGACCTTTACAGAAAAAATCCGCATGTGAGTTTCTGTGTGGCCGAACCCGCGGCGACGATCATTGAAGACAATCCCGCCTGCCGCTCCGGTCAGAATTATTTTTCTGTTGTCGGCCGCGGTGTGATTGAAGAACTCTCAGGCGCTGATCGGGTCAAAGCGATGGATTCAATCATGCATCACTATATGGGTGACAATGGCGAGTTCTCCTGGACGTATCCCGAAGAGACGCTTGATCAGATGGCTATTTGGGCGCTTCGTGTTCACGAGTTGTCCGCGAAAACACGCCAAGTGATGGCTTTCAGAAAGTAGTGCTAAATGGAAAGTTTTCATGAATTAGTGGGCGGCTTTCACCATTTCAGAGCCAACTATTTTTTGAAGGAAAAAGAATTCTTTGAAGCGTTGGCTCACGCTCAAAGTCCCAAAACTTTGGTGATTGCCTGCTGCGACTCGAGAACCGACCCGGCGATTGTCTTGGGTTGCAAGCCAGGTGATTTGTTTGTGGTGCGAAGCGTGGCGGCCATTGTGCCGCCGCCCGAGAAAGCGGGCGAATATGACGCCGTGATGGCGGCGGTGGAGTATGGCGTCAAGCATCTCAATGTCGAAAACATCATTGTGATGGGACACTCCAATTGCGGAGGAATCGCAGGACTATTCAATCCGAAGGCGATAGAGCGTGAGCGCTATATCAATTGCTGGGTTTCACTTGCGTGCTCCGCGGTGCATAAGATCAACGAGGAAAATCCGGACGAGTCCCTTGCGGTTAAAACCCGACTAAGCGAAGAGGCGAGTGTGTTGCTCTCCATTGAGAATTTGCTGAGTTATGCCTGGATCGAAGAGGCGGTGCTTGCCGGCGAGCTGGCGCTGCACGCGCTTTATTACGATTTGGGAAAAGGCGCGTTAAATGTGTGGAATAGTCAGACAGAGACTTTTGAATCAATTCCATCTCACTAAACACAATTGAATCAGTCAATAAAAAATCCTCGAAGGGAGCGCCCCCTCGAGGATTCGTTTTCAAGGAATTCTTATCAGGTTGATTTACCAGCCGTAAAATTCCTTCACCGTCTTCCAAGCGATGCTCTGAAGATGCTTAACATCGGCTTCTTTCAAGGGCTTCTCGCAACCTCCTTGATATTTAAAGCCTTCAGGGCTCTTCTTGAAAAGAACAGAGTACATCATGGCGCCATAGAGGTAGGAGCCCGCTGCGCTCGGGTGGCTCTTATCTTCCTGGTGCATGATCAAGTCGGGACGCACTTTCAAACTTTCAGCGAAGGCCAAACCAACAGGCAGCACCATGACATGGTTGGCGTTGCCGGCTTTAATCGTTTCATCGGCTAAAGCGCGGGTGTCTTGAGGCTTGTCCTGACGAGCCCAGGTGGCGACCAAAATAGGCACGGCGCCGGCCTTGCGAATTGTGTCGGCATGCAAGGCAACGTACTTCTGGAACGTGGCTTTACGCTTGGCGTTAATCGGCTCGTTGCTTTGCCCTTGTAAAAACACCACGTCAAACATGGGTTTACTCTTGGCGTACGGATCCATTTCCTTGTCCGGTGTGAGGTAATCCTTCACGTTGTGATAAGAAAGCATGGCCGAGCTCATCGTCAAAATACGGGCTTTCCAGGACTGCTTGGCTTCGCGAGTCAAACCGCGAAGGTAGCTATGCACGCCGCAGTTATAAAACGAGTAGGAGTTACCGACAATTAAGCCCGTCTTCGGATTGGTAATGCCCAAGTCGGTGACCTCAGGTTTAACCGTGTTTTCCAAGGCGCTTGCGGAGCTCGCCGCGAAGACGGAGCTCAAAAGCAAAGAAATCAAAACTTTTTTCATAAAACGTTTTCCTCATTAGAAGGAGTAGCGAATGCCGCTCATGACTTCCCAAGCGTCATCACCTTTTTCATGGTCTTTGAAGTCTTGACCGAAGCGGGCGTAGGTTGCAGCCGCATACAAATCAACTTGTTTGCTTAGATCATAGCTTGCGCCCATCGTTAAACCAAGGCGGTCAAAATCCTGGCCCTTTTCATCGCCCTTGCCGGAAGCGCGAACATAGGCGATCTGAGGCATCAACTCAACACCGCCGGCGGGCACGCGGGCCGACAAAATAAAGGCGTGAGAATGATCAAGGTCGGGACGGAAAGGAGCGCCGGCGTTATTCGAGAAAGTCGCATTTTCCGCATATTGGTAAGCGGCGTAAATGCGGGCAAAATCAAACTTGTAGTTAGCGGTGATGCCGGCGGTGAACTTGTCGTCGCTATCAAAGCGGCCGTTAGCCAAAGTTTGATCCACCACGGCGCGGACATCCAACTTGCCGACGTTATAACGAACGCCTAAAGCGGTGTAGCGTTCGGCCTTATTTTCCTGAGTGTGGTCATCCCCATCCGTGCCGTTAGAGAACTGAGCATAGAGGGTAAAGCCCGCCATTTTCGGGGTGTTGTAGGTAAGGGAGTTGTCGATGCGGCTTTCCAAACCCTGCATTGTCTTGTTGGCGCCGGCTAAACCCCAGGTGATTCCAAAGGGCGTGGCGGAACCCGCGAACATGTTGCCGTTGCAGCCGCCCGATAAAGCACCCGTGCGGCCGATTTTCAAGGTACCGTAATCGCCTTTGACATAGAGATAGGAATTACGATTGAAGAACTTTTCGTCATCACCATCGGCGCCCGTGTCAGAGTCAAGACCGTGTTCCAAGACAAAACCGACTTCCAAGGTGTCGTTGATTTTTTCGTTTCCGCGCACGCCGACACGAGAGCCAGAACGTTGACCGGATTCCATCGAGAAGGTGGTGTCGCCTTCGCCGATTTTTTGAACTTTAACGCCGGTGTCGAGCAAGCCATACATTTCCACCTGAGCGGCCATGGCCGGAGTGGTGCACAAGGCGGCTAAAACAGCCGAAACAAGAGTTACCTTTTTCATCTTCCTTTTCTCCTTGAAGGTTTCGAACAAGATCGAGTTCATCATAGCTAACACATTGATTTCACTGTTTCTATTTCGCGAAACTCTAGTTTGCGCATGGCGCAAAAACGAATGAGAAAAGGTCAATGATTAGCCGTGCGGAAAATTTCCGAAGGAGAAATATTTTGTTTAGGAGGTAGTCCAACGATGCCTGCTACGCGTTCTTCGTAGCCATCGAAGGTTTTTTTCATGTTTTCGGCAAACCACTGTTGGAAAATACGGACTCGTCTGAAGTGCCAATTGGCTTTGGAGCAGACGATGAAACATTCTTCAGGTTGTCGCATCCAACCCGGCATGATGGGAACCAGTCGGCCGTCCACCAAGTCTTCCCAAATTTGCACTAAAGGAATGTCCAATCCGACGCCATTTCCGGCAATGACCGCCTGACGTATGGTGGTGATATCGGCCATGCGCACCACTCGATCTAAGTTTGGGGGCACTTCATCATTGCCTCGACACAGCGTTTTCGTTTCCGTTCGAACCGGACCGTTGTAGGCATAGACAATATGTTTGGCCAGATCGTGAGGGTGAAGAGGCATGCCATGCGCGGAGATGTATTGAGGAGAGGCAACCGGAAGGTAGATGTTGCGGCCGCGGTACATGTAAACCAAATTAGGCAGTGTGGGCACGCCAGTGAGAACGCCTAAATCGCAGCGACCTTTGGCGATGTCGGGCTCTTTAAAACCAGTGACCACGTCAATATCAATGTTTGGGTACAGCTTGGCAAAGTCAGTTAAAAAGGGCATCAGGCGCCGAGAGGCGAAACCGGGCGCGACTGAGACACGGATGTGACCTTTAAGAGCGGCCGAGTCGCTTGCCAGTGCTTCCAGAAATTTTTGATGCGCTCTGAGAATCGGCTCGATATGTTTTTTGGCTTTAATGCCCACTTCGGTCAATTCCATCGGGCGGCTATTGTGCAACACCAGTTCCTGACCGATTCCTTTTTCAAGCGACTCTATGGTTCTGGACACTGAAGACGGTTCAATCCCCATGACTTCGCCACAGGTGCTTAATGAGCCCGTTTCGGCGTATGTCACGAATACTCGCCACGCTTGCAAATCATCAACTCGGTTTGCCATAGCTTTACTCCCTACAGATAATTTTTATTGTATTTGGATAGGGCTAGCGTTAATTATGCATTTTGCGCAAATTCATCTTGCATGATATGCAAAATATACTTCGAAAATTAATTCAAAACTTTAAAGGGTCTAAGCGTTGGCTAGCGTGAGATATATCGTCAACCCAATCAGTGAACAAATAAGAAAATTCACAATGACCCAAAAAGAAAATTTCAACATTTGACCTCGGTTGCGTGCTTCAGTTCATGGCTGAGTCTTTAATTATTTTCTTCGTGACGGATGGCTTGTATTTTTGCGCTTGACGCAAATTGTTTTTGCGTTAATGAGCTATCCCTGAAACATTAAAGGTGACACACTCGCAGACAGATTTCTTCCAAATGTTTTGCGTAGGAGTGTTTATGGTTCGTGATGAGTTTTACTGGCTTGGCCAAATCAATAAGGCCACCATCTTAACGAACAAAGCCAATGGGCTGCTCAAGCCCGAAGTCGCCGCAATCGCCTGCCGCGCCTTAAAGCAAGTGCTTGCCTCGGGGGATGATCCGGCCAATCGTGTCAAGCGTGTCATTGACTTTGAGCCTAAATTAATTGCGGCTGCCAATACGTCTGAAGTGACGGAAATTCATGTCGGCCGTTCCAGCCAGGACATGCATTCGACATTCCGTTCGGCCATCATGCGCGACAATCTGTTTGACGTGATGAAGGCTTTGGAATCGACCATTTCCAAATTGCTTGAACTTACCGAACGTCATCAGGACACGGTGATGCCCTCATACACCAATGGCGTTGCCGCTCAGCCGACGACTTTCGCTCACTATCTTTTAGGTTATGTTGCCGGCTTTTTGCGTGATCGCGCAAGGCTTCAAGAATTTTTGCCTCGCCTCAATCACTGTCCGATGGGCGCCTGCGTTTTAAATGGCACGGGTTGGCCCTTGAATCGAGAGGCAATGGCTAAGTACTTGGGTTTTGATGCCCCGACTCGCAACGCTTTTGACGCCACGCAGATCTCAATGGTGGATTTACCAGTTGAATTCGCTCAAATTCAAGCTTCCGTCGCTTTGCATGTCGGCGAGATGATCGCTGACATCATGACGCAGTACGCTCAGCCTCGTCCTTGGATCTTGCTCTCCGAAGGAAACGGCAACACGTATGTATCCTCGGCTATGCCTCAAAAACGCAATCCGGGCCTTTTGATCAGCTGCCGCGGCAACGCAAGTGACGTGGTGAGTGACGCGGCCGCCGTTGTGACTCGCGCCCACAATATCCCCTCCGGCATGATTGACGGCAAGTCTGTGAAGATTCATTCCGCGCTGGCTCAATCAACGGTGAAGACGCTTGAGCGCTTCAACAAAATTTTGGACGCCTTGGTTGTTAATAAAGAGCGCGCGCTCGAAGAACTCAATCTTGATTGGACAGCAAGTCAGGAAATCGCCGACCGCCTCATGGCTGAATACGGCCTGCCTTTCCGTGTGGGTCATCACGTGGCAAGCGGCATGGTGAGTTATGCCCGCGCCAATGGCATTTTGCCGCTCACTTTCCCTTATGACGAAATGAAGCGCATCTACGCTGAAACCGTCTCCAAAGAAATGCCTGGTTTTGATACTGCCTGCCCCATGAGCGAAGAGGAGTTTAAAGCCAGTCTTGATCCTCGCGAAATTATTAAACGGCGTCGCACCTCGGGTAGCGCCAATCCTGCAGAGGTGAGCGCGATGCTCGGAGAAATGAGCAAGGAACTCAAAGAATTTCAGACGTTGACGGCTTTGGGTTTGGAGGCAGTTTCCGCCGCTCTTGCCAAGCTTGATTCCGATTTCGAATCTTTAAAGTAAGGAGGTCTTAAATGGACACATTCTTAGCACTCTTTGCGGTTGTGGTGACGATTATCGCCGGCTGGGCGATGATCAAGCGCTATCAGACGCACATGGTTTTGCTTTTCGCAGGCTTGGCTATCTTCTTGGTGGCCATCTGCTTGGGCGACACGAACTTTTTGCCAAAAAATATGAAGCCGTCCGGATTCGTGGGCTTTGACGTGATTGATCTGCTTCGCAGCATCGGCACCAAACAAAGCGCGGGAACGGGCTTCATCATTATGACAGCCGGTGGTTTTGCGGCCTACATGGATAAGATCGGCGCGGCTCGCGCGTTGGTTAATTTGTCCGTCAAGCCGCTTCAAATGCTCAAGGCGCCTTACCTGGTGTTGGTGGGCGGCTACATTGTCGGACAGCTTTTGGTCATGATGATTCCGTCGGCTGCTGGTTTAGCCATGCTGCTTTTGGTGGCTTTGTTCCCGATTCTCAAGGGCGTCGGGGTTTCAGCGGCCGCGGCCGCTGCCGTGATCGGCACATCGGCCGGCATGACTTTGGGACCGGCCTCAGGCACCGCCAACTTGGCTGCACGCACCGCCGGTTTGGATCCGATCATCTATTTTGTTCAATGCCAAATCCCTGTGGCTATTCCGACGTTGATCGCGGTTTGTGTGGCTCACTTCTTAGTGCAACGCTACTACGATCGTAAAAACGATGATGTCTATTTCGAAGCGACGGAAGCCAAAAAGTCAGACGCTCCGGAAGTGCCGGGCTGGTACGCCATTTTCCCGTGCCTGCCGATTGTCTTGATGGTCGTTTTCAGTAAGTTGGTAGTGGCATCCATCAAATTGAACACGATTTCGGCTTTGATGTTGGTGTGGATTTTAGTGGTCGTGGTTGAATTGATTCGACTGCGCGACCCCAAGCGTGTCTTTAAGGACGCTCTGAGCTTCTTCCAAGCAATGGGTAAGATGTTCGCAGGCATCGTCTCGTTGATCATTTGCGCTGAATTCTTCGCCAACGCATTGCGTGTTTCCGGCTTGATTGATCTTTTGATCAACTCCGCTCAAGGCTTCAATGCTGGCACCAATGTGATGACAGTCATTTTGGCGGCGATTGTCGGTTTGGTCACGTTCTTAACGGGTTCTGGCGTGGGCGCTTATTCGTCCTTTGCCGCTTTGGCGCCTGACGTGGCGGCCGGTCTCGGCGGCACGGTCACCTCATTGGTGACGCCGATGCAATTTGCCTCCGGTATGTTGCGCGCCATGTCGCCTGTGGCCGGTGTGATCATCGCGGTGGCCGGTGCCGCCGGGGTTTCTCCGATGGCCATTGTGCGCCGCACGTGGATTCCGATGATCGTTGGCATGATCGTGACACTTATTGCCAACGCGGTATTCCTAGGCTAAGTTAACTACCAG
Source organism: Candidatus Aphodousia faecigallinarum (assembly GCA_018714755.1). Classification (GTDB taxonomy): domain Bacteria; phylum Pseudomonadota; class Gammaproteobacteria; order Burkholderiales; family Burkholderiaceae_F; genus Aphodousia; species Aphodousia faecigallinarum. Next base: position 42 of record DVMY01000075.1, on the reverse strand, counting down.
AATTAAAACAGATTTCTCCTGTCTTGGACCAGTTAAACAACT
>DVMY01000074.1 GCA_018714755.1 Candidatus Aphodousia faecigallinarum | reverse complement strand
TATCGTAAAACTATTAGAATATACGCAAAAGATATTGATTCTCATTAGTGTTAGGAGATTAAAATGAACAACACGACAAAATATGGCCTCTTTTTCCTTGGCGGCGTAGTAGTTGGCGCCTTGGGCGCTGTAGCTATCACACGAGGCAAACTCAATGTGAAACCTCTTGCCGCTGATCTTTTGAGCACAGGACTTGATCTTCGCGACAAAGTAATGGCCGGTGTTGAAGGCGTTAAAGAAGACCTTGCGGACGTGATGGCCGAAGCTGAAGTTAAATCGCAAGAGCGCAAACTTGCCAAAGAAGCGCTTGAAAGCGCCAAGAGTTATGAAACTCTCTCTGAGCCTGACTCTTCAAAAGTTGTCGCATAAAGCACTTAAATAACTCTCGGTACTTTAGATGCTTTTTAAAAAAGTTCATGCGGTTGGCAACCGCCAGCGTTGGCGCACAACACAAACAATCTCAGTGGCCAGCATGGTTCTTGTTGCCTCAGAAATTGAAGAAATTGACGGCGTCACAGGTTTAATGGCGAACTCAAGAACCGGTTCCGTGACGGTGACAGTTGCCAATATCAGAGCTATCTATGAATTGGATAAGTATTTTGAATGGCTTAAAACCCATCCCCCTATCACCCGTCACAATTCTGAAAAAGCAAAACGAGCGCTGGCACAAACAAAGACAGAAATAGCTCAGGCTAAAAAGCCCCCTGCCATTGTCCGCACGCTGGCCAATACTTCCAGTCATCTCGTGCGTGGCATGCCGCTCATGCGCTTGGTTAGACAAATTCCCCGACTTTTTGCAAAAAAAGTGACCGAACTTGACACTGCCGAGCCAATATTGGATCTTTCTCCTCTGGCACGATATGTGTTTGTGCGGCCGTTTCTGCCTATCATGGTCAATAGCGTTAACGCTATTCTCGGTAGCCTCCCCATCATTTTTGAAGGTCTGAAGTCACTTCTTCAAGGCAAACTTAACGTTAGCGTTTTGGATGCCGCCGCTCTTTCAGTTTCATTGTTTCGAAGAGACTTCAAAACCGCGGGGCTTTTGATCGTGCTCTTGGGACTTGGCGAAATGCTGGAGTCCTACACACGTAAAAAGTCATTGTCGAGCTTGACCGAGCAGTTGGCAATCAATGTCAATAGTGTCTGGATCCGAACGACTGACGGGGAAATTCGTCAAAAATCCCTTAAAGAACTCCAAGTTGGCGAGGAAGTTGTTGTTCATGCCGGTAGCGTCATTCCGATCGACGGCATTGTGAGCGGCGGAGAAGGCTCAGTAAATCAATCATCAATGACAGGCGAACCGCTTCCTGTTCACCGCTATCCCGGTGCAAGCGTTTTTGCCGGCACTGTACTTGAAGACGGTGAATTGACAATTCGAGCCACTCACATTGGGGGCGAAACGCGTCTAAATCAGATCGCCCGTTTTATTGAAGAGAGCGAAGTTGCAAAGGCCTCGATCCAGGGTAAAGCTGAGCGCTGGGCAGACCGAATCGTACCCTTTAACTTCCTTTTGGCTGCGTTGGTCTATTTTTTCACCAAAGACTTTAATCGTATGGCCAGTGTTCTGATGGTGGATTTCAGCTGCGCATTGCGATTGGCGACACCATTGGCGATTTTAACTGCCATGCGTGTCGGAACTAGAGAAGGCGCTGTCATCAAAGGTGGTCGTTATCTTGAAGCGCTTTCTGAAGTCGACACTGTGGTTTTCGACAAAACCGGCACATTGACTGCCAGTTCCCCCAAGCTATCGGATGTCATTGTTTTGGATGGGAAATACAGCCGAGAAGAACTGCTGCGTTTAGCCGCTTGCCTTGAAGAACACTTTCCACATCCTGTCGGACGTGCCATAGTCCGACAGGCTACGAAGGAAGATCTGTGGCATGATCGGGAGGATGCGCACGCAGAAGTCCGTTACATTGTGGCTCACGGAATCTGCTCGGCCGTTGGTGATCGCCGTATTGTTCTGGGTTCAAGACACTTCATCGAGGATGATGAACAAATTGATGTCTCTGCCGCTCAAGAGATATGCGCCCGATTAGCCAACGAAGGAAAATCAATTCTTTACTTGGCGGTCGGAAATAAATTGGTTGGGGTACTGGGAATAGAAGATCCGATTCGCCCGGAATCCAAAGCGGTGATAGAAGAATTGCACGCCCTTGGCATCAAACGAATTTTGATGCTAACCGGTGATGATAAACGCACCGCCCAAGCCGTGGCCGCACGACTGGGCATTGATGAATTCCACGCCGGCATCCTCCCCGCAGACAAGGCAAGGATCGTTGAAGCCCTCAAAGCGCAAGGCGCAAAGGTGCTGATGATCGGCGACGGCATCAACGACACCCCCGCTCTCTCAGCTAGTGATGTTGGTGTCACTCTTCGCGATGGCGCCGACATTGCCCAAGAAGTCGCCGATGTGGTTCTAACACATAACAATCTCTCTCAGTTACCCCAAACGATTATGCTCGGACGGGCAACAATGAGTCGTATCCGCCAAAATTTCATCACATCAGTCGGGTTAAACGGCGCTTTTTTAGCCGGAGGTTTAACCGGCCGGCTTACCCCGACTGCAGGAGCTTTACTTCATAACGGCACCACAATTGGAGTTTGTTTAAACGCCATGAGAGACTCGGCCCCAATGAATAAACGCGCTGGCGTCGGAGAAATTTCAGACAGCATCCGCAATGCCATACGTTATGTCACTCAGATCGCCAACATACGGCAAGGGAATCATCATGGACAACAGCATTGATCTCAAAACTATATTAAAAACCGTTCGCTCATCGTTGCCCGGACGATTAAGACTTCGATTACCTCAACTTGTAAGCATTGACAGCGATTCCGCATTGCTGATTACTCAATGGATTGAAAGCCACGGTGAAAGCATTGCAGTCAGCCTTAATCCGAGAGTTGGCAGTCTTTTAATAACCTGGGATCCCAATCGCGATAATTTGGATACCAAAGAGCTTTTCAGTGAAGCCGCTGAATATCTCAATTACGCCACCTCTCTTGGGATAATAAACGAGGAGAAAAAATCCAAGGAAAATGCCTCAACGTACCAGATTGAAAATTGCGCCAAGTCTTTGGCAAAACAGGCCGAATTTTTAGGCAATGGTATTCTTGATCGGCTCTGTCCTTATATAGCGTACGATATTAAACAAAAAGCCAGAAAGCGCCGCGTCACACAAAATCGCTTAATGCTTGCGAGTCTTTTATTCAGTGTGGGAGTTTTAGCCACTTCCCAAACAAAAAGTCATGTTCTTTTCGGCGGCGCCTTTTTAGCTCTTCTGACTGTCCACCTTCTTCAACACCGAAAGGTGCTTTAATAAAGGAACTCTCATGCTGGAGAAGACCTCTCAAGCCTTTAGAAAATTGATTGTCATTCTTATTTTTATTTTGGCAATCGCGCTATTGATTTGCACGCTTTCCGTGCTTTTTTCCGTGTTGACACTAGCCGTCATTGCAACTCTTACAGCTCTTGTCATTGCCCCTAAAGAAACCCGTCAATTCTTTGCCAAGCTTGCCCAATGCGTTGATTCGTGGGTACAGGCAATGGTGAAAATGGTGAGCGACGGCGGAGAACTCGTTAAAGATCTTATGCGCCAGAATAAAGCAGAAAACAAAAAGAACGATACTTCGGACAATTAAGCCTTTACAGCCAAAACATCAGAAAATCTCGTCGTGTAAGAGGGACTCTTCATATCCCGTCTCATCTTCCAATGATCTGAGTTCCTTTTCACAGCCGAAAAGCTAATAGTGTCTTTGCCGAACTTATTGTTGATCAGATCCACCACTTCTGACAGTTTATCAGCCCTTTCTGTTTCAAAACCGAGCAGATCGCCGTTTGTTTCATTTACCGACTGAATACCGCTTAAGACAACGCCGGCCTTTTTATAAGCGACGCCTTTCCTAAAAAGCCGATGAAGCAATTTTTCCGCGCCAGCCAATATCGTTGGCGTGTCATTGACATAACGTCCCAATTCGATCACATCCATTGCCGCATAAGCGGGAACATCTGATTTGAAACGATTGGAAGAAATGAAAACTCCGACTTTAGCCGCCACGAGCCGCTCTTCGCGCAAAACGCGGGCGGCTTCCTGCGCATGCATGGTGATGGCACTTAAAAGATCATTTTTATCATAGACATCGCCCGCAAAGCTTCGGCTCCGAACAAGACGTTGTCGAATCGGCGCGGTGGGTTCAAACTCGATGGCTTTGATTCCACGCAGCTCTCTCGCGGTATCAATCACATTGCTCGGGAAACACTGCTTCAGAAGTGCTTCAGAAGCTTCACTGAGATCAAGCGGCGTCCGTATCCCCAAACGAAGCATTCTGGAACTCAAACGACCGCCCACTCCCCAAACCTCATCCACATTCTGACAAGCTAAGGCTTTACGCCGCCTCTCGGGTGTCAAATCATTCCAATTAAGCACCCCGTTTAGCGCGGGGATCTTTTTAGCCAAATGATTGCAGTATTTTGCGAGAGTCTTTGTCGGAGCGATACCCACACAGGCCGGTATGCCGATCCAGCGCCAAATCCGCTCCCTGATTTTGAATCCTAACGCTGTCAAATCCGACAGGCCGGATAAGTCCGCAAAGCATTCATCAATGGAGTAGACCTCAATGGCCGGTGCGAAAGAGGCAATTGTTTTCATCATCCGCGCGGACATATCGCCGTAAAGCTCGTAATTGCTTGAAAAGACAGCGACTTTATGACGACGAACAATATCTTGAACTTGAAAAAGCGGAGTGCCTCTTTTTAATCCCAAAGCCTTGGCTTCACGCGTGAGCGTGACGATGCAGCCGTCGTTATTGCTCAAAACGACCACCGGATGATGCTGTAAATCCGGACGAAAGACCCGCTCACAGGAAGCATAAAAAGAGTTACCGTCGATAAGGGCGTACATCCCAGGGACCTTTAAGTGAGAGCCTTGCCGGAGAGCGCCTTGATCACAAAGTTGACCACCCCAAACAGATGCCACTCTTGGCCTTCCTGCGGATAAATGTCGTGATACAGGCCGCTGGAATTTTCCGCCTTCAGATAAAAACCGTCTGAGGTTTTAATAAAGCGCTTGACTGTGTAATCGTTGTCAATTTGCATGACGACAATATCGTTGTTTTTCGGTGTCCGGGAGCGATCCACAACCATGAGATCGCCGTCACACATTCCCGCGTCAATCATTGACTGCCCGGAAACACGCAACACAAAGGTCGCCGGAGCGTTTTCAATCAACAAATCATTGAAGTCCAACGTTTCCTTGTAGCTTTCGGCCGGAGAAGGGAAACCCGCTTGAACTGAATATTCAAACAAAGGAACCGCGGCATGATGCACCGGCATAACGGCTTGAGCCCAGGCAGGAATGGATTGCCGGCTTTCTTTTAAATTAGTCAAGGAGCATCGAAGCCACTGTCCACCGCCATTGGCTTTGAAAGTTTCTTTTTGTTCGGGTGTCACCCGAGCAATGATGGTTGATGATAAAGTCTCGTCGCCCAAGGGTTTTCGCCCCGCGTTATCTCTTTTTCCACCGCGTCCTTTAGTCATTTGCGCATTCCTTGAGATTGGCTGTCGGGAATTCGTGCTCATTGGCATAGCCCATAAAAGGGATATGCACTTGCACTTCGTGAACTTTCCCTAAAAAGATCAAATTTTCCAAATCCGGTATCTGTTGTGGGTTCGACACGTCGGAAGTGTATGTGAAGCTACCATCGTCATTGCGAACTAATTTGGCAATGTCTTTGGGCTTTCCCACTCCACGCTCGAAGACATAGTAATCATCACCGTCATAAGTCTTAATGGCTGTGTTAACCAAAAGTCGCATCCCTTTTTCAATGTCGGGCGCCAACGTGTCATCGGCCGCATAAACCATAACCCCGGAGACATGATCCTCTTCAATCTCAAAAGCATTGCCGGGCCCATAAATGTATGTTCGCTCCGGTTCATTGGGCTCGATCAAAAAACGTGTCACAATCTTTACGCGTTTGTCTTGATCTTCCTTGTCAATTAAATCCATAGCCCGTATTTCCATAATGGTTGTCCTTTTTCACTTTAAAAACGACTTGCGGATAGCGATTTTCCAATTTGACCTTCACATCATTGGCGACGCTTTCGGATTCAAAAAAACTGATCCAGTCTTTACTGCGCTGCAACCGGTAATTAGGCCGTGAATACTGCGCTCCAAATACTGAAATACCCGAGAATCGGCGCATTCCGTTTAATTTCGCTTGTAAATAAAACTTCACTCCTGTCATACTTTCACCCCTGCGAAATACCAAAATTCCCCATTTATTTGATATTGTATTACCATATCAAACAAAAGCAAATACCTATTGAATAAAAGTGTTGAGGACTCATTCCTCAGAAACTTGTTCTTTTCAGTAAACTTCTCGAATCATGCAATACATCACTGGCCTTCACGCACTTCAATGCCCTTGCACTCTCAATACCCCGGGAGATACCCACCACGCGAGCGTGGACTGGACGTACCCGGCCTTGGCCGATACCGAAACGGCGTTCTTCGGTGACTATGGGGTTGAGACGGACAAAGAAGTTGCCCGGTTATCCGGGACGCGGAATGTGGCCAACCACCTCCGAGCGGTTTTGGATTTGCTCTATGAGGGAAAATTCAAAGATCTGGCCGGGCTCAAGCGAGAGATTATCGCCAACGATCAGCTAACCCCGGAACTCTTTGATAAAGTGGTCGAGCTTCATACGCAAAACGTATGGAATCAGGTGAGTTGGTTTATCGGCTGCGAGTATGGTCTTCAATGGCTTGAATTCTTGAAGTCAAAGAACATCGATTGGCCCACCAATCCCAATCCGACTTTTGAACCGGTGTCGCCTGGCGACAATAGCTTGTTGGCTTTTGTAGAGGCCCGCATTAGCGAGTTTAAGCAGTTTCAGAAAATATCGACTTTGGCCGGACTCTTTCACTCGGTCTTATTCCGGGAGGCGGAAGTCAACCGGATGGTCAAAATTGAGTTACGCGCCTTCTTAGCCAAGCTCCATACTGAAGAATTGTGGTTTTTAAAAGAAATCGACCACTACCCTTCCGATCAAGTATTAGAAGAAGACTATCAAAAACTTTGTGCTTTGCTAAAAATTTCTTAATTTCAAGGAATGAAAAGTACCCTGGTAAAGTCAATATGGGGTACACCGTAATTAGACAATGGCGTTCTTATTAAAAAATTTCAATTTAGAGTAGATAATTTGTTTAATTAGACAAAAGTGTCATTTGACTATCCTAAACTGACAAAACGTCTTTTTATGAAATACATAACCGGCATTCACGCCTTAAATCTTCCTTGCAGTCTCCGAAGTTTGGGAGACTGGCATCGTGTTGGCATCCAATGGGAAAAGCTAACGATTGCTGAAACAGTTTGAGTATCTTGGGGACTTATGGAATTGAGGATTTCGATAGAGTGCCGGAACATCCCGAGCCACATAAAGTCGCCAATCACATTTGGGCTATTTTGGATATGTTGATCGATAGCCAATCCGGCTATGCCCAGGGAATGCGAAAAGATTTTATCTGCAACGACTCCCTTGATTCAGGGATCTTTGAACAAACATTAAAGCTAAAAGGTTTGCCTCATTGGGCTGAAATAAATGATTTTATGGGCTATGAACACGGTCTTCGTTGGTTGTCCTATCTAAAAAAGAATCACTTGGAACCTTTTAAGCGAGAGATCCCCTCTCCGCTTCCCATTACATCGTTTGATACGTTAAGTAAATGGCTGCATTTAAAACTCCGGGCTTTCTGTCGTGAAGATAGTCTCTTAGATCTTTTTGAAGTTTGTCTTTTATGTAATCAGGGATTATTCAACGAGTTGTCCGACACCGATCGAGATTGTCTTTATGACACATTCTTTTATTCCAGTGTCGATCAAATTTGACAGAGAACGCAGAAGATTCGATAGCTGAAGACCCGCCCTCAAGCTGAGTTGTCTCAGGTGGCGGGTTTTCTATTCTCTTGCTAACAGCAAGCTCAAAACTAAGCAATGTTATCGATTTCTTTTAGTGCCAATTGAATAACTACTAAAATTGATACTTACAGCAGCGATTCAAAGATAGCTATAATCTACACAGAAAAAGATAGCCACACTGAAAGAACCCCAAGGGAATTGGCCCCGGCGGAAGTGTTCAGTGTGGTTGTTTTTTTGTGTCCACTAAAGTATTAACTAGATTTTCTAGAAATCACCTTTCATCGGTACCAGGGATTAAGAAGCCTTTGACCCCACATACAATTTGGGTCATAGTGCAACATTCCATTGGGAATAAATGACTAATCTCCCCAAAAATTCTCAAATTTATAATTGGTTCAAATTGCTCCTTTAGTCCTGTGAATACCAATTTGTCACTACGGAATCATTTGCTATTAATAAGCTATACTGGTACCAGCCGCGCCCAACTAGGCGCATATCGGTCTGTCACTCGCATTCCATTACCTGCCACCCGTAAACGGGTCTCCTCATACGACAGACTCAGCTGGTCTCCCAATTTATCTTCTTCTAGCTGTTGCCTGATATAGGTTGCTATCTTCTGTGTATTTTTTCCTGTGGTATCAACGTAGTACCCTCGGCCACCAGAATTGCCTGTTCCGATATTTGAATTTCAGATTCC
>DVMY01000073.1 GCA_018714755.1 Candidatus Aphodousia faecigallinarum | reverse complement strand
CAGGCCCCATTGTGATCAGCAATGACATGCTCGAAGAGTACCTTTATGTGCAGGGCCGGGAATGGGAACGCTTTGCATGGCTGAAGGCAAGAATTGTCAGCGAGCCTGTATTCACAAATTCTGAGACTTTTTCTCAACAATGTAAGAACGTTTACGACGTTGTCCGTCCGTTTGTTTTTAGACGTTACGTGGACTTTAATGCGATCAGCGCACTTTCGAACCTGCACAAACTCATCCGTGCGGAGACTCAAAGGCGAGAAGCCGGAAAAGATTTGGGAATCGATGTGAAGTTGGGACGAGGCGGTATTCGTGAGATTGAATTTATCACCCAGACTTTTCAAGTTATTCGAGCCGGCCGAGAACCTCAACTGCGTGTAAAAGGGACGCTTCAGGCGTTGCCTTTGCTCGGAAAATTAGGTGTCATAAAGCCGGAACAGGTTGAGCGTCTGACGCAATGCTACATTTTCCTTCGCAATTTGGAGCACGCCATCCAATATGTGGATGATCAGCAAACGCACCGTTTGCCTGTCGATGAAGAAGGGAAAAATAGAATCGCCGCTCTTTTGGGACTCGATAGCGAAACGATGATTCAGACGCTCATGCAAACCCGCGAATACGTCGCCTCTATTTTTGATGGCATTTTTCAAGTCGGCGAGTCTGAGAGCACCGAAGACGATTGGCCTCAAGGGTGGAGTGTCGGACTAAAGAGCGCTCACACCGCGCTGGAACAAGTGCTCAAAGAAAAAGGTTATGCGCAAGCGTCTCATTGCGCCGATAGAGTTTTAGAGCTTATGGGGTCTAAATTCTTGGCGGCTCAAAGTGACTCGGCTCGAGTCAAAATGGCCCAATTGGTTAAACGGATCGCTTGCCTGTGTTTGAAACTGCAGCAGGAAGAAAAAGGCAAAGGAGTGGGCGCGGATGTGATTTTCACCCGTTTTATTTCTCTATTGGAAATGATCGCCGGGCGAAGCACCTACGTGTCCCTTTTGAGTCAATATCCCAAAGTTTGCGAAAAAGTGGCGGTGGTTTTAAAAACCAGCGCCTGGGCGGCGGACTATTTAACCGCGCATCCGATTGTCCTTGACGAATTGGTCGATGAGCGGGCTTCTGATTTGGATAATTTTTCTCCGGTTGATTGGAGTCGCTGGCAAGACGATTTGTGGGCGAAACTTCAAGAGGCCGATGGCGATCAGGAAACGCAGATGAACTTATTGCGTGATGCCCACCATGGTGCGGTGTTCAAATTATTGATCGCCGACCTGGAAGGGCGATTTACGGTTGAGCGCTTAGCTGATCAGTTGTCAGCCTTGGCTGATGCGGTTTTGGAAATGGTTATCACGCTGGCTTGGCAAACCATCGCTTCCCGGCACTGTGAAATTCCAAAGTTCGCGGTGGTGGCCTACGGTAAATTGGGCGGTAAAGAACTCAGTTACGCATCGGATTTGGACTTAATTTACCTCTATGACGATCCTAGCCCCGAGGCGAGTAAAAATTACACAAGACTAGTTAGACGAATGATGAGTTGGCTCACGGTTCAAACGTCTTCGGGTATTTTGTTTGATGTGGATTTGCGGCTGCGGCCCAATGGTGAAAATGGATTGGTGGTGTCCTCTTTTGAGATGTTTAAGCGCTATCAAAGAAACGAGGATGGCACAGGCGCTTGGCCTTGGGAACATCAGGCCTTGACTCGCGCTCGGTTTTGCGCCGGAGATCGCGAAATCGGGCAAGCTTTTGAAAAGGAAAGGGAGGCTATCTTAAGGTTGCCGCGCGATAAGGAAAAGGTTTTCGCCGAAGTTAGCGAAATGCGAGAAAGAATGCTGCAGGGGCATCCCAACCCCACCGATCTTTTTGATGTCAAACATGACCGAGGCGGCATGGTCGATGTCGAATTTGCTGTTCAGGCGATGGTGCTTGCGTATTCGCATGAGCACCCAGAGCTTGTGAACAATTTCGGCAATATTCTCTTACTGGAAATGGGCTCGCGTGCCGGTCTCCTTGACGAGCAACTCGCACAAAAATGCGTCTCTATTTACAGAAACTACCGATATATCCAACGCAAACATCGATTGGAATTTGGCGCTGGTCCGGTAAGAGTTGACAAAGAGGGACAGGCAGAAAACATCCGAACGGTTTTAAAACTTTGGGAAACCGTTTTTGGCTCCAAAGGGCCTGTGAGAAATTGAGCGAAAGTTGAACGCTCCCAATTCTTCGAAAGCTAAAGAATCGGGAGCTTAACGCGATTAGTCTAAAGTCGGGGTTTCAACGCCTAAGACTTTGTGCAATTTGGGCGATGTTGTTGTGTATTGCAACAGAGTCTTTTTCTCCGGATGCACGATGTCGGCCGCGGCAAAGGCGGCCAGAGCGCACTCATGGAAACCGCAAAGAATGAGTTTCTTTTTGCCGGGGTAGGTATTGATATCGCCTACGGCGAAGATGCCCGGAATGGAGGTTTGGAATTTTTCCGTGTCAACCACAATCTGTTTGCGGTAAATCTCAAGACCCCAGTCGGCAATCGGGCCAAGCTTAGGCGTGAGTCCGAAGAAGACCAATAGGTGATCAAGCGGCATGCGGCGAACCACGCCATCGTCGCCCGTTACTCGAATCTCCGTGAGTTTGCCGTCTTTTTCCTCAAAGCCGGTGACTTGTCCCACTTCAAATTGCATTTCCCAGTTTTCGCACAGTTCTCGCATCTTGGCAACCGACGCGGATTGAGCTCGGAAGCCGTCGCGACGATGCAACAGGATCACGCTTTCGGCTTTGCCCACCAAGTTGAGAGTCCAGTCAAGAGCGGAGTCACCGCCTCCGCAGATCACGATATTTTTACCGTGGAAAAGTTCGGGATCTTTAACCTGATAATGCAGTTGCGTTCCTTCAAACTTTTCAATGCCCGGAACACTCAAACGTTTGGGTTGGAAGCTGCCGACGCCGGCGGCGATAAAGACCGTTTTGGTCATGAAGCGGGTGCCTTTGTCGGTTTCGACGTAGAAACGACCGTCTTGTTCTTTGCGGACAATGGTCACCTCTTCGCCCAAATGAAATTGAGGCCCAAAGGGGTGAATCTGCTTTAAGAGGTTTTCCGTGAGCTCGCGAGAGGTGCAAACCGGAAGGGCCGGGATATCGTAAATCGGCTTATGTTCGTAGAGTTCCATGCACTGCCCACCCACCATTTTCAGTGAGTCAACGACATGCGCCTTGATTTCCAAAAGGCCCAGTTCGAACACTTGAAAAAGCCCGACAGGGCCCGCACCGACAATTACAGCATCCGTTTCAATGACTTCGTCTGTTTTTGGAGCGATCGTTAAATAATCTTCAATAGCCATAATGATTCTCAATTGGTTTAACGGATGGATTATACGAGAGATTTTCCCTTCCATGAATGGTACTTTTGGGCAAAAATGAGACATTCTTTTTTGGTTATGCAGTTGACGAAATACTGTGTTTTCTTCGAAAAATCGTGTTTGTGAGCCTGTTTTCGGCTAACATAGAGTTATGAATGACAAGGAGCGAGAATATGCTCGAAAAAAACATTCTCGATAAAATAGCCGCCTTTTTTAAATCATTGGGTACTAAAAAAGCGTCGGGAGAGCCGATTGATTTAGGTCGCCCCAAGCATGATTTTGAAACAGAGGAAAAAGAAGTAAAAATCATGCGCGATGCGCCTATGCGTCTTAAAGCGACAACTTCCAAAGTATCGGAGCGCAAACCTGCCAAAGAAGAGAGCGAACCGGCAGTCGTTTCTCGTGAGAAGACGGTGAGGAAAGGACCGACGATCGTTGCAAAGGTTACGCCCAAGAAAGTGTATTCGGCTGATGTCGAGGCTCTGCGTAATCAATATTCCTGGAGAAAATTAAAGGTGGAAAAGGCGTTGCCGGTTGCTCCGCTTCCTGAGCCTTTTTATTTCTTAACGAGTGATAATCAGCCGGTGGAAGCCTCAAAGTTTGAGATTTCTTTTGTCAAAGAATTGCTCAGCAAAGCGGCCGAAGCAGGGATTGAAAATAAGTTCACTTTCAGTCTGTCGAACACCATGAGCGTCGTGGTGAAGTACAAAGGTAAATTGGTTGGCCGTGTTTATTTGCACGGAAGAAAACATCGCATGACTTTCAAGTCTGCCGGTAAAACAATCACCGAAGATAACTTGACACTTTCTGAATGCAAGAAACTCATCACAGTTTGGCTGGGACAAATTAAACAGCCTGCTTAAATCCAATTGAAATGGCCGAGCAATCGGCCATTTCTAACGATCTTTCGCTTTTTCTTCCGCAATAATGTCCGCTCGTGTCGAGCGCAGTTTTCCATCGACTTGACTCATTGTGTAGTAGTCGCCGTCGTTTGCTTGTTGCGCTAAGTTGTACTGATATTCCGCGGCTCGTTTATCACCTTGAACCAAATACATGTCGCCCACGGCCATGTGGTGCCGGCTCATCTGATTGAGCGCCCGGTAGCATCTCGCGTTAATGGCGTGAAGCGAGGCGTTGCTCTGAGTCATGGCTTGCTGTGAGCGCATAAAACTTAAAGTTTCTTTGTAGCGCTTTAAGGCGTAGAGTTCGCCCGCGTAGAGTTTCACCGCCATTTCCGAGAGCGGGTTATTGTTCACCAGTCGTTTGGCCATCTGAAGCGCTCGAGCTCTGTCGGAGGCCGAACCGCAGTTAAAGAGTGTTTCAGACTGATTTTTAAGCAAAATGGCGTTGTTGCCGCCGAGACTGACCGCTTGGTTGGCGTACCTTATGGCATCGGATTTTTGATTGAGTTTTTGGCTGACAACAGAAAGGCCGTAAGTGAGGGCGACTTTTTTTCGTTGATCTTTTTCTTTCGCCAACTCTTGCTTCATTTCTTTGGAAACTGCCAACCAGCCATCGTATTTGGTTTCCTGCAGAACCCTCATGCGCTGTTGAATAAGCAAAAAATCAAGCGAGTCGGTGTGCTCACGCGAACCCAACTGCCGGGTGCGGTTTTCCATATCGCTGATGCGTTCAACCGTTAACGGGTGGGTAAGGAGATAAGCGGGCGCGGCCGCTTCGTAGTAGCGGTTGTTTTTCTGCAGCCGCATGAAAAAGTTTTCCATGCCTTTGGGATCAAAGCCGGCTTTCACCAATGAATTTAGTCCCACCCGGTCGGCTTCTCTTTCTGCGCCTCGCGAGTAGCTTAATTGGTTTTGAATAAGGGCGGCCTGTCCTCCGATTGCAAGCGCGGAAGCAGCGTCTCCGCTACCGGCTCGAGCGGCCAAAAGCGCCAATAAAAACGAACCCAATGTCAGCGCGGCGTTTCCTTTTTGCGCATCGATCATTCGGGCAATATGGCGCTGACTGACGTGACCGATTTCGTGAGCGATGACGCCTGCCAACTCGCTTTCATTTTGAGCCGCGACGATAAGTCCGGTATGGACCGCAATAAAGCCGCCCGGAATGGCAAACGCGTTTAACGAATGGTCAATGAGGGGATAAAAGAAAAAGTTATAGGTGTGGGTGTCGGAGACACTCACCAGTTTGTAGCCCAGGCGATTGAGATACTCGAGCGTTTCTGCGTCATTCAGGTAAGCGGGATCGCCTCGGATTTGGCGCATCATTTCTTCTCCCAGAGCCTGCTCTTCCGAGGGAGACAATTCGGTGCCGGCCACGGCTCCCATGCTGGGTAGGTTCAGATTCAAAGACTCGGTAGCCAAATCACGCGCGGCCCAAACCCCGGTTGTCGGGGAAAGGGCTATCGAGACGCTTAACAGTTGAGCAATGAGTCTTTGTTTGAACACGATGCGCTCTTGATTGAATGACGGAACTAATCTTAGCGATGGATGGCTCTCTTTGAGAAGTCCTGTTGCATGTCAAAACAATTTCAAAAAGTCTGAAATCAACTTTTTTCAATGTTTGTAGTGCAGCGTTGTTAATTCATAATGCTCGAGCACCTGAGAACGTCTGTCAGGTTTATCCGCGCTATTGAGTGGAATAGCGTCCACAAAGGCAATTTTTCTGGGACACTTGTAGGCCGAGAGCGTTTCTTTGCAGAAACGTCTGACGTCTTCGGCTTTGGGGTGGGTTCCTTTTTCAGGAACAATCAGCGCGCAAACGATGGCGCCCCAAGTTTCATCCGGTTCTCCCAAAACTAAGGCTTCCTTGATGAAAGGGGAGCGAGTGAGCATGTTTTCCACCTCCAGCGGATAGACATTTTCCCCGGCACTTAAAATAAGGTCATGGCGCCGAGCGTGCACATGAAGCACTCCGTCATTATCAAACTCACCTAAATCGCCGGTTTCAAACCACTCGTTTGTGAGAGCGGGCCGCCCCCAATAACCGGGTGTATTCATGGGGCTTTTCACTTCAATTTGTCCATCGCGGATGCGAACCTGAGCGCCCTCAATCACTTTCCCGCTTCCTTTGACAAGTTGAAGTCTTTCTTCGTAAGGCGTCATTACAACGTGTGAGGAGGTTTCCGTCATCCCGTACGTGGTGACGATCGGCAATCCCTGATCATGGGCTTTGGCAAGCAGTTTGTCGTTAGCGGACGAGCCCCCAAGCAGAATAACTCGTAAGTGTTCCGGCGCCTTCCAGTCAGGATAAACCTCAAAGATTTTGGCAAGCATCGTCGGCACGATGCTGGTAATCGTTACTTTGTCCGCCGTGAGCGCTTCAACAAAAGACTCGGGGCTAAAAAGCGGAGAGATCGCAAGCGTTTTT
Organism: Candidatus Aphodousia faecigallinarum; assembly: GCA_018714755.1. GTDB lineage: Bacteria > Pseudomonadota > Gammaproteobacteria > Burkholderiales > Burkholderiaceae_F > Aphodousia > Aphodousia faecigallinarum. The sequence continues at coordinate 4,781 of DVMY01000073.1, read as the reverse complement.
CGAGCGAATAGACAGCGCGTCAGAATGGAGAGTCCGCCGATTCGGGTGACGGACATGCAAAGTTGCCAGCAGTCGTTGTCTTGCCAGCCGAGATTTTTTTCGCTGGCGGCCGCAGAAGCGCGAAGCATTGAGCGAGTGATAATCGCGGGTTTGGGCAAGCCCGTGGTGCCGGAGGTGAAAAGCACGGCGGCGGTGTCTTTAGGTAGCGGCTCTTTTATTTCTCGAATGCTCTCAAGGAGCACGCGTCGCTCAGCGGCCGTGAGTTTGGGGTGCAGCATAAGCGCAGGTATTCCTAATTCAAAGAGAGCGTAAAGAAGCACAATCGTTTCGACAGTGTTTTTACCCTCTATGATCATGGGCCGGCCGGCGGACGGCAGAGCGTGGCTCTTTTTCAACCGCTCAATGGTATTGCGTGTTAAAGTTGCCAAACGGGCAAAGGTGTAATTTTCACCCGCGCGACGAAGCCCGACATGGTCGGGCTTGTCCTTTGCAGCCTCAAAAATGCTAAATGGATCAGACATTCTGATTAGGGCAAGCGGGGGAACTTGGAAAAGTCGGGACGACGTTTTTCAAGGAAGGCGTTCTTTCCTTCTTTTCCTTCCTCTGTCATGTAGTAGAGCAAAGTGGCATTGCCCGCCAATTCTTGAACACCGGCTTGACCGTCGCAATCGGCATTGAGCGCTGCCTTTAAGCAGCGGATGGCGATAGGACTGTTGGCAAGAATCTCTTTACACCATTTGACCGTTTCGATTTCAAGCTCTTCAAGCGGCACGACGGTATTGACCAATCCCATCTGAAGGGCTTGTTGAGCATCGTATTGACGACACAAAAACCACATTTCGCGAGCGCGTTTTTGACCGATCAATCGAGCCATGTAAGAGGCGCCCCAGCCGCCATCGAAACTGCCGACACGGGGACCGGTTTGACCGAAACGGGCGTTATCTGCGGCGATGGTGAGGTCGCAAAGCATATGAAGCACGTGTCCGCCTCCGATCGCATAACCGGCAACCATGGCGATAACCGGTTTCGGGCAGGTGCGGATCATGCGCTGAAAATCAAGCACATTTAAGCGCGGCACGCCATCACCGCCCACATAGCCGCCGTTGCCACGGACTTTTTGGTCTCCGCCGGAGCAAAAAGCCAAGGGACCGGCGCCCGTCAAAATGATGACGCCAATGGAAGGGTCTTCACGGGCATCACTGAAAGCCTGGCAAAGTTGTTGAACGGTCTCGGGGCGGAAAGCATTTCGCACGCGGGGACGATTGATGGTCAGTTTTGCGATTCCTTCCGCTTTATCGTACAAAATGTCAGAAAATTCGCCGGCCGGTTGCCAGTCAAGCGCTTTTTTAATTTCAACATTAGCGTCCATGGTTTCTATTCCTTAAACAAAACTTTGTCAGTTTAGTGTGGTTTTTGATGATTTAACAATATTTCGCCATTTATTTTGTTCAGATTGTACAAAGGTGTTGAACTCTTCGGGCGTTGCGTGAACAGGATTGGCTCCACGAGACAACAACCGTTCACGGACTTCCTTGTTGGCTAATGTTTTCTGAATCGCCGCGTCAATGATCTTGACAACATTTTCGGGTGTACCTTTTTTCACGGCGATTCCGTCCCAAGCGAAAAGCTCGTAGCCTTTGACTCCCTGCTCCTCAATGGTTTTTAAAGAGTGAAGAGAGTTTGAGTTAAATTTTGATCCGGTCCCGAGGGCAAGAAGACGGCCCGCTTGAACATGCGGCCAAACGTTGGGCGCCACGTCAATTGTGAAGTCAATCCTGCCGGCTAAAACATCCGTGATGGAGGCCGCGCCCCCGCGGTACGGAATGTGTTCAAAGGGGACATTTGTCAATTGACTGAGAAGCACGCCGGCCAAATGGCTCGAAGTGCCGTTGCCCGCAGATGAAAAAGTCAAAGCGGTGGCGCTTTTTTGGGCGTAGGCCAAAAAATCCCCTAAATTTCGAACTGGTAATTTTTGAGGATTGATCGCCATCACAAGCGCAATGTCGGTGAGTCTTGAAACCGGCTCAATGTCCTGATTAACGTCATAGCCGATCTTGGGATATAAAACCGGATTGACGCAGAGCGTGCCGTTGGTGACATAAATAAGCGTGCGGCCGTCGGCTTTCTCTCTTAACGCCCATTCTGTCCCTAGGCTTCCTCCGGCGCCGGCACGGTTTTCCACGATGATTTTTTGTCCTAAGTTTCTGGCGAGTTCATCGGAAATAGTCCGAGCGATGATATCGGCTCCGCCACCGGCAGGAAATGGAACGACAAGCTTGTAGGGTTTCTTGTCGGATAAAGACGTTGCGTAAGAGGCAAAAGAAGTCGTCAATATTATTGCGGATAAACAAAAAATGGCAGGCTTCATGATTAAAAGTTAAAAGCGGCATCCCCAAGAGATGCAAATGTGTTGGTCGTTTACTTGTGTTTGAAAAGAATCTGCCTCCAGCTTGTAGAGCGGTTTGAGCGCTTGTTGCGTGATCATGGCTTTATTGGAAGCGTTTAAATCTAAAAGCAGTCCGCCCAAAGACACTTTTACAGTTAATTGAGCGTCTTCTATGTGGGTAAAAGCGATGATTTTTCTACAGACTTGAGCGGCGTTTAATACGGAATGCACGGGGATGCGCTTGATGTGGGAACGATCCACCGTGACACCGGTTAAGGTGACGCGGTTATCCAGTAAACATTTAAAGAGAGTTGAGAGGTCTTCGGTGTCTTTAATTTGCAGCATGCGCGTGGTTGCTAAAAAATCAGGATCGTCTTGAAGCTCAGGATGACGGCTCAATAACGAGCCGAGGTGCGTGACCAATTGAGCGGATTGATCCGGCTGTCGATTGAAACGAAGCAACGCTTGATTGACTCGTGCTCTGAGCAAATGACCCCAAAAATTAACGCTTAAAAGACTGATGGCAAAACCGATGGCCACGTCCGATGTCTTAGAGTTTAAAAATGCATCAAGAACGAGTCCGATAAGCACCAAGAGACAGGCGGCGACGGCGCCCGCCCAACGCAAAATGGAGCGTGACTGCAAAACGGCAGCGGAGTAAAAAATGCTCAAGCAAAGGAAAAATGCCAAAGAAATCCCCCTTGCCGTCCACGAAGCGTCTTCAAATGATGACGTGTTAACCCACCAACTCCAGCTCAATAACGCGCTTGCCAATCCGAGACCTAAAACACGCGTTTTGTGCGCGTGAACTTCGGTGCGATGGGCTAAAACGGTCATGAGGCAAAAGCTCAGGACAAGACCGGCGATGGTGAGCAATCTGCACAGAATGAAATCGGACATTTTTAAGGAATGAGCCCCATTTGAGCGGCCTCATACACCGCCTCGCCGCGAGAGTGCACTTGAAGCTTGCGATAAATTTTTTTGATATGCGCGGTGACGGTATGAGGCGAAATTGTGAGGATGTCTCCTATTTCATTAAAACTCATGCCTTTCGCTAAGAGTTGCAGAATTTCGGATTCTCGCTCAGAAAGAGGATTGGTCTGAATGTTGGTGGTGGTTCTCTCCGCGCTGCTAGCGGTGTAAGTTCTCAGTGCCCTTAAAACACTTTTAGCTACTGATGGACTCACGGGGGAGCCGCCGGCTGTCAGCAAACGAATAGCCGAAACCAAATGCGTTTCAATTTCAGACTTCAACACGTAGCCAGTCGCGCCCGATTCAATAGCGCTTACGATATGCGGATCATCGTTGCTGTTGGCGAGAACCATGATGTTGATGTCTCTCTGCTCGGAGGCTGTTTTACGGATCAGGTCCAATCCGAAGCCGTCAGGCAAATCTAAATCCACCACGAGCATTTGAAACTTAAACTGACTTGTCAAAGCGAAGGCCTCTCGCTGTGACGGCGCCGATGCGATCACGTGAATGTCCGAGAGATTCTCTAACGTGCGTTCCAAACGGAAACGGACATTGGGGTCGTTTTCAACCAATATAAGTTTTATCAAATGATTCTCAGCCATAAGAAAGTATGTTTATAGCGAATAAAGTGATCGACAGAGTGATTCTAGCAAGCCTATTGTTATGTTTTTTGGGGAGGTTATATCTGTCGTGGTATAGGTTTGGGTACAAAAACCCTCGAGATCTATCCCGAGCAATGAAAACCTGACAAAACTGCGTCCACAACCGATAGGGGGAGTCCTTTTTATTTCTTCCTAAAGGTCAGTAGATATAGCTTATTCAAACTTCAGAACAACCGTTTTACCCAACGCTTGGGCGTATTTTTGCAACGTTGTCACAGAGGGGTAAATCCCGCGGTTTAATTTGCCTTCTAAACGAGCAACAGCCGGTTGAACAGTTCCCATACGCTTGGCCACTTCCATCTGAGTCAGACCGAGTTCAAGCCTGTAGGACAAAAGTTTACGAGTCTGTTCCTTGTCAAAAGTCGTAACCATAGAAAGCATGCTCCGCTTTAGTAATATTTTTTTATATTTATCCGAAATCTGCGTTTCTCAACACAAACCAAAAGGTCGGATCCCTGTCAAGCCCCAATAATACAGGGGATAAGGACAAAAATAAGTTTCAAGCTAAAGATTAATAGCTAATTTTGATATTTTTGTTACACATTGAAACATTCTGGCTCTTTAAAAGAACAAAAAAGAGCTCACATTCCCTTGTAGAGGGCGATAGAGGTTACCCCAAAGGGGTAAAAAAGCGCCCGTGAATATTCGAAGTCGAAACCTCAGAGAAAGCGAAAGATTTTGACTTCAATGATGAGAATTGAGGAGTTTGAGATGCTATTTCCTACTGTCTATGGTGAAAACCTATTTGATGATTTGGACAA
>DVMY01000072.1 GCA_018714755.1 Candidatus Aphodousia faecigallinarum | reverse complement strand
CAACGCTGGGTGGCCCGCGCCATCACTGGCACGGTGACGCTTGAATTGCGCCGCGGCAATGATTACACGATTTTGGATACGGTCAGCCCCAACCTCACCTATGAGCCCGAACGCCTCACGATGGAAAAGGGTGATTCGATGTTCACCGCGGAAGATCGTATCGGCCAATTGACGATGCGCAATCTAGACATTGTGGACACGCGCGCCAAGTTGGGCATCTACGCGAAGTCCGGCTTGATTTCAGGAACGAGCGCGGTCGCGATGTTGGGCGGCGGCAAAAAATAATCTGAAGTTTTAGTTTAGGTCGCAAAGGGCGGAAATTCCGCCCTTTGTCGTTTCGAGTCAGTTTGAATGAGTTGAAGAAATCAAGACTAGTCAATGAGCTTTTTATTTGACCACGAATAAATAACAGTCCGAAAGAGCGGCAAAAAAGTTAAAATCTTCGCCATCATGATAATTTTTGTTCAAAGGCTGTTTTAGTGAATTTTCCTTTTGAATTCAGAATCGGGTGGCGCTACACCCGACAAGGCCGCAGGGGACGCGGGAAAAACGGGTTTATTTCTTTCATCTCGGTGATGAGTGTGGCGTCTATCGCACTTGGGGTGATGGCACTCATTGTCGTGCTTTCGGTTATGAACGGATTTCAAAAAGAAGTTCGTGACCGCATGCTCTCGGTTATCCCTCATATCGAAGTCGTCAGCTACGGCGGCACCCTTCAAAATTGGGAAGACACCGCGAAAATTGTCGCCTCCAATCCTCATGTTTTAGGAGTCGCGCCGTATTCCTCCGGTCAAGGTTTGTTAAGCACGGGTTCAAGTGTTCGAGGTGTGTTGCTTCGAGGAATTGATCCGCTTAACGAAGGTAAGGTTTCTGACATCGATAAACAGATGGCCTATGGTCACTTGACCGATTTGAAGGCGGGAGAATATGGCGTTGTTTTAGGTTTGGATTTGGCGAGACTATTAAGACTTCGTATCGGCGATAAGGTCAATGTCATTATTCCGCAGGGACGCGCGACGCCCGCGGGCATTGTGCCCAGGATGAGGGCCTTTACCTTAACGGGCGTTTTTTCTTCCGGTCACTATGAGTACGACAGCTCCATGGCTCTTATACATATCGATGACGCCGAAGCGCTTTTCAGACAAACCGGTCCCGCCGGGCTTCGTGTCAGGGTCGATGATATGAATAAGGCGCCGGAGATTTCTTTTGAAATTTTAAAGATGCTGCCGGAAACCTTCGCCGTGACGGACTGGAGCAAACAAAATCGAACTTGGTTCGCGGCGGTTCAGGTTGAAAAACGAATGATGGCCATCATTTTATTTTTGATTGTTTTGGTGGGCGCCTTCGGTTTGGTCTCCAGCATGGTGATGACGGTTACTGAAAAGCAGTCCGATATCGCCATCATGAGAACGTTGGGAGCCTCTCCCGGCTCCATTATGACGATCTTCATGGTGCAAGGAGCGGTGGTCGGCATCGTGGGGGTAAGCTGCGGAGTGATTTTGGGTCTATTGCTTGCCTGTAACTTAGACGTGATCGTGCCCGCGATTGAGTCGCTTTTCGGCATTCAGTTTTTGCCCAAAGAAGTGTATTTCATCAGTTCATTGCCATCGGATCCGAGAGCCGGAGACATTATTCCCATCGCAACTTTCTCATTTGTGTTATCGCTTTTAGCCACTATCTATCCGAGCTGGCGGGCTGCGCAAACCAAACCCGCGGAGGCGCTGCGTTATGAATGATAAAAATGAATGGGTCATCGTTGCTCATGGAGTGAAAAAGGCCTATCGAGAAGGTGAGCAGACCGTTGAGGTTCTCAAAGGGGTAGATCTTTCTGTGCGGGCCGGAGAGTTGTTGGCGATTGTCGGCGCTTCGGGCTCAGGTAAAAGCACTTTGTTGCATGTGCTCGGTGGATTGGATTCAATCGATGAAGGCGAAGTGGTGGTGGCCGGCATGGCTGTTCACACTTTAAACGAAGTGCAAAGAGGGCAACTGCGCAATAAGAAGTTAGGCTTTGTTTATCAATTTCATCATTTGCTGCCGGAATTTATCGCGCTCGAAAATGTGGCCATGCCCCTTATTATCCGACGAGTTGATGAAAAGCAAGCTAAGCAAAAAGCGAAAGAAGCGCTTGAAGCTTTGGGGCTTGCGCATCGGTTGAATCATTTGCCCTCGCAGATGTCCGGCGGCGAAAGACAGCGCTGCGCCATTGCACGGGCGATGGTGACTAAGCCCGCTTGTATCTTGGCTGATGAACCAACGGGCAATCTTGATCGTCAGACCGCAAGCTCTGTCTTTGACAGTTTGGTCTCATTGGCGAAAAGCCACGGCACCGCTTGTGTGATTGTCACGCATGACATGGAATTGGCCGCTCGCTGTGACCGCACGGTGACGATAACCGATGGTGTCATTGTCGAGCACTGACAGTCATGTTGATTGATACGCATAATCACGTCGGTTTGGCAGCTTTGGATGAGTCGCTTGATCTTCTTTCTGAAAAGGCGGTTCAAGCGGGTGTCATCGCCGGCATCATCACAGCCGGAACCGTCGAAGATTTTGAAAAAGTTTCTGAAACGGCCGAACGACTTCAATGGGCTTATTGCGTCGGATTGCATCCTTTATACGTTCGCAAAGACTGGCAGGCGGATCTTGAAGTGTTGGAGGATTTTCTCGCCTCGCATATCAATGATCCTCGGTTGGTGGGAATCGGTGAAATCGGTTTGGATTTTTATGTTGAGGATCTTGATCGTGACCTGCAAGAACGAGTGTTGGAAAAAGAGCTCGAACTTGCCGCAAAATTTCAATTGCCCGTGTCGCTTCACAGTCGCCGCTCTCTTTATCGAGTCATGGCCGCGCTGAAAAAATATCCTTCAGTGGGAGGTGTTTTGCATGCCTTTTCAGGCTCCTTGGAGGAAATGCGGCAGGCCGTTCAAAGGGGGTTGTATTTAGGGTTTGGAGGCGCGATGAGTTACGAGGGCAGCAAGCGTGTGAGGCAAGCCGCAGCCGTCGCGCCATTGAGTTCGATCGTGCTGGAAACAGACGCGCCGGATATGCCGCCGAAATTTTCAATGACACACCGATCTTCGCCGCTTGATCTTCCAAGTTATCTTGATATTCTGACCGCTATTCGCGCTGAGGAACGCTCTCTTTTAGAGGATGCGCTTTTTCACAATTCGCTGGCGGCTTTCCCTCGGCTTAAAGCACTTCTTTAAATACGGACAAATTTCGTTTCAATTCGATCCTTCCGGTTGCTTTTCTTCTCCGTAAATCAGACACTTCGGCTCTACGCTTTCTGCTAAAATGCCACCTCGAAATGATCCCGAGGGATTATCTTTAATTGACTCGGGCAACTTGTGTTGCCTGTGACTTTATTCTTAATTAACTTCATTGGGGAAATACAATGGCTATTGAACGCACCCTTTCCATCATCAAGCCTGATGCCGTCGCTAAGAATGTCATCGGTCAAATCTACACGCGTTTTGAAAACGCCGGTCTTCGCATTGTTGCCGCTCAAATGCGTCAATTGTCTCAAGCCGAAGCCGAAGGTTTCTATGCTGTTCACAAGGAACGTCCTTTCTTTAAGGATTTGGTTGCTTTCATGACCTCCGGCCCCGTGATGATTCAAGTGTTGGAAGGTGAAGGCGCTATCGCCAAGAATCGTGAATTGATGGGCGCCACCGACCCGAAGAAGGCCGCTCCCGGAACGATTCGCGCTGACTTTGCTCAAAGCATCGACGCTAACGCTGTTCACGGCTCCGACGCTCCTGAAACGGCTGCCGTTGAAATCGCCTACTTCTTCCCGACGTTGGCTATTTGCGAACGCAAGTGCTGCGGTTGCTGCTGCAATAAGTAATGCCTTTTAGGATGGGGTGGGGCGTCATCTCCTCCTATGCTCGTCCCACACCATCCTTTTTTCATCGAGTCGCCTTCGGGTGACTCGTTTCAACTTTATTGGTGTCATTTTTTCAAAGTCATGAATCAAACAACTGATCGTGTGAATCTATTGGATTTAGACCGTGACGGGCTTGTTGCCTTTTGCGAGTCTATGGGTGAGAAGCGTTTTCGCGCCATTCAGCTTTTGCGTTGGATTCACCGCCACTGCGTGGGCGATTTTGAAAAGATGACCGATTTGGCGAAGTCTTTTCGCGCGAAGTTAGTCGATCGTACAGAGATTCGACCGCCATCACCCATTTGGGATAAAAAAAGTGCGGACGGCACCCGTAAGTGGCTTTTTGATGTCGGTAACGGCAATGCGATCGAAACGGTTTTCATTCCTGAAGATGACAGAGGAACACTTTGTGTGTCAACACAAGCCGGCTGCGCCATGGGATGCTTATTTTGCTCAACCGGCAAGCAAGGATTTAACCGCAATTTGAAAACCTCTGAAATTATCGGTCAGTTGTGGCACGCAGAAAAAACGCTTCGAGAAGATTTAGGCGTCACCGATCCTGCCGATCGGGTGATCAGCAACGTGGTGCTGATGGGTATGGGTGAACCCCTGCAAAATCTGGATAATGTGGTGGCCGCGCTGAAACTCATGCTCGATGACAACGCTTACGGTTTAAGCCGCAGAAGAGTGACCGTTTCAACCTGCGGGCTGACTCTTCAGATGGATAAGTTGGCGGCGGCTGTCCCGGTGGCGTTGGCTGTGTCGCTGCACGCACCCACGGATGAATTGCGTGATCAGATCATGCCGATCAATCGAAAGCATCCCTTGAGTGATTTGATGGCCGCTTGCAAGCGCTATCTGGCTCACGCCCCACGCGATTACATCACTTTTGAGTACATCCTTTTAGGCGGAGTCAACGATCGTCTCGAACACGCCAAGGCATTGGCTAAGTTGGTGAGGGGTGTTTCCTGCAAATTTAACTTGATTCCGTTTAATCCTTTCCCCGATAGCGACTTAAGAAAGCCCGAGTCCAAAGACGTGAAAGCGTTTCAGGATTACCTGATGGGACAGGGGATCGTGACAACGGTTCGAAAAACCCGAGGCGACGATATTGACGCGGCCTGTGGACAGCTGGCGGGCAATATCAAAGATAAGACCCGTCGCGCCGAACGTTTGGCTGAGCAAAAAGCCAAGGTGACGTTCTTGGTTAAGGAGAATTGAGAAGATGCCGATTTTTCAATCCCGACACCAAACTCATACAGTTCATGTTCGCTATGGTCAAAATGATGCGACAATCGGGGGCGAGAGACCCATTCGTGTTCAGTCAATGACTAATACTGCCACGGCCGATGTTGACGCCACGGTTAATCAGGTGTTGGCGTTGAGCCGCGCGGGCAGTGAACTGGTTCGCTTGACGGTGAATACGCCCGAAGCTGCTCGGGCGGTCGTGCAAATTCGCGAGAAACTCGACGCGCTTGGCTGCGATGTGCCGCTTGTGGGAGATTTTCACTACAACGGCCATAAGTTATTAACAGAAGTTTCTGAGTGCGCGGCCGCGTTATCTAAATATCGCATCAATCCGGGCAATGTCGGTCGGGGTGAGCGGGGAATGGAAAATTTCGCCCGCATGATTGAAG
>DVMY01000071.1 GCA_018714755.1 Candidatus Aphodousia faecigallinarum | reverse complement strand
AAGGCATATAGTTCCGCGGCAAGCAGTAAACAACTCAAAATAATTCCGATCGGCGTATCGGTATTTAACGTGGACGTACAGCGCCACCATAGATAACGCCCGGACACCACCATGGAAATTACAAAAAGAAGCATCAGCGTCAAACGGGCTTTAATCTTTCTGAGTGCCAACGCGGACAAAAGCATCACACTCAAGAACATCACCTGTCCCTGAATGTTAAAAGGCTGTGTAATGCACAAAATAGCCAAAGCTGCTGCTAAGCCGCCTAAAATCCATAAAACAATCAGCTTTACAACTCTAGGAAGTTCTTCACCTCTTTTATCAATGGAATCAAGGCTTTTATGGTTACCATCAAGAGCCAGTGCTCCGTAGTGTCCAACCCAGTCCCCTAATTTTGTTAAAGCGTTACTGATTTGTTGAACACTCCAACCCAAGGCATTCCAAAGCCAACTGTTGCCTTCTGCTGTTTTGAAACAAAGTAAAAAAAGTGTCTGAATGAACCAGCGGACACAATCCCCTATCTTCGGGGCATCAGGATTAATTTGAGGATACAGATCTTTGAATGCCGACCGATACGCAGAGCCAGCTTTAGATTCCAACGGCACCACCAACCATGCTAAGGCAAGCCAAAACAAATTCAACCCAACACTGAATTTGGATGAACCGTTTTGACGCCACCTCTGGGCTTTATCTGCGAAATAATTTAGTAGTGTTGCCGAAAGCATTTCCATCTTTAATCTTCTTGAAATGGTAATTTTTCAATGAATTCAAGAAGTTTTATTATTTTGTTGATTTCAGAAAAATCAAGATAATTTTTGATTAGGCGAAAGATTATAGACAAGTCGAAAAATAAAGCCCTTACAAAATGTTATATCGGTTCAGTCACTCTTCTGAGAAGCAATCTCCAAATTGCCTCTTACAATGCAAGTTAAGCGCATTTTCTTACAGACCTTGACAGGGGAAACTAACTAGGCATATAATCACGTTCTTCGTTAGATGATCGCGGGGTGGAGCAGTCTGGTAGCTCGTCGGGCTCATAACCCGAAGGTCGTTGGTTCAAATCCAGCCCCCGCAACCAATTCCATGTCTCAGCAGTCGAAAGGCTTCTGAGATTTTTTGTTTTAAACAAGACGAATTTCAAGTTGTTTACCAACTGCATTTGCATACTTTTGCAAAGAAGTCAGCGATGGTAAACGTCCAGAGAGCAAACCAGACTCAATTCTAGCAACGGCTGATTGTGAGGTTCCCATTCTCTTTGCCACAGCTTCTTGAGACAAGCCCGCCTTACGTCGAATTTGAATCACTCTATCCAAAATAGCCAACTCTTGCTTTGTTCTTAAAAATTCTTCCTGAAATTCAGGATCTTTCATTTGTTCGACAAGAGTGTCTTCAAAATTTTTAGCAGCTTTCATTTTCAAGCTCCTTCAAACGAGCAATGGCAATATCAATTTCTTTCCTAGGGGTCTTTTGAGTCTTTTTAACAAAACAACGCAACACAATAATTCGTTTACCAATACGCGCACAGAAAAGAACTCTCCCGATCCCTTCCTCACCCTTTGCTCGAACCTCAAAAATCCCTTTTTCTAATGCTCGCGTAAATGGCATACCCAAATTTGGACCAACTTCTCGCATTTTGTCCAATAGTGCGAATGCTTTCGCTCTAATCTTTTTGGGCAGACTCAACAATTCCTGACGAGCATTTTCATTAACGAACTCCACCTGAAACTTCGAATGACTTTCGGGTGTAACCATAAAAGAACCCCTTTACCTCACTGCCGAATTATCTCACGATTGAGATAAAAGAATCCACTTTATTCAAATATTTTTTGATAGGCAATTTTCATTTTCAAGAAGATAAAGGGATTTAATTCCGCGGCATCCGTTAAAAAGGTAACCGGTTGAAATACATAAAGCATGGGATATGCAATTTTTAAGCAAAAGAGTGGCATTTTTTACGCCTAATACACAAACACTGCTCAATACAATGTAATCAGAACAAGGAGAGCCATGTTCAGAAAAGTTAGGAGAAAAAATGTCACTTCAAGATCAATTAACAACTATTAACGGAATTATTGTTCCTACCATCGCTTATGGTGTCTATCAGGTCAAAGATGCTGCTCAGTGCCAAAAGGCTGTCGAAGATGCGTTGGCTGTCGGTTATCGAGCTTTAGATACGGCTGCATCCTATGGTAATGAGTCTGCAGTCGGTGCTGCTATTAAAGCGAGCGGCATCAAACGTGAAGAATTATTTGTAACGACTAAATTATGGCTTGAAGATGCAACCGAAGAAGGTGCTAAACGAGCTGCAAGCCGCTCTTTAGAGCTACTTGGTCTCGATTATTTGGATAGTTACCTGATTCACCAACCGATCGGTGACGTCTTCGGCGCGTGGCGCGCAATGAGTCGTCTGCACCAAGAAGGGGTTTTACGCAGAATCGGTGTGAGCAACTTTGCCCCCGATCGCTTGTTGGACTTCTGGTACCACAATGAAGTCAAACCAATGATCAATCAGATTGAAATCAATCCCTTCTGTCAAAATGAAGAGGCCATCAAAATCATGAGTGATATCGGTGTTGCTCCTCAAGCATGGGCACCGTTGGCTGAAGGCAAAAACGGATTGTTTACCCATCCGGTGCTGAGCACCATTGCTCAAAAGCATCATGTTTCCGTTGCTCAGGTTGTCCTGCGCTACGTTATGATGTTAGGCGCAAGCGTTGTCGTGAAGTCGGTTCACTCCAATCGTATGGAAGAAAACCTTAAATCTACCGCTGTAGTATTGGATGCTGAAGATATGGCTGAGATCAAGAAACTGGATACGAAGACCAGCCAATTTTTCTCTCACAGAGATCCGGCCATTATCCGTTGGATGTGCGAACGTCATATCGAACACTAAAGTGAACAGTCTTATGTGTGGAGGGAGTCAAAAATGACAACTCAATCCTGGCCATCTTTGTCTGAGACTGATGAGCGCGAGGTTCTTCTTAAAAACCTGGCCGATCGGGTTCACCGAATTGTTTTAACATCCGGTGAATGGGACAGCCGTATCCCGGGGCTGCATTTGTCCTACGTTCAAACTCCTGACAAAGTTCCCAATTGCTTTTATGTGCTCTCGGTTGGTCTTATTTTGCAAGGCCGCAAACACCTCAATATCGGGAAAAATTCGTATGAGTACGGTGCCGGATCCATGATTGTCACCTCAGTGGATATGCCCACATCGTACGAATTGTTGAACGTTACTCCCTCTAACCCGTTTGTTTCCCTGTCTTTGAAGTTAAATCCGGCCATTTTGGCTGAACTCATTGCTTCGGAGCCGACAGTGTCTGAACACAAATCCAACGAAGTTTTCTCCATTGACTGGGCCACACAGGAACTGTTGGAGGATTTTGACAGACTTTTGCGCTTGCTTGAGCGACCGCAGCAAATTGAAATGCGAGCTCCCCTGTTAATTAAAGATATCCACTATTTGGCGTTGGCAGGAACAGCTGGCGAGTCGTTGCGTTCACTCTACGCTCCGGGGGCTGTCGGACAAAGAATTCGGCGGGTTATTCATTGGATGCGCGAAAACTTCAGAGAACCCATTACCATTGAACAGCTCTCTGATGTGGCTGGCATGTCTTCAACTACTCTGCACCGTCACTTCAAAGCCTTTACTTCGCTTTCGCCAGTGCAGTATCAAAAGCGCCTGAGACTTTATGAAGCTCAGCAATTTTTGATTCGAGGAGATGGGGACGTGAATTCTGCCGCCTATGCTGTGGGTTATCAAAGTCCTCAGCAATTTAATCGCGACTATAAAAAATTTTTTGGGATCACGCCTGGTAAAAGCACAAAAGATATGAAGAGAAATCTATTGTCATCAATGGGTTAGTTCTTCGTTTATCTTTAAACAAAGTCATTTCTAAAGACGGTAGGTTCTGCCAAAAATAACAAATTTTTTGGCAATGCCTGCCGTTTTTAATTTGGATAATGAAAAGTGAACCACAAGGAGGTCGCTATGACAATGCTTACCAGACGTCAAGCTTTAGAAGCCTTTGGAGCCGTGGCAGCAGCAACGGCTACACCCCCATCTATGGCGGCATCATCTTCCGATGCAAATCAATCTGTTGTGTTTTGGACTCCTGAGTTAAGCAAAGATGCTTTTCTAAGGATGTACCACCTGATTAACAGAGAGATCTCCGGCAAAGTCGCTTTAAAACTACATACCGGGGAACCTAATGGCCCCAATATTCTTCCGCGTGAATGGGTTAAGGCTTTGCAGGCAGAAATTCCCAACAGCAATATTGTTGAATGCAATGTACTCTATAAGAGCCCCCGTCAAACCACTTCCGGCCACCGCAAAGTCATTGAACAAAACGGTTGGACCTTCTGCCCGGTCGACATTATGGATGAAGAGGGAGATGTTGCCCTGCCAGTCAAAGGCGGTTTGCATTTGAAAGAATTTCACGTTGGAAAACACCTTCTTAATTACGACTCAATGGTTGTGTTAACACACTTTAAGGGGCACGGCATGGGAGGCTTCGGCGGCTCACTGAAAAATATTTCCATCGGCTGCGGTTCTGCTGCCCACGGTAAAGTTGAACTCCATAATGTTCAGCCCGACGGCAGTTGGCCAGGAAAAGCTCCCTTTATGGAAAGAATGGCTGACGGTGGCAAGGCTATTACTGATCATTTCGGCAAGAAGATTGTTTTTATTAACGTTCTGCGCAATATGTCAATTGACTGCGATTGCGCGGGTGTTCAAGCCTCTACACCGACTCTCCCCGATCTCGGCATTATGGCCTCAACGGATTTGCTCGCTATTGATCAGGCCTGTGTTGATTTAATTTATTCTTTGCCAGACTTTATGAAGCGCACAATGGTCAAACGTATTGAATCTCGAGAAGCATTGCGTCAATTGTCTGCCATGAGAGAACTCAAGATGGGCAGTCCAAACTATAAGATTATCAGAGTATTAGATATCAAACCCGGACAGCGTCCGTTGGAGGATGATATTGCCTAATGCCTCTGTCAAAGAGGTCCAGGCGTTTCTGGGGCAAAGGAAGTTGAAAAACTTCCTTTGTTTTTATTGGTTTAATCCCATGGCTTTCGTCTTTGGTAGGAAACGACAAAAATACGCCATTTTATCAACCTACCCTCGGGTTTTGAATCACTAACATACCCAGTGATAATTACCGCTTTCCTTGGGAGAAGTGTCTATGTCAACAAAAAAGAACGTCTTCGTTTTTGCTTTGATGACTGCCTGCCTTGCGTTTACGACGGTTCAGGCAAAAGTGAACATCTAGCCCCTTTCCAAACCAATTACCATTGTCGAGCAGGGAAGCTTTGCTGCCGGCGGTACGGTGCTTCAAAATAAAGGAAAATTTGATCCTTATAAGATGGGGCCGGAGGGACAAACCCTTCATGGCGATCATGCCTATGTGTTTTATCAGGTGCCTCAAAATGCTTCAGGCTTACCGCTCGTGTTTCTGCACGGTGCCGGACAGTCCGGGAAAACTTGGGAAACAACACCGGATGGACGCGAAGGTTTCCAAACGATCTTCTTAAGGAAAGGCTACCCTGTGTATCTGGTCGATCAACCAAGACGGGGGCGTGCCGGCAATTCCACTGTCGACTCTCAGCTTGTCGCAACACCAATGGATCAAACCTGGTTTGATACTTTCCGTGTCGGAATGTATCCCGATTATTTTGACAATGCGGCATTCCCACGAGATAAGGAATCTCTAAATCAATACTTCAGACAAATTACGCCGAATACCGGTGCTTATGACCCTGATGTCATTTCCGATGCTATGGCTGCTGTGTTTGAGCAAAGTGGGGACGGCGTTTTAATTACGCACTCCCAGGGCGGCGGAATCGGCTGGTTAACGGCAATTAAAAGCAGTCATGTGAAGGCCATCATCTCTTATGAACCTGGCAGCGGTTTTGTCTTCCCCAAAGGCGAGGTACCCGAAGATATGCCCGCTCTGACGGGTACGCTGAAGGGCGAACCGATCAGTGCAGAGGACTTTAAAAAACTCACGCGCATCCCAATCATCATCTACTACGGAGACAATATTCCAAAAGATGGGGACGAAGCTGCTAAAAATCCGGGACAAGACAATTGGCGGGTTCGCGTGAAAATGGCAAAACTTTTCGTCGAAAAAATCAATTCAATGGGTGGTCATGCTGAACTTGTCATGCTCCCTGAGCACGGGCTTAAAGGCAATACACACTTCCCGTTCTCTGATTTAAACAATGAAAAAGTGGCGGACCTGATGCAACAATTTTTAAAAGACAACAAGCTCGGTCACTAGTTATTGAATATCCCCTTGAGCGTTGAATTCAGCCCTGTCGCGATTTTCCGGACAGGGTCTTTTTTTGTATTGTTTTTTCGCTCGTGAGAACAAATCATTTTGAAATTAAATGGCAAAAAAGCAATGGAATTTCTCACAAACCAAAAGCTGCGCTTTTATAAGATTGTCAATAGAAATATGTTTGACTTTCTCAGCCCAAATGGAGGGAGAAAATGTTTGATAGCTCATTTACTTTGAATCGTCGCAATGTTCTTAAATCTTTATTTGCTTTTGGGTTAAGCGCTGGATTCGGCACCCATAGCAACCTAGCTCTGGCTCAAATCAATACCGCCAAGAAACCATTGATTGTTTATTTTTCTATGCCCGAGACAAACAATCCGAAAGACATGACTGAAGAAGAGGAAAACAGTACTGTTGTCATTAATGGAAAGGTTTTAGGAAACACTCAGTATATTGCCTTATTGATTCAGAAATACACAGGCGGAGACCTTTTCCGTATTGAAGCAAAGAAACCCTATCCAACCTTCCATAAAACTTTGGTTGATCTGGCCAAAGAAGAGCAAAACCAAGATGCACGCCCCGCCTTGTTACGTAATGTTGAAAACCTGAAAGACTACGACACAATCTTTCTGGGTTACCCAAATTGGTGGGGAGATATGCCCATGATTCTTTATACTTTCTTAGAAACGCATGACTTGAGTGGAAAGACTGTCATACCATTTAATACACACGGCGGAAGCGGTTTTTCTCGTACCATTTCCACCATTCAGGAGCTGGCTCCTAAAGCCAATGTCATCACCCGAGGTTTTACGGTTTACAGGGACCGCGTTGATCGTGCCGAACCGGATCTAAAAGCCTGGGTTCAGCGGATGGGTTGGAAATAAATTGCTAACAAGACGATTTTTACTTTCGGCTGTCGGAGGCTTTTTGATGTCAGAATGGGCGATTCCTTCTGCTGTTTTTGCCAACGAATGGCACCTTAAGGCCTCCTCAAATATTCGTGAACTTAAAAATCACCCTTATTTAAAAGCCTTTGCCTCCCACCTCATGCCTCGTCCCGCAGATATTGACAGGGACTTAAAAATCTCTGAAGTATCCAGGCTTATGCCCTGGCACGGTTATGTCAACACAAAAGACATACTGCACTCTTTAAATCGTCTGATTGATGATTGCGCAGAAGGCAAACAGGTTTTCTTCAGCTTCTATGAGGATAAAAATCGCGCTGATCAAACCGGCTTGTTTTTCTTCAGGGGCAAACCCGGAGCACCTTTTGCTCTCATCTGCCCTGGCGGTGGTTTTGCTTATGTGGGTTCTCTTCACGAAGGATTTCCCCTCGCTCAGGCTGTCTCAGAAAAAGGCTTCAACGCATTCGTCATCCAATATCGGATTGGCGGTGCTCGAGTCGCTTGTGAAGATCTGGCTCAGGCTCTCGCCTGGATTATTGACCATGCCAAAGAATTAGAGGTAGCTCCTACAGGTTATTCACTCTGGGGAGGCTCGGCCGGTGCCAGAATGGCTGCTTATCTCGGCTCTTACGGCAGCGCGGCGTTCGGAGCCGCAGAAACGCCCCGGGCAGCTGCCGTCGTCATGGAATATACCGGGCACACTGATTACACCGACAAGGATCCTCCCACTTACGCAGTGGTCAGTCGCAATGATCCGATTGCCGACCATGAAACAATGAGACAACGACTTTTGCGCTTATCTGCATTAGGTATTTCCACAAAGTTCCGACTTTGCAACTACGCCGACCATGGCTTTGGGCTTGGCACCGGAAGTGATGCCGAAGGATGGCTTAATGAGGCGGTTGAATTTTGGATAAATCAACTAAAGGACAAATAGGGTAAACAACTCTCGGCTAAGCCGAAAGCTTTTATTTATCGTAATTGCAAAGCAATTCGACATTAGGCCGGTTTACAACAGCCCTTGGGTCATCAGCTGATAGCCCAATCCTTGCAGATTCCGACTGGCATTCAAGTCGCTGTGCGCACGGGGAGCACAGTGCGGACAAACAAAACGGTGTTTCGTCCGTTTGCCCAATTGCCAACACGCCGAACACGTCTGTGAGGTATACCGGGGATCCACATACATTACGTTAATCCCTCGCC
>DVMY01000070.1 GCA_018714755.1 Candidatus Aphodousia faecigallinarum | reverse complement strand
TATTATTTTGATTAAATAATTCCCTTACAGCGCCCCCTTGATCCCAACCGTGTTCAAAAGCTAAAAGTCCGCCTTTCTTTAAGTGGTCTGGCGCTCTGTCAATAATGTGCGCAATATTGCTCAAACCATTAAAGCCATCTGTCAAGGCATTAATCGGTTCATATTTTAAATTTGCAAGATGAACGTCATCTTTGTGAATATACGGAGGATTGCTGACGATGACGTCAAATTGGCTTGATGCGGGCAAGGCATCAAACCAACTGCCCTCATAAAAAGTAACCGGCGCTTTAAGTTGCTTGGCGTTTTGTTTTGCAATGTTAAGGGCCTTATCACTTATATCAGTGGCGGAGACCGTGAAGCGGGGGTTTTCTAGCGCAAGCGTAATGGCGATGCAGCCCGACCCCGTTCCCATATCCAGTAACGACAAGGGGCTTTCTTTGGGGCATTCTTCGAGAATGAAGTCAATCAAAGTTTCTGTGTCGGGACGAGGAATCAACACGTCCGGAGTGACTTTAAAAGGGCGGCCGTAAAACTCTTGGGTTCCGCAAATGTAGGGAACCGGCACTCCCATGGCTCGTTTTT
This sequence comes from Candidatus Aphodousia faecigallinarum, assembly GCA_018714755.1. Lineage (GTDB taxonomy): Bacteria > Pseudomonadota > Gammaproteobacteria > Burkholderiales > Burkholderiaceae_F > Aphodousia > Aphodousia faecigallinarum. The sequence continues at coordinate 15,735 of DVMY01000070.1, read as the reverse complement.
GAACCAAGTCTTTGTATTGATTTAAAGTCGCTTCCGGTAACTCATCTTTATCATGAGTGATCAGATAAGTTCGGTTAACTTTTAAACAAAAAGCAAGCAAAAGCCGCGCCTCAAAGCGGTCAATCACGCTTGAGGCGGTCAGCTCTGCTTGGCGAATCGTTGTCATAAAGGTTATTCACCGAGACTGGCGAGTTGTTCAATCTGATGCTCGGTTGTCAGGGCGGTGATAATCTCTTCGAGGTCGCCGTCCATGATGAAGTCCAATTTATAAAGCGTGAGATTGATGCGGTGATCCGTAACGCGGCCTTGAGGATAGTTGTAAGTGCGAATACGTTCACTGCGGTCGCCGGATCCCACCAGGCTTTTGCGAGTGCTTGCCTCTTGAGCCTGTTGTTTGGCGATTTCATTGGCGGTGATGCGGGAGATGAGAACGCTCATCGCGCGGGCCTTGTTTTCGTGTTGGCTGCGTTCATCTTGGCACTCCACAACCGTGCCCGTCGGAATATGGGTGATGCGGACAGCGGAATTCGTTTTTTGGACGTGTTGTCCACCGGCGCCAGAAGCGCGATAAACGTCAATGCGAAGATCGGCCGGATTGATTTCAACTTCTCCGATTTCATCCAATTCCGGTAAAACAGCCACCGTGCAGGCCGATGTATGCACACGTCCTTGACTTTCGGTTTCGGGGACGCGTTGCACGCGGTGGCCGCCGCTTTCGAATTTGAGTTTTGAGTAGGCGCCGTCACCAATCACGCGAACAATGACTTCTTTATAGCCGCCTAAATCACTTTCAGAGGCGGAGACAATTTCGGTGCTCCAGCCTTGGCGCTCGGCGTAGCGCGTGTACATGCGAAGCAAGTCTCCGGCAAAAAGCGCAGATTCATCACCACCCGTGCCGGCGCGAATTTCAAGATAAATATTCTTGCTGTCATTGGGGTCTCGCGGCAACAGCATGATCTGTAAATCTTTTTCAAGTTCCTCAAGATGCTTCTTACCGTTATCGATTTCTTCTTGAGCGAAGTCCGCGGATTCGGGATCGTCCAACATCTCACGGGCGGCTTCCATGTCGCCTTCGGTGGATTCATATTCTTTGAGCTTCAACACCACCGGTTCAATTTCGGCGCGTTCACGAGACAGATCTCTGAAGCGATTCATGTCATTGGTGACATCAGGCGAAGCCAACATGGCATCGATTTCTTCCAGACGTCTTGCAATTTGTTTGAGTTTGCTGCGCATCGACTCTTTCACGGGGAGTCTCCTAATTAAATTCGAATCAATAGAAATAAGTCAGTCGGAGCAATATTAAGGCAGTCCGACAAAAGGGGCAAAGCGAGAGCGACGCTAACGCTTGCGTTCAAGATAAAAACGTTTGAAGCAATTTTCCAAATGCTCTCGTTCAGCAGTTGAAAGCTGTTGGGTGTCTTTGAGCAACGCAAGGTTGTCGTGAATCAACTTACGGGTGATGTCATGAGCCATGCGTTTTAAGGCGGCATCCACATCATTGCCGTTTTTAATACTGTGCTTGGCTCGCTCAATGCACGTTTCAGACAAGTCACTTGCACGTTCAATCATCATCTCGATTGTCGGCACGGAATTTCTCCATTGAAGCCAATCAGAAAAATCGAGAACTCGGTTTTGGATGATGCGGCGGCTTTCTTCAACGGCGGCTAGTCGTTCAGCTTTTCCACTTTGAACAACTTTACCCAAGTCATCCACGGTATAAACATACACGTCGTCCAAACGAGCTACCTCTTCTTCAACATCTCGGGGCACCGCCAAGTCAACGATGAAAATCGGCTTGTGATGACGCTCTCGGATAGCGCGCTCAATCATGCCCAATCCGATGATCGGCAAGGCGCTTGCCGTGCAAGAGACAATGATGTCGAAGTTGGCGATTTGTTGAGGCAAATCGGCTAGTTTCATGCTGTTGGCGCTAAAACGAGCGGCCAGAGCTTCACCTCGGTCAAGCGAGCGATTCGCAATCGTCATGGAGCGGGGGGATTGACCGTTAAAGTGAGCCGCGCACAGCTCAATCATTTCGCCCGCGCCCACAAAAAGCACATTCAAGTCATGCAGTTCGCCAAAAAGACGGTTGGCCAAGCGAACAGCGGCTGCCGCCATGGATACGGTGTGAGCGCCAATTTCGGTGGCGGTGCGAACTTCTTTGGCGACCGTGAAGGTGCGCTGAAAAAGCGTGTTGAGCATAAGCCCCAAACCATTGGCCCGACGAGCGGCCTTCTCGGCCTTTTTCATTTGGCCGACAATCTGCGTTTCGCCCAAAACCATGGAGTCCAGGCCGCTGGCGACGCTAAAGGCATGCTCAACCACTTCTAGGTCGGTCAGTGCATAGGTGTGAGGCGTTAATTCTGAAAGGGAAAGATTTTTCTCCTCGGCTAGGAAGGCTTCAAGCGCGCCAATCGCTAAGTCTGGATCTTCAGCCGAACAGTACAGCTCCGTTCGATTGCAAGTTGATAGGATCAAGGCTTCTCTAATTTGGCCGGATTCTTCACCAGATAGGCGAGACAAGACCCTGCCGATTGTCTCGACAGTTTCTTCAGGACCGAAAGCGACACGCTCGCGGATCGCAAGCGGCGCGGTCGTATGATTTAAACCTAAAGCCAGTAAGCGCATGAAAAGAAAAAGGGAAAAACTTTCCCTAGAATCTAAATGGATGCGTAAGTGTATAGCGTAACGATTAAATTTGCCTTATGAGCGATATTCTTCCAACGATCCCCTCCGATGAAGATAGAATCCAAGCGGCGATTTGGCGGGCTAAACGTCATGTCGATCGTCAGGCTTTGATGAGCGCTGGAGCAACCTTTGTGCCCATTCCCGGTGTGGACATGTTGGTTGATGTTTCCGTCATGATTAAGATGATTGATCACATCAATAGGGAGTTTGGCCTTACGCCTGAGCAGATTGACAGACTTCCCAGTCAAAAGAAAATCATCGCTTATCAAGCGATCAGTTGGGCGGGAACGGTGTTGGCAGGCAAAGTGATTACCGCGCAGGTCGCGATCTCCGTTCTCAAAAGCATTGGGATCAAGTTAGGCAGTAAACAGGCCGCTCGTTGGGTGCCTATTGTCGGTCAGGTAAGCGCCGCCGCCTTGGGCTATACCGCGTTGCGTTACCTTGGTCGAGAGCACATCAAAGATTGTGAAAAAATCGCCAGAGAGGTGATTCTGCGCTTGTCTCTTGCCCAAAGAGAGAAGTCCTCTGATTAAGGCGAAAATATATCACTGTCTTAACACACTCAAGTCTTTACAATGAAAGTAATTAATAAACGTTTGCCATCTCTTTTCAAAAAAGGGGAGGGTGGTGTGTTTTGTCATCAGGAGAAATATATGGCTAAGGAACTTCCCGCTTTAAGCGAAGCGGTATTGGCTCAAGTGCAAAAAGTCGCCAAGATTGAAAAAGTGCAAAAGGCACTTGATATTGCCAAGCGTGACGTTCAACGCGCAATGGACGAACAGGTCGAGTTGTGTGAAATCCCCGCTCCGACCTTTATGGAAGAAAAGCGCGCTCAATCTGTGATGGAGCGCATGAAGGCCTACGGTTTGACTGATGTGAAAATGGATGACATTGGCAATGTGATCGGCGTGCGTAAAGGCACGGTCGAAGGAGGCCCGATTCTTGTCTTGGGCGCTCACATGGACTCCGTCTTCTCCATTGACACCGATGTGACGGTGAAAAAGGACGGCATTCGCTATTCTGCTCCTGGCATAGGCGATAACTGTTCCGGCCTTCGCGCCATCTTGCAGGTTTTGAGAGGCTTGGAAGAAGCCGATATCAAGACTAAGGGCGATATTTGGTTTGTGGGCACGGTCGGTGAAGAAGGAAACGGCGACATCCGTGGCTCCAAGCACTTGGTGAAAAACAACAAGATTGACGGTTTCATCGCAGTGGACTCTACCGACGTGGGCCGTGTGCTTTATGGCGCCACCGGTTCTCACCGCTGGCGTGTGAGTATTGATGGTTTGGGTGGCCACAGCTTCGCTGAATACGGTAAGACTCCGAGCGCCATTCACGCCATGGCTCGCGCCATTCAAAAATTCGCGGACTTGCGTCCGGCCGCCGACCCGAAGACCACTTGGACGGTGGGCACGATCAAGGGCGGCACTACGGTTAACTCCATCGCTGCTCACTGCGAAGTCGAAATCGATATGAGAAGCTTTGACAACAAGTGCTTGTTGGACTTGGAAGCGGCCATTCTTTCTAAGTTTGATGAAGCTGTTGCAGAGGAAAATGCCTCTTGGGATATCACGGATCCGGAACGCATCCTTAAGTTGACGAAGACCGCGATTGGCGATCGCCCCGCAGGCACCCGTCCGCATGACTGCCCGGTGTTGCAAGTGGCCCGCAGCGCACAAAAAGTCTTGGGTATTGAATTGACCCAATACGCGCGCTCTTCAACCGACGCGAACGCTCCGATGAGCATGGATATCCCGTCGACGTGCTTGTGCTCCGGCGGTCACGCTGAAAATGCGCATAACGTCAAAGAATTCTTCGAAATGATTGACACTCACTTGGGTCCGCAGCTGATCACTTTGGCTGCTTTGAGTTTGGTGGGTGTTGAAGACGAAGAACCCCTGTTGCCGAAAAAACAATAATCGATTCTAAACCGAATATACTGTCGGAAATAAACGCTTTTCGGGCTGAATATTCAGCCCGATGGCGTGAGTTTCCGATTTTTAATTGAAGGGTTTTCCTATGAGACCATTGATTGGCGTGACCTCCCTTTGGGATGATGAAAAGTCCTGCGGATGGATGTGGCAAAACTATCTGGAGTTGATTTGGGAGGCAGGCGGCATGCCGATGGTGCTGTCGTTAAATGCTTCGGATGAGGCTGTGCGCGAAGCGGTATGCCGCTGCGATGGTTTTTTGTTCACGGGTGGACAGGATGTCGCGCCGGACCGCTTTGACAGCCAATATCCTCAACGCTGTCAGAAGCCCTCGCTTGAGCGAGACGCCGTTGAATTTAAGTTGTTTGATGCCGCGCGTCGTGCGCATCGTCCTATCTTTGGAATTTGCCGTGGATTGCAATTAATCAACGTGGCCATGGGAGGCTCTCTCATCGAGGATATTCCCAGTCAAGTTGACACGCAAACCGAACATCGCTACGTCACGCCGGGGTCACCCTCCATGCATCAAGTGGATATTTTGGGTGAATCTTACTTATTCCGGGCTTACCCGAATAACGTCATGACGGTCAACAGCTACCACCATCAGGCGCTTGACCGGGTGGCTCAGGGGCTTCGTATCGTCGCCAGAAGCTCAACCGATCAAGTGATTGAAGCAGTGCAAAGCGATGAAGATGACTTTTTACTGGGTGTGCAATGGCACCCCGAGCGTATTTACCGCGAACGTCCGGAAAATTTACGCATGGTGGAATTTTTTATTGAAGCGGCCGCGCAACGATAGAGAATTTCAAAATGAATGAGCCCCTCAGTTACAAAGAAGCCGTCAAGCGGAGTCATAAGGAAGCGTTTTATACGCTTGTCGCGGCGGTTTTTCTCTGTGTGTTTTTCTGGGGGGCCGTCTTTTTCACGATGAACTCTGAATGGACCTTTTGGGGATTGCCGCTTTGGTTTTGGCTTTCGTGTGTCGGAGGTTACGTTCTATCGGTTATTGCGGTGTGGGTGTTGGTGAAAGGTTTTTTCCGCAATTTCAGTCTTTCCGTTAAAAAAGAGAATAAGAAGCCATGAGTTTGACATGGGTTATTTTTATTCCTCTGGTGATCTTTTTAGTGGCATTGCTTTTAGTGGGTCGGGCAAGTCCACAAAAAACAGGCAATGATTTTTTAAAAAGTTATTTTCTAGGTGACAGAGCGCTCAAAGGCTTTGTCTTGGCGATGACGCTGGTGGCAACCTATGGCTCTGTGAGTTCTTTTGTCTCCGGACCGGGCTTGGCTTGGCAGTATGGGCTGGGGTGGGTTGTTTTCGCGGCGCCTCAAATCATCACCGGTTTCTTGGTTCTTGGCGTCTTGGCTAAAAAGCTTTCTTTGGTTAGTCGCCGAATTAAGGCGATCACTATTATTGATGTCATCGTTGATCGGTTCAAAAGTCCCGCGCTTGGAGCGTTTTTATCCGTCGCATTGCTTTTCTTTTTCATCGCCATGATGGTGGGGCAGTTTATAGGCGGTGCGCAACTTATTTCGCAAGCGGCGGGTATTCCTTATGTGGCAGGCCTTTTGTTGTTCGGGGTGGTCGTTGTGGCCTATACAACAACAGGAGGATTTAAAGCCGTTGCGATTACAGACACTGTTTGCGCGATTTTGATGTTGGTTGGCATGGGCTTGTTGGCGACTGCCATTATTAGCGACGCGGGAGGAATGGCCTCTTTATTGGAGACGATTCGGCAAAGGGTTGATACTGAACAGTCGCAAGCTTTTTTTGATCCTACATCGGCCGGGGCTCTACCGTGGACGTTACTTTTCTCGGCTTGGATCTTAGTGGGCTTTGCCACCGTTGCGCTTCCTCAGTCGGCGGTTCGCTGCATGGCTTATAAAAGTACTGAAGACTTGCATTTGGCCATGATTGTAAGCACGGTTGTATGCGGCGCGCTGATGATCGGGATGACACTTCTGGGTTTTTTAGCCAGGGGAGTGATTCCGCAGGCTGATGCGTTTGGCGGTAACACCGATGCCATGATTCCGTATCTGATTGCCCATCACATGAATCCGTGGGTGGCCGGGATGACATTGGTGGCGCCAATCGCGGCGACAATGTCAACGGTTAGTTCTTTGCTGATAGCGGCTTCTTCGGCCATCATCAAAGATTTGCTTTTAAGACGATATGGCGCCATGCCCGACAAGGCAGAATCAGTAAGACGTTATGCCAAAATCTGCACCCTGATCATCGGTTTGTTGGCGCTGATTTTGGCCATTGAACCCATGGACATTATCGTGTGGATCAACATGTTCGCGTTTGGCGGTTTGGAAATCGCGTTTCTCTGCCCTTTGGTCGGCGGTCTTTTTTGGTACAGGGCTACCCATCAAGGTGCATGGAGTTCTGTTTTAATCGGGCTGGGGGTTTACTTTTGGGCTTGTTTAACAAAGCCAGATTTGGCGGGGTGGCACGCGGTGACTCCTGCGCTTGTCAGCTCTGTTATCGTTTTTGTAACGGTCAGTTTTTTAACAAAAAAAGAAGTCAATCCGGATTTCTTTCCTTAAAACAAAAAGAGCCTTGCGGCTTTGTAACCGCAAGGCATGATAATACGCTTAAAGTTTAAAACGTAGAGTGATCAAAGATTGCTTTCGGTTGGGTAAATTCCAATAAGCCAGCATAGCCGCCTTCACGTCCAATGCCGCTTTGTTTGTATCCTCCGAAAGGAGCCGTGACATCGCGGGGAGCATCATTGATATAAACGTTGCCTGCTTTGATTCGTTTGGCCACTTCCATGGCTTGAGTCTTGTTGCCGAAGACCGCCGCATTAAGTCCGTAGAGAGTGTCATTTGCAATGCTGATGGCCTCATCTACATCCTTATAGGTGATCACGCAAAGCACGGGACCGAAAATTTCTTCTCGGGCAATTCGCATGGAGTTTTTCACGTTCGTGAAAATGACCGGTTTGATGTAGTAACCATTGGAGCAGTCTGTCGGCACTTCACCGGCGAGCATTGTCGCGCCTTCTTCTAACCCCAATTTGACATAGGAAGTGATTTTTTCAAATTGAGCTTTGGAAGAAACCGGTCCAATTTTGACGCTTGGATCCGTGGGGTCTCCGACCGGGTAATCGGGAAGGTGCTTGAGCAACAGCTTTTCAATCATCTCTTTATCGGCTTCAGGAACTAAGAGCCTGGAAAAGGCAGTGCACGTTTGACCGCTATTGAGGAAGATGGAATCAAACAGTTTGCCAACAGCTTTGTCATAGTCCGCGCCTGGCAGCCAAATAAAGGGAGACTTCCCGCCCAATTCCAGACTGATGCGTTTGATGCTTTCAAGGGCTCGTTGACTGAGCTTGGAGCCAACCTTAGTGGATCCGGTAAACGAAACCATGTCAACCAATGGGTGAGACGCTAAAGCGTCCCCCACCGCGCTTCCCTTGCCGGTGACCATGTTGATGACGCCAGCCGGGAAGCCCGCTTGGTCAAAAGCGTCCATTAACAGATAGGCGGTCAAAGGAGTATGTTGGCTCGGCTTCAGAACGACGGTATTACCCATCAGGATCGCGGGGATGACCTTTTGCACAACTTGACCCAAAGGATAGTTCCAAGGTGTGATGCAGGCGACAACCCCAATCGGTTCACGGTAAACCGTTGATAACGCTAAATTCTCTTCAAGAGGCAATTGCGTGGAGCATTCAATGTAGGAGCGAGTGCGCGTGAATTGATAAACGCAGTGAGATTGAACGGAAAAACTAACCGGCGCGCCGAGTTCTTTGACTTCAAGTTCGATGATTTTATCTTTGTAGCTTTCAAAGATTTCGAGCATTCTTTTCATGAGTCCGACTCGTTCGGATAGCTCGGTTTTACTCCATGTCTCAAAGGCGTTGTGCGCAGCGCGCACAGCTAGATCGATATCTTCTTCGTTGCCCTCGGGAACCCTTGCAAAATGCTCAAGCGTTGCCGGATTTTCAACATCAATGAATTGACCACTCAAGGAATCTTGCCATTGACCGTTGATGTAAATTTTTTCAAAGTTATAAGCCATAAAGTCACCTCGTTTGGTATCTGACTCATTTAATTTGAGTATAGGACTGTCTGAGGCAGGAGGAGAATTAAAAAAAGAAAAAAAAGGCGGTCCGAGGACCGCCGTCGATCAAGGATTAAAGATTTTTGACAAAAAGGGCTCGGATTGCGTTTAAAACCGCAAGAATCATGACGCCCACGTCGGCAAAAATGGCCATCCACATATTGGCTAACCCAAAGGCACCTAAGATTAGGCAGACCACTTTAATGCCGATGGCAAACCAAATATTTTCTTTGACGATTGTGAGGCACTTGCGTGAAATTCTGATGCCTTTGGCAATCTTTAACGGATCGTCGTCCATAAGAACCACATCGGCGGCTTCAATGGCGGCGTCAGAGCCCATCGCGCCCATGGCGATGCCAAGGTCGGCTCTGGACAATACCGGCGCATCATTGATGCCGTCGCCCACAAAGGCGAGTTTCCCACGCGTTTTATTTCGTTCTAAAAGCTCTTCAACAATGCGCACTTTATCGGCGGGCATCAGCTCACTTCGAACTTCGTCAACCCCCAATTCCTGAGCGACGTGTTCGGCGACTTTACGGCTATCGCCTGTCAGCATGACCGTTTTGCGAATGCCGGCTTTTTTGACTTCTTGGATAGCGTTTTTGGCGTGCGCCTTGATGCGGTCTGAAATCACGATATGACCGCTGTATTCACCATTGATTGCCACGTGAACAATGGTGCCCACACTTCGGCAGGCAATAGCTTCAACATTGACGCTTTGCATGAGCTTTTCGTTGCCCACAGCCACTTCCAAGTCATCAATTTTGGCAATCACGCCTTGACCGCCGATTTCGTGTATATCTTTCACACGCTGACGATCAAGGGGCAACCCATAGGCTTTTTGCAGGCTTTTGCTGATGGGGTGAGACGAAGCGCTTTCCGCTAAAGCGGCCAGTTCTAAAAGCTTCTTTTCCTCCATCTTGCAATGGTGGATGCCGACAACCTCAAAGACACCTTCAGTCAATGTGCCCGTTTTGTCGAAAACCAATATTTTGGTTTCTGACAATGCTTCCAAGTAATTGGACCCTTTGACAAGAATGCCTTGATTGCTGGCTCCGCCAATGCCCGCAAAGAAACTGAGCGGGATACTGATTACCAGGGCGCAAGGACAACTAATCACCAGGAAGACTAAGGCGCGATAAATCCAATCGTCCCATTGCGCGTCCAATCCCATGCCAAAAAGTCTGACAAGCGGAGGAATGGTCGCAAGAGCCAACGCGCCGAAAAACACAATGGGGGTGTAAACACGAGCAAAGCGAGAAATAAAAGCTTCGGATCGGGATTTGCGGGAACTGGCATTCTCAACCAATTCCAAAATTTGAGACACTGTCGAATCACCAAACAATTTGGTTGTGCGAATTTTGAGTAGGCCTGATAAATTAATACAGCCGCTGGTGATTTCATCGCCTGCGCAAACCGCTCTCGGAAGGCTCTCGCCGGTCAAGGCACTGGTGTTAAGAGAGGATTCACCTTCAAGGACGACACCGTCAATAGGCACTTTTTCGCCCGGTTGAACAACGATGATTGTCCCGACCTCGACTTCATCAGGATCCACCTTGACCAGTTGCCCCCCTTGCTCAATGTTGGCGTAATCCGGCCGAATGTCCATCAGCTCACTGATATTTTTGCGGCTTTTACCGACGGCATACGCCTGAAACCATTCGCCGATTTGATAAAAGAGCATGACTGCGACCGCTTCGGTGTAGTCTCCCGTGTTGTCATAAAGCGCAATGGCGATGGCGCCCAATGTCGCCACCGTCATTAAAAGATTTTCATCAAAAATGCGGCCGTTGGTAATACCTTTGGCGGCTTTGAGCAATATGTCATAGCCGACGATTAAGTAGGGAATCAGAAATAGCGCTAATCGCAAATACCCGGTTATAGGAGAAAGGGCCAGTGCGACTAAAAGGACTGACGCGATAATGATGCGAAGGAGCATCTTTTTTTGTTTAGCAGTCATTTTTAAACCTTATACAATTAAGTGTTTGTTTAATTGTTTGAGATTTAAAAAGCACCACTGGGCAGGTGATGCTTTTAGTCAAAACTTAGAGTTCAATTTCACAATCGGGTTCAACTTTTTTGCAGGCAGCCAGCACATTTTGCATGACGGACTTGGCATCAGCGCCTTCAGCGAAAGTGACAATCATCTTTTGAGTCATGAAATTAACGACGACCGAAGCGACACCTTCCACTTTTGCTGTTGTTTCTTCCATCAGACGAGCGCAGTTGGCACAATCGACTTCAATTTTGTAGGTCTTTTTCATGATAATCTCCTGAGAGTTAAAAATTTAATCAATTAAGTAATCACTTAATCGTTAAAAGGAAATATAATCCTACGAATGGATAATGTCAAGATTAAATAATCGTTTAATGAATTATGAGTTCGGATATTTCTTTACCCCATCAACACGGTCACATCGATAAAGCGTTTAGTTCCTTGCCTCAAACCACTAATTTTGAGCAGGTAGCCAATGTTTTTAAACAATTAAGCGATCCGGTGCGCTGTCGTATTTTTTTATTGCTCTGCCACTCAGAAGAATGCGTTATAAACATTGCGGCGTTTATGAATATGAGTAGTCCGGCCGTGGCTCATCACTTAAGACTTTTGAAATACAGTGGGTTGGTTCAAACGAGAAGAGAAGGAAAAGAGGTTTTCTATCGCGCGGCAGATTCGGACTTAGCTCAAGAGTTGCATTACATTATTGAGAAAGTGATGAATTTGTCGTGTTGTAACGATGCCAAGCCATAAAACGAATGGTTCTTCAGTTGAAAGCGGCCCTCGCTGAAAGTAAGACTGCAGAGGGCCGCAATTGAGTGATTGCTTTATTTCTCGATGTTTCGAGCGTTGATACACTCAAGCTCCACGCTCATAAAATCTTTATCAACTTTAGCCACTATTTCAACCAACGCGTCTTTTCGAATAAAGGACCAGTTGCGATCATCATCGAGTTCAACCACGATCGTTTGTCCTTTTGTATCGGTGAATTCAAACTTGTCTTTTGTCAGTTGTTTGGTAAAACGTCCTTTTAATGTGACAAGTTGGTCATCATAGGCATTTTTCTTCAATGACTCGATGTTAGCCATCGGGTTTAAAGAAAAACCTTGAGGACGGCCGTAATCAGACGGGGAGTTGTCAAAACCGACGGGGCCGGCAGCCATGCAAACAGGGATAGCCAAGGACATCAACGCGGAAGCAAAAATAACTTTTTTCATACCAAGCCCCATTAAATAAGTTGTTCATGGTTGGTATGTTAGACAGTGAGAATTAGAAAAAAATTAGCGCAGTCTTAGCCCGACCTAAGTTTTCTCTAGTGGGGATAGAGCCATTTTGGGGAAGGTTATTGTGTGATGCACAAGGATACAAATAAAAATCCCGAGCGGCAAACACCACACGGGACAATCTACTGGTGGCTGGGGACGGGATCGAACCGCCCACACGCGGATTTTCAATCCGCTGCTCTACCAACTGAGCTACCCAGCCGCCGTAAGAGACACGCATTTTATCGGAAAAAAAAATGGTTTGCAAACGTTTTGAGAATTTATTTTTCTTAAATCTGGTAGAAAGGAGTGGTTTTTAAAACCTCGTCAGGTTTTTGGGCTTTCTTTTTCTGAGTAATCAGAAGCCTGAGCTAACTAGAACAAAGAGCTTTGGCGAGGTTCGGAGTCAGAAAAGTAAGACCAATCAATTGACTTTTGATGGTGCTCGGAAAGCCAAGAATTTGCTTGCGAGAAGTGCCCGCAGCCAATAAACGGAACCGGCGGCCTTAAAGCTGAAAGAGGGGAGGGGTGGTTCGCTTTTAAGATAAGGTGATCTTCACAATTTGTTCTTATGAGATCTTCCTTTGACTGTGCGTAGTTTCCCCAAAGCATAAAGACTTTGGGAGAAGGATCTTTAGCAACGGCCGCTATCAGGCTGTCGGTAAGTGTTTCCCAACCTTTTTTAGCATGGCTGGCCGGCTTAGACTCTTCAACCGTTAACACCGCATTTAAAAGCAAGACGCCCTGTTTGGCCCAGCCGGTCAATTCTCCCGTTGTTGGAGCCGATATATTTAAATCCCTAGCCAATTCTTTATGAATATTTTTTAAGCTGGGCGGAATTTTGCATTGGGCCGACACGTGGAAAGCCAGCCCTTGAGCTTGCCCCGGTCCGTGATAAGGGTCTTGTCCGACAATAACCACTCGGGTTTGTGACAGAGCAGTTATTTCCAGGGCCTTAAAGGGTGTAGGGGGATAAATGACCGCGCCTTCCCGAAGACGTGTTTCAAGAAATTGAGTTAAGCTCTGCCCAATATCAGACGAAAAAAAGGACGACAACAACCGTTGCCAGTCCTTTTGGACAAGGGATGTATCTAATAACATCAAAGATCGTCAGTTAATTATTGACCACCCAAATGGGATTCGATGGAACCCATGCGGACATGCAATAAATTAATTTGACAGGCGAGGTTGGCAGCGCCCGCTCCAGAGCCCGAACCCATCATCTTTTCTTCAAAACGGCACTGTTCGGCCACATAACGATCAAAAGCCGTATTAGCTTTTTCCAAAGCGGGCAAAGCCTCGTTGCGGCCTGTCACACGATCGAGCTCGCCTGCTTGTTGCGTTAACTTTTCAAGCGTTTCACGATATTCATCGCGAGATTGCTGCAATTCTTTTTTAAGACACTCACGGACAGCCGATGTGGTTGTGGCAGATTTGTAGCACTGCTCAATCGTGTCCTGGGCGTTAGAAACACACGGTACCATCAAGGCAAGAAGAGAGCTGAGCAAGAGAAGTTTTTTCACTTTATATTCTCCGTTCATTTTGTATAAGAAATTCTGATAATTCTGTCATGGTATCGAAGACATGATCGTCCGGGGCATGCTCTTTTGCCCATTGATCGATAAAAACACCTTCGTTATACCCTGTTTTTACTAAAACTGCACGGATTCCGGCATTTTTGGCTGCGAGCGAGTCATTTTGCGAGTCACCGATCATCACGCAATCACGAATAGAGACACCCATGCGATGGGCAGCCTCAATAAGCATTTCCGGAGCAGGCTTAACGGTGGCGACGTCGCCCGCTCCAATTACTGTTTCAAAATAATGGATCAGATTAAATTGCGCGACAAGACGTCTGGCGATAGCGGCCGGTTTATTGGTGACGATTGCCATCTTAAAGCCCGCGTTTTGAAAATTTTTGAGGGCTTGTGGAACGCCGGGCAACTGTTTAGTGCGCGTTCCCTCGGCAAGTTTCATCTCCCTGAGGTATCGAGCGAGAACCTTGTCAACCGTTTGGTCATCGGGAGACTGGTTATTCACTTTTTCGAGGGCGCGGCTTACTAAAACCCTTGCACCTTTACCGATAAATAAAGTGACATCCGTTCTCGAAATGCCCGGCAAATTAAATGCAAGCAATGTTTTATTAATGGCCACCGTTAAATCATCGACAGAGTCCAGAAGCGTTCCGTCAAGATCAAATAAGAGCGCTTTAACCACGATTTTTATTCATCTCCTCTAAATCTTTGAGATGCTGTTCTTGCATGGCATGATCAATGGATTCACGCATTTGGGTAATGACTTGTTTGTAGCCCACAGGGTTTTTCTTTCCAAAAATGGCGCTGCCAGCCACAAACGTGTCTGCCCCTGCCGCGGCTAATGCACCGATGTTTTCAACCTTAACGCCGCCGTCAATTTCAAGGAAAATTTCGTGTCCGGTCGATCTTCTGTGTCGATCGAGAATGTTATGAGCCTGTGCAATCTTATTCATCACGGAAGGTATGAAGGATTGGCCTCCGAATCCCGGATTGACACTCATCAGTAAAACGAGATCAACCTTATCGATTACATATTCAAGGTAATTTAAGGAGGTGGAGGGATTAAAAACAAGCCCAGCTTTACAGCCGTTATCGCGAATCAATGAGAGAGTGCGATCGATGTGGCGCGACGCTTCACAGTGGAATGTGATGTAATCGGCACCGGCTTTGGCAAACATCGGAATGAGGCTGTCGACAGGCTCAACCATCAAATGCACATCAATTGGCACTTGTACGTGAGGGCGTATAGCTTCACAGACCAATGGACCGACAGTAAGATTGGGAACGTAGTGATTGTCCATGACATCAAAATGAATCCAATCGGCGCCGGCTTGCACAACGTCTCTTACTTCTTCGCCCAAGCGGGCAAAGTCAGCAGAAAGGATGGAAGGGGCAATCCGGCACTTAGCGGACGGTTTCGGACGACTAAAAATGGACATGGCTTTTTCCCGAAAAATAAAAGATGCTCCAATTGTAACCGAGAGATTAAGAAGAGACCTGTCTTTTGTACAATGAAAGGATCTTTCAGTAGAGATTTGTTATGCGATTGACTCGAATCAGTTTATGTTTGACGCTGGCTGGCATTTTGGCTGCCTGTTCCACCACCCCTCCCAAAGAACCTGTCAAGCCCTCGGAGGTGAGGTTATGTTTAAAACCAGTTGACTATTCGGCATTGCCCGTCATGCCGGAAGAAAATTGGCAACCCGCTTTAGCCGCGTTTAAGTTATCGTGCAAGAAAATGGGAACTAAACCGGGCTGGGAAGAAGTCTGTTCTAAAGCTCAGTTTTTACCGTTAAGTCAGGCGAAGGCATTTTTTGCAGCCTACTTCACCCCCTATCAGGCCTTATCAGAAAGCGTCGCTAGGGATGGGGCGGTGAGTGTTTCCGACACTGGCAAAATGACGGGCTATTACGAACCGATTTTGTATGGAAGCAGAACCAAAAAGGCCCCTTATCTCTACCCCTTGCATACCATGCCGGATAACTTAATCACGGTTGATCTCGATGAGGTTTATCCGCAGTTAAAAGGGATGAGGCTAAGAGGACAAATCGAAGGCAATCGCTTGGTTCCTTATGACTCAAGAGCTCAATTGTCGAAGAAAAATTTAGATAAGTTCGCTATCGCCTGGGTGGAAGATCCGGTTGCCGCTTTTTTCTTACAAGTTCAGGGCTCCGGGCGAATTGTGCTGCCTGATGGCTCTTATATGCGGGTGGGCTATGGGGACGTGAACGGTCATCCCTATAAAGGAA
>DVMY01000069.1 GCA_018714755.1 Candidatus Aphodousia faecigallinarum | reverse complement strand
TTTTAGCTGAGCACAGGTCTTTTCTAAAGAATTGAGAATCTGAGAGGATTTCTTAGCCTGAAAAATCAGGCTAAGGCACTTCGGAAGTTAACGCAAAAATTCAATGACGCGTTCACGGGGCAGGCGAGACTTCGGTCGGCGCGCGTTGGAATCATTTTCAGCGCGATAGCCTAGTGCTATCGCGACAACAGATTGCTCATCTTTTTGTTTAAATCCGAAGATTTCATCGAGCATTTCAAAATCCAAACCGCCCAAAATCGTTGAATCCACGCCAATAGCGGCAGCGGCAATGGTGACACAGCCTAAGGCGATAAAGGCTTGATTGCTTGCGTAACGCAGCAATCCTTCGGGATCATTGTCGAATTTACCCGCGTAAGTTTGGCGGATCGCGTCGGGTCGTTCAGGACTTGTCCATTCCTTAAATCGTCCGTCAGCCTTTTCCTGAGCGTAGAGTTCATCGAAGTATTCTTTGGTGAAGTGCTTAGGGACTGTGAAAATAATAAATTGCGGCGCCTTCATCCGTTCGATGTTGAAGTCCTTGACCGCCGGCATCATTTTTTCTTTCGTCTCCGGCGTGTCAACGACGTAAAACTTCCAGGGCTGAATGTTGGTTGAAGAAGGTGACAGACGCAGCACTTCCAAAAGCGTGTCCATGTCTTTGTCGCTTACGCGCCGAGTCGGATCAAAGTGCTTGGTCGTATAGCGTGTTTGCATCAATTCCAAAATATCCATCATGCACCTCTAAAATTTCTTGGCGATAAGAATTCGCAAAGCGCCTGAGCCGCCTTCTTCAGCAGGAGCCTGAACAAAAGCTTGCACCTCACGCATTTGCCGCAGCCATCTTCTCACCTGTCCCTTCAAAACGGGCCCTTCTTCACCGCTATTGATGCCCTTGCCGGTCACCACGCGCACGCAGCGGATGTGGGCTTCGCGTGCTTGAAGGATGAAATCAACGAGCGCTCGGCGCGCCTCTTCCGTGCGATAGCCATGCAAATCAAGATGAGCGCCCACAGGCCACAATCCGCGAGAAAGTTTCTGGGTCAGATCAATTCCGCAGCCGACAGCGACGTATTCACGATCGCTCCAGTCATCCGCGCTCGCGCCATCGTAGCTATCCGATAACCCCACTTCGGCTCGAAGCTTGACAGGGGTTTGCTCAACTACCGGACGAGGCGGCTTTTTAGTCGCTTCGGCTCGGCGAGTGGCAGAATTCAATTTGACCACGCCCAACCGCTTCATCTCTTTTTCAAAGAGATCTTTTTCAGAGGCGTCTCGCTCAGTCGGTGTGACGCCGATGCGTTTCATTTCCGCAGCAAAAAGCGCTCGATCGTCTTCAGCCTTTTCCCGGCGCTCCATTCGTGCCGCCGTTTCTTTTTCACGAATGGCGCTTTCTTCAGAAAGGCGGGCCTTCATGCCCTTGAGAGCATCAAAACCTTTGGCTCGCATAGCGCTTTACTCCAGATTTTCTAAGTAGCGTTGAGCGTCAAGCGCGGCCATGCATCCCGTCGCGGCGCTCGTTACCGCTTGTCTATAGACCGGATCTTGGCAGTCACCTGCGGCGAACACGCCCTCAATGTTTGTGGCTGTGGCCGCGTGCGTTCCTGTGCCCTTGGTGACGATATACCCGCCCTCGAGTTCAAGTTCTTGGGCGAAAATTTTTGTATTGGGGGAGTGGCCGATGGCGATAAAAAGGCCTTCAAGCGAGAGGGTTTCATCGGCCTCATCCTTGGTGCTCTTTAAAAGCACGCCGGTGACACCTTGCTCGTTGCCGAGCACTTCTTTGACTTCTCTGAAGAGGTGCAAAACAACTTTGCCTTCTTCAACCGCTCGCATTAATTTGCTGACCATGATGGGTTCGGCTTTGAAGCGATCGTGACGATGCACAAGATGCACGGCGCTGGCGATATTGGATAAATAAAGAGCCTCTTCAAGCGCCGCGTTGCCGCCACCCACTACAGCCACGGGTTTTTGACGATAGAAAAAGCCGTCGCATGTGGCGCAGGCCGAAACCCCTCTGCCCTTAAAACGTTTTTCGGATTCCAAACCCAGGTATTTGGCGCTTGCGCCCGTGGCGATAATAAGAGCATCGCAAGTGAAGGTTTTTCCTGAGTCCGCTTCCAGGCGA
This sequence comes from Candidatus Aphodousia faecigallinarum, assembly GCA_018714755.1. Lineage (GTDB taxonomy): Bacteria > Pseudomonadota > Gammaproteobacteria > Burkholderiales > Burkholderiaceae_F > Aphodousia > Aphodousia faecigallinarum. The sequence continues at coordinate 15,407 of DVMY01000069.1, read as the reverse complement.
ATCGGTTTTTCTTTCAGATGCGCGGCGGTGATCACGTCGTATTCGATACGCGTGCCGAAGCGTTCGGCGTGATCCATGAAGCGTTGCATGAGTTCCGGACCTTGAGCGCCGTTGACATCGGCAGGCCAATTCTCAATTTCTGAAGTGGTCATCAACTGACCGCCTTGTTCCATTCCGGTGACCAACAGCGGATTGAGGTTGGCGCGGGCAGCGTAAATGGCGGCGGTGTATCCCGCGGGGCCGGAACCGATAATGATGAGTTTTTCGTGTTGAACGTTATCTGACATTTCAAACCTCTTTTCTATGTTTACCTGATCATTGTATCCAATAGCGTTGACAAAAAGATATGCGAAAATTTGCAAACAATTTTCAAGAATCATTCAAAGAAGAGTTAAAGCCCGTACAATACTAAAATTGATTTCATAAGTCGCATGAATGAAAAAACCAGCATTAATTAAAGAGAAAACAAAGAAAAACATACTGCAGCCTTTAACCCGTAAATCTTCGCGTAAAAAAGAACCCGCCGTGACAGTTGGGGCGGTTGTCAATGATCCGGTCGTTGTCGATGATTCGCGAAAGAAGGTCAAATTGGGCTCGGTCGTTGGCGTTTGTCTGCTGATAGTATCCGTTTTATATATCCTGATGCTTATTTCATACAATCAGGGAGACCCTTCTTTTACCCATGCCGCGCCGCGGGTGACGCCTAAAAATTGGATTGGTTTATTGGGGGCATGGGTTTCGGATATCGCGCTTTTCGCGTTGGGTTGGTCGGCCTACTGGCTCTTCCCAGTTGGTCTTATGAGCGCCTGGCGCGCTGTCAGCCCCAAATATCGCAAACCCGCTTTTGGGAAAATTGTTCATCTTTTCGGTTTGGCGGTTCTGCTTTGCGCGAGCACATCGCTTGAAGCACTTCGTCTTTATTATCTCGCCGAGCCCTTGCCGGGATTGGCCGGAGGCATTCTGGGCCAGGCGGTGATGCTCGCCTGCGTGCCGATGGTGGGCTCTTTAGGGTTGACGCTTCTGATGGTGGTTTTCGCCATGTGCGGAGCGGCGGTCTTTTTTGACTTCTCATGGCTCAATGTCGCTGAAAAATTAGGAATGCGGTTGGACCGCCTGTGGCACTTTTTCACCGATCGGCATGAAGCCAAGGTTGAAGAGAAGAAAGCCAAAAGCGTTCAAGAAGAACTGGTGCAGCAATTCAATCCGGAACAATCGCAGGCTAAACCTTCGGAGCCTTCTGAGATAGTGCCTGAGGCGGCGGCCGAAGCTCCAAGCGCCGCCCCCGCTCAAACGCCTCGCCCAGTGATCAATCCCCAGGCTAAAGTGAAAAAGTCTGAAGTGGCCTTTGAAGCTCAACAGGATCCTCTTTTTGAAGACACGGCGCAGCCGATTCGTCCTTCATTGCGGCTTTTCGATCCAGCCGGCAATTCCGGTCCATCTATTGACAAGGCATCCTTGGCGGTCATGAGCGGTTTGATTGAAAGCAAGCTCGCAAGTTACGGCGTCTCCGTTAAAGTGAAGGCCGCCAATCCGGGACCGGTGGTCACTCGCTATGAGATTGAACTCGCTGAAGGGGTGAAAAGTTCCAGCGTGAAAAGTCTTGAGTCCGACTTAGCCCGCGTTTTGTCCGTTCAATCCGTTCGAGTGCTCGATACTGTTCCCAACACGCCGTACATGGGCATTGAGGTGCCCAATCCTCGCCGACAGCTTGTGAGAATTTCTGAACTTTTGGGTTCACAAGACTTCGCGAAATCCAAGGCGCTGCTGCCTTTGTGTTTAGGCAAACGCATCACAGGCGAGCCTTTTGTGGTTGACTTGGCGAAGATGCCGCACTTGTTGGTGGCCGGTACCACGGGTTCGGGTAAATCCGTCGGCGTCAACAGCATGATTTTGTCTTTGCTCTACAAGTTTGAGCCGTCGGAGTTGCGACTGATTTTGATCGACCCGAAGAAAGTGGAATTTGCCTACTACGAGGATATTCCCCATCTGTTGTGCCCCGTGGTCGATCAGATGAATGAAGCCAAGCATGGCTTGCAGTGGTGCGTCAAAGAAATGGAGCGCCGCTACAAGCTCGCTCACAGCATCAAGGTGAGAAACTTGGAAAGCTATAACGCCAAAGTCAAGGAAGCTCGCAAGGCGGGCGCGCCGTTGATGAACCCGTTGGCGAAAAACGCGGGTGAAGAGGTTGAGCTTGAAGAGTTGCCCTACATTGTTGTGGTGGTCGATGAATTGGCCGACCTGTTGATGATCGACAAAAAAGGTGTGGAAGAGTCCCTGATTCGCCTGGCGCAAAAAGCTCGCGCGGCGGGCATTCATTTGATTTTGGCCACGCAGCGCCCCAGCGCCGACGTGATTTCCGGACTCTTGCGTACCAATATTCCGTCGCGCGCGGCTTTCCAAGTGGCAACGGGCTCTGACAGCCGAATTATTCTGGATCAGACGGGCGCTGAAAACTTGTTGGGCAACGGTGACTTCCTCTTTAAGATGCCGAGCCTTCAGGTGCTTGAGCGTATCCAGGGGGCCTTTGTCACTGATGAAGAATTGGAGCGCGTCACGCAATCCCTGCGCGAAATGGCTAAACCCAATTATGTGGACGATGTGCTTGTTTCTGAGGAAGAGGAAGAGACGGAGGCTGCTGAGCCTCGGGGCACCAACGGCGGCAGAAAGGATCCCCTTTTTGATAAGGCGGTGCAGATTGTCATTGAAAGCAATAAATGTTCCGTGACCTATTTGCAAAGAAGATTGGGAGTGGGGTATCCGAGAGCGGCCAATATCGTCGAGGATATGGAAGCCGAGGGCATTGTGAGCCCCGCGGATTCAAGTGGCCGTCGCACCATTAACGCAAGAAATAACGAGGATCTTTAATGCGTCGATTTTTAATGGGGTTTTCCGCTGTCGCCTCCATTGCAATGAGTTTAACCGCTCAGGCGGCAGCGACCGATGATCTCTCGCACTTTTTGAAGTCGGTCACAAACGCTCAAGGCTCGTTTGAGCAAAAAGTGTTCACTCGCGAGGGTGAGAATAAAGAGGCCGCGGGCAGCGGCGAATTTGCTTTTTCCCGTCCGGGAAAATTTCGTTGGCATTACGACGCTCCTTTTGAAGAGCTGATTGTCACTGACGGCAAAACACTTTGGCTTTATGACACGGAGCTTGCTCAGGTGACCGTGAAACCTCTGACGGGTGCGATTCCGGCCTCTCCCGCCTCATTGCTTTTTGGCGCGCAGGATTTTAGAAAGGATTTCAATGTTATCGACGAGGCTCGCAAAGACGGGCTTGATTGGCTTAGAGCCACGCCCAAGAGTGACACGTCGGCGTTTTCTGAGGTGCGGATTGGCTTTAAAGACGGCTTGCCCCAGCAGATGGTGCTAAAAGATAATTTTGGGCAGGAAACGCATTTAACCTTTAAAGACTTTAAGACGAATGTAAAACTTAATGCTTCAAATTTTGTCTTTAAAGTACCCAAAGGTGTGGATGTTCTGGAAGACAAAAGCGCTTTTTAGCGAATATCAAAACCTGTTTTGCAGGCAAAAGGTTGGATTCAAAATAACAAACTCCCGCCCGGCGGGAGTTTGTGCTACCAGATTTTTTTAGATCGTTGTCTTTTGTTAGACGAAGCGGCAAACATGATCAACGGCGATATCGGAAAAACCGTAAGCTTCAGCCTTTGTGAGTTTGCCGTTGGCGATTGCCACAATTTCATTGAAAAGCTCGTTTCCCATTTCCTGATAGCTCTTTTCTCCTCGGACAATGGGCGAGAGGTCGTAGTCCATGTTGTCTTCCATGCAACGATAGGTTCTTTCGTTAGCCGTAACCTTCATGACCGGAGCAATGGCGTTGCCGGTGGGTGTGCCGCGGCCGGTTGTGAAGATGACTGCCTGACAACCCGCGGCGACCATTGAAGTAACCGAGGATATGTCATAGCCGGCGGTGTCCATGACGATTGCGCCTTGACGTGTGGGACGCACGGCTTGTTGGAGAACTTCAACGATGGGGCGAGTGCCGCCTTTTCGGATGCAGCCCAAACTTTTTTCATCGATTGTGGAGAGGCCGCCCGCCTTGTTGCCCGGGGTGGGCTGACCCGCTCGGCAGTCTTGACCGGCAGCTTTGAGGTGATCCTCGTAGTCTCGGCAAATCTTAATAATTTCGTTATGCAGTTTAGAAGTGGCAGCGCGGCGCGCGAGAACATGCTCGCCTCCAATCCACTCAATGGATTCACTCAGTAGCGTGCTCGCACCATAGTCAACCAAAATATCGCTCAATTCACCGACGGCCGGATTGCTGGCAATGCCGGAAGTCGCATCCGAGCCGCCGCATTCAATGCCCAAGCAAAGTTCACTTATGTCAAAAAGCTCTTTTTGTTGCATGCCTGCCGAAGCAGCCATCTCTCGGGCGGCGCGAACGGCTTTTTCTATTGTTTTGAGCGTGCCTCCTTCTTCTTGAATGCCAAAGGAAACGATAGGTTTGGAAGTCATGGAGCTGATTTTTTCTCGCAATTGTTTGTGACCGACCGTTTCACAGCCAAGACCGATGATGACAACGCCATATACATTGGGGTTGCAGGCAAAGCCGGTGAGAATTTTCTGAGACATCGCCGTGTTGGCCGCGACATCCGAGCAGCCAGTGTTGAAGATAATGTTGACGGCGCCCTTTACCTGACTGGCTACGATGCGAGCGGTCTCACTGCCGCAGGCGCAGCCGGGTAGGATCAACACATGGTTTCGAATGCCGGGGCGGCCTTCGCTTCGACGGTAGCCCCAAAATTTAACACCGGATTTTGTTGCAACGAATGAGGGGATTTCTTCATCCGTCTCGTCAATGAGTTCGCTTTCGTAGTCGCGCGGCACACTGAAAATATTTTGATGATCGACTAGTTCTCCGACATTAATCGCACGGTTGGTGCGTCCAATCAATTCTCCGTACTTCAAGACGTCCGCCCCTTTTTCTATTGCTCTAATGGCGACTTTATGGCATGCGGGAATATTATCTTTGGCTGTGAGAGTGCGAAGCTCGCCATCATGCGAGTAGATCACTTCAGAGCCTGAGGCAACATCTTTAACACACACCACGATGTTGTCTTTTTTATCCATCAATAGGGCGTTTATTTCCATAAAGAACTCTCCATAAGTTTGAAGTATTTGGGAATGGAACTTAAGTGACGATCATTTTCTGATTCGTCAGACAAGATTGCGATTTTTTGAGAAGCAAGCGGGAATTTTAACAAATGACTGAGGATCTCTCAGAGGATGCTAAGAGCATCAGCTGTATGTTAGATAAAGCGGTTAATGGATAAGAAGCTGAACCGGATTAAACAAAATCAAATTCCCGCTGAAAGCGTACTTCAAGCGGGAATTTGACTTTTCTGAGGAAAGGCCTTTTTTAATCAGCCAGCAATGGCTCGAGTTCGATTACCCCGAGTTTTGTCAACCAAATTGCCTTTCTTCACTTTTTGCGTGAGGTGATAAATCACGTAGCAAAGCACTGTGAAGGGCACGCCGCAATAAAGCGCGATGCGTTGAGCCGGATCGATACCCATGCCGACCATGACGATCACACACATGGCACCACCTAAAATCGGCACCCACGGGAACCACGGGCTCTTGTACTTCAATTCAGACAGACTGTGGCCGGAGGCTATGAATTGCTTTCTAAAGCGGTAGTGGGCGATGCAGATACTCAACCACACTGCCACGGTGGAAAAGCCTACGATCGACGTGAGAATCACAAAGACCGTGTCAGCCGCCATGACGCTTGAAGCTAAAGCCAGCAAGCCGCCCAGCATGCTGAAGGCCAAAGCGTTCACCGGCACGCCGCGCTTATTGAGCTTGGCCAGACCCGCGGGCATCATGCCGTCGTGTCCCAAGGACCAAACCATGCGGCCGGAGGCGAATAGCCCGGTGTTGGCCGAAGACAAAATCGCCGTGATGATCACAAAGTTAAAAATGTCAGCCGCGTAGGGAATTCCCATTTGCTCAAAAACCGTGATGAAGGGGCTCTTGGAGACGGTTGCTGCTTCAGAGGGCAAAAGGGTGGCCACAATTAAGACCGTGCCTACGAAAAAGACCACAAGGCGCAAAAGCGAGGCGCGCACCGCCATCGGGATGACCTTTTCGGGGTTGTTGGTTTCGCCCGCGGCCACGCCGATCAACTCAGTACCGGAATAGGCAAAGCAGACCGTCACCATGGTGAATAAAAGCGGCGTGATGCCGTTGGGCAGCAGACCGCCCTCGCCCACCAAATGGGTGAGTCCCGGCGAGCCGGATTCGCCAAAGGGAATCACGTCAAAGAACGCGCAAGCGCCCAAGACGATAAAGACCTGGATGGTCACCACCTTGATGATGGAGAGGAAAAACTCGCTTTCAGCGAAAAAGCGGGTGTCCACCACATTCAGAAGGAAGATGATTGTGCCGAAAATCAAGCACCAAGACCACACGGGAACCTGCGGGAACCAATATTGCATGGCAAAGCCCACGGCCGTGAAGGCGGTGCCCAGGGTCACTGTCCAGTTAAGCCAGTACAGCCAAGCCACGGCGTAACCCGAAGCCGGAGAAATGTACTTGCTCGCGTATAAGTGGAAAGAACCGGGTTCAGGATGCGCCACGGAAAGCTCTCCGAGGCTCAACATGATCAGGTACACCATGAATGCACCGATCAAGTACGCAAGCACCGTGCCGAAAGCACCGACGTTTGCGATGATATGACCCGTTCCAAAAAAGAGTCCGCTGCCGATCACGCCGCCAAGACTCAACATAATCAAGTGGCGCAATTGCATCGAGCGTTGAAATTGGGACTCGTTGTTCGCCGTAACTTTTTGGGAGTTCATAATGCCTTTCCCCCAAAGTGCTGTTATTGCGATCTAGCGCCGAGGGTACAGGCTTTTACCCAAGGACTTAGGATCTTGTCTTCGACGAGTAGCGTCTCGCTTCGAAGCTAGTCCGACAATAACAACGTGTTTTAAAAAGATGTCCGTCGTCCAAACGTTCATCTCGCGTTTTTCTCGGAGGTTGTCTCCCCCGATACGGTGGTCAACACGTTTAACAGTTTTTGGTCGTTTGACACCGCGATATTAGGGATAAATGTTCGCGATATCAAGACCCGGACGAAATATTTTTTCTAACCGTTAAACTACACACAATATATACCATGAATGGTGATTAAAAGGGCATATTTTCCAATCCATAGTGTGACATTTTGGGTACAGCCATAAGAATATTTAGAGATTAAGTCGTATTTTCACTCAAAAAAATATCTCTAAAATTAGAACGATTTGTTTTTTTAGGAGCAACTCATGTCTGATGCCATGTGGGGCGGTCGTTTTGACCTGCCGATGGATCACCTGGTCCAAGAATTCAACGCCACCATTTTGATTGAGAAGCGTGTGACGCCTTTTTCTATCATTGGCAGCACGGCTCATGTTCATATGCTTGCCGCGCAGCATATTCTGACCGAGCAGGAAGCCGGTGAAATACTTAAAGGATTAGAGGCCGTTCGTCAAGAAGTTGAGAACGGCCAATTTGTATTCGATGTGGCCGACGAGGATATTCAGATGGCCATCGAAAGACGGGTGACGGAACTGGTGGGGCCGGTGGGCGGCAAAATGCACACGGCACGCTCAAGAAACGATCAGGCGCAGTTGGATGTCAGACTTTACACGCGTCACGCCATTTGCGAGATCATTAAGGCGATTCGTGATTTGCAGCGCACGGTGATTGACAAAGCCGAGCAATACATGGGGGTGATGTTCCCGGGTTACACCCATTTTCAAACCGGTCAGCCGATTTTGTTCTCTCACTGGATGATGGCTTATTTTTGGATGCTGGAGCGCGACATCGGTCGTTTTGAAGACGCCTACAAACGCTTAAATGTTTGTCCGTTGGGCGCCGCCGCGATGGCGGGAACGACTTTCCCGATTGATCGAGAAATGACCTCAAAAGAGATGGGGTTTGAGCGACCGAGCGAAAATTCCGTTGACACGATTGGCGACCGCGATCACCTGATTGAGACGGATTCGGCCGCTGCCATCTGTATGATGCATTTGAGCCGGCTTTGCGAAGAGATTGTGCTTTTCACAAGTCAGGACATTCACTTTTTCGATCTGTCGGACGATTTTTGCACGGGCTCTTCGATCATGCCCAATAAGAAAAATCCCGATATCGCAGAAAAAATCCGTGGTAAAGCCGGACGTGTGTTCGGAAACCTTCAGGCGATGTTGACCATGATGAAGGGCCTTCCCTTGGCGTTTAACACCGATATGAGTGAGGATAAGGAACCCACGTTTGACTCGATTGACACGCTTCACATGAGTCTGCGGATTTTAAAACCCATGCTCGAAAAAATGACCGTGAACGCCGATCAGGCGCGACTGGGAGCCGGCAGGGGCTACTCGAACGCGACGGATTTGGCCGATTACCTGGCTAGAAAAGGCATTCCATTCCGTCAGGCCCATCACATTGTCGGCCATATCGTCAACTATTGCGTCAAGCACAATACAGACTTGGAAAAGATGACGCTTGAAGAATATAAGCAGTTCTCAGACGCCATTGAATCCGATATCCATGAATTCATCACGCTTGAAGCATGCGTGGCGGCGCGGCGCTCCTTTGGCGGCACCGCTCCTGAATGCGTCACTGAACAAATTGAACGCGCGAAGGCTCGTTTGACGATTATTCACAGAATAATCACGAAGGAAGCCCCTTGTTTAAACAAGGGGAGGAATTCGTGCAACGACCTAGGTCGTTGAAGTAAAACTCAACCTTATGCCTAGTCCAACCTTTATCATTGAGCTTCCCATTCGTGTGAGTGACTCTGAATCTCGAACGATTCTCAGAAAGTTTGAATTCGCTCGCCAACTTCATAATGCTACCCTGGGCACTGCTTTGGGCCAATTGCAACAACTTCGTCAAGATAGCGAATGGAAAAAAGCTTGCCAAATGTCCAAAGGCAAGCAAAGGTCTGAACTATTCAGAAAACTGGACAGGAAATACCAACTGAGCGAATATGATTTGCAAGCTGTGATTGCCAATCATCGCCAGTCAAGCGGACGCAAAGCAGAGCTGGGAATCAACGAAACGCAGAAAATCGCCACTCGAGTTTTCCAAGCAGTTAACCGTTATATGTTAGGTCTGGGAGGCCGTCCGCGTTTTAAATCTCTCAGTCGCGGATTAAGAAGCATTGAAGGCAAGAGTAATAAAACAGGATTGAAATTTAATATTGAAAAATCTGTTTTAAGTTGGTGCAAACATGACTATCGTGTCTTTATTGGTCCTCGGGATGACTATGTACAAAGAGCGTTGCATAGTGAAGATCGCGGCGGATTCAAAAAGATTAAATATTGCCGTTTAGTTCGCAAAACAATCAAAGGTAAGAATCGCTTTTATTTGCAGGTTGTTTTAGAGGGGCAGGCACCCATTAAGCATATCTACGCGTCAACCAGTGAACGCCTATCAATTGATCCCGGACCTCAAACAATCGCTGTTTTTAGCGAAGTTTGGGCAGGGAAGATTAAAGTGTCTCCGACCGCACAAGTAGACGAAAAGAGGTTACGTTGCATACAACGCTCAATGGACAGGAGTCTGAGAAAGAGTAATCCGGACTGTTATGAAAGCGACGGAACATTAAGAAAGGGTTGCGTATTAAAGAAAACAAAAGGTTATGAAAAACGCATCCAGCGTTTACAAGAATGCCATCGAAAAGCGGCGGCGACTCGTCGATGTGAACATGGACAGCTCATCAATTTATTGTTGTCCATGGCCGGAGACATACGTGTTGAAAAGAACCAATGGAAGGCCTTTCAGAGAGGTCATTTTGGGAAAAGTTTAGGTAAAAGCGGCATCTCGGGTTTTATTGAAAGACTGAAGAGCAAGGCTGAAAGCGCCGGTTTAAAGGTAACGGAAGTAAAACCCTATAAATTAAAACTTAGCCAATATGATCCGTATACGGATCAATATCGGAAGAAGTCGCTCAATGAACGTTGGCACAGTTTGGGTGAGAGCTCGGAGTGGATACAACGTGATGTGATGAGCGCATTGTTGTTGCAATGCGCAGACCTGGAAGAAGAAAAACATATTCCGACAGAGGTGATTAAAACTTTGGAAGGTGTGAAACAGCTCCTGAGAGACGCGGGATATGTGATATTGAAACCATCGAGTAATGAGGAGAGTAATCCTACATTTGCGTCAGAGCCAAAAGCGGTGACGCCGGAGAAGGTTCGTCTCGAAATCTTTTGTGGTGCAAGTGATAGTTATCTGTAGCCCCATTGAGAAGAGATTCTCAATGGGAGCGGGTAAAAGAGCTTGCACTTGGTCAAAAGAAACCTTCCCTCTTCAGAGGGGAGTTGTTTAGTGCGGAGTTTAAAAATGGCTGTTCTCACTCTCAATGAAAATGATGTGCTTAAAGTCTTGCCTTCAGTAGATGTCTTTTCGACCATTGAAGCGATGTTTGCTGCGCTTGGGAAAGGTGAGGCGCTTCAACCGAAGCAAGTGCAAACACTTTTCCCCGGCGGCAAGGGGGATTTCATTAATTACAGCGGTGTTTGGATGAGCGCGGGGGTTTACGGTTTAAAAACCTCGCCTTATATTATTCACGAAAATGGCTACACCGTGACCGCGTGGACACTTTTGATGTCAACCGAAACAGGCGAGCCGATCCTGTTAGTGGACAGTTCTTGCTTGACCGTTGAGCGCACCGCGGCCACCACAGCGGTGGCGGTTAAATATTTAGCTCAACCGAAGGCCACGCGCTTGGCCGTCATCGGCTCCGGCGCGCAAGCACTGGCTCACATTCGTTACGTCAACAAATTGCGCGCGTGGGACTCAATTCGTGTTTGGTCCCTAAATAGTCATGAATTGACTCAAGATAAGCGTGAAGAGTTCATAAAAGCGGGCGGCGAGAAATTGTCTTTTGCAGCCACTAAAGAAGAGGCCTTGCAAGGGGCTGATGTCATTTTGCTTTGCACGAGCGCCGCGGCCTCTGTGATTGAACAAAAAGATATTGAGGGAGCTCCCCTTGTCACTTCCATTTCAACGAACGCGCCCTGCGCGCACGAAATTGATCCGGCGATGCTCTCTGCGATGGATGTTTATTGTGACTGCGCTGAAACCACGGCGGGTGTTGCCGGTGAGATGAAGCTTGCGATTGAGCAAGGCCAATGGAGTCCAGATCAGGTCAAGGGCGACCTGGGAAGCCTTGTTAATGGCGCATGTGCAAAGCCCGCGTATGATAAGCCTGTCTTTTTCAGATCCATTGGTCAGGGGCTCGAAGATGTGGCTGTCGCTTTAGCGGTGATGAAAGAAATTCAAAAATAAGGGATTTTCGAAATGAAAATTGAAGCTTTTGGTGTAGAGCAATGGATGAACGAGTGGGAAACCAAGTGCGCTTATAACGTGGCGGAAACTTGTGTGGAATCCATCACCGTTGAGGAACTGATTAACATGGCCGGTCTGAGCCCCGAGCAAATGGCCCGGGACCTGATGAAAAAGAAGCTTACCTACGGCTGGATCGAGGGGAGCGAAAAAATTCGCGAACTCATCGCCGGATTATATAAAAAGCAAACCGTTGCCAATGTGGTGACGACGCACGGCTGCATCGGCGCCAACATGCTCGTACATGAAACACTGGTTGAGCCGGGGGATCATGTGATTTCTGTGATTCCGACGTATCAGCAGCACTATTCCATTCCGGCAAGCTTCGGCGCTGATATTGAAACATTGCGTCTGAAGCCCGAAAACGGCTTTTTGCCTGATTTAGATGAATTGCGCGCGATGGTCAGAGCAAACACGAAACTTATCTGCATCAACAACCCCAACAATCCCACGGGGGCGCTGATGAACGAGGCAACGCTCAAAGCCATCTGCGAGATTGCGCGAAATGTCGGCGCCTGGGTGTTGTGCGATGAAGTTTACCGCGGTCTTACGCAAGAGGATCAGTACAGTCCGTCGGTTGCCGACCTCTATGAAAAAGGGATCAGCACGGGCAGCATGTCCAAAGTTTTCAGTTTGGCTGGGTTGCGCTTCGGTTGGATTGCGGCTCCTCAGAGGCTCATTGCCGCCATTTTGCATCATCGTGATTACAACACAATCAGCGTGGGCATGATCGATGAGTATTTCGCTGAGTTGGCGTTGCAGGCCAAGGATAAAATTTTGGTGAGAAATCGGGCGATCATTCGTGAAAATCTGCAAATTTTGGACGATTGGGTGAAAAGTGAGCCTCGTGTTTCATACGTCAAGCCGAAGGCGGGAACGACCGCTTTTGTCAAGATTGACACGAAGCTGTCTTCTCATGAATTCTGCGAACGCTTGGTGAAGGAAAAAGGAGTGATGTTCACGCCGGGGTCGGCTTTGCATACCGAAGGCTACGTGAGAGTCGGTTTCGCTAACAACAAAGATGTTCTTAAGAAAGGTCTAGCCTTAACAAGTGAATTTCTTAAGGAAGTGGACTGAGAAATTAGGAAGGCTCGGAGGAGCCTTCTCTGAAAAAATTAAAGCCTGTACTTCTTTTTTGAAGTTACAGGCTTTTTAAGTGGCTCCCCGAGTTGGGTTCGAACCAACGACCTGCGGATTAACAGTCCGTCGCTCTACCGACTGAGCTATCGGGGAATCGAGCTGAGAACTATACACATTTAATAAAGAGAACGCAAGAGCGAGGGGAGAATTTTTTTGATTTTGTGTTTCTTGGTTCGGTTCCCGGCGTGGGAGTCGAACCCAGCCTGTCAATAAGTTCTTAGGAAAACGCAAAAAAAATCCATTAAAATGAGGCGCTTCTGAAAGATGTGTGACCCCGTGGTGAAACAGGATATCACGATAGCCTCCTAAGCTGTAATTCTGGGTTCGAGTCCCGGCGGGGCCACCATTGATCGCACAGATAGTTAGAAAAACACGTCTCTAAACGTCAATGATCAATACGGATCAGACGGCCTTTTTTTGGTATACGGATTTGATTAATGGCTACAAATAAACGTTCTGAATACGGCGAATCCAGCATTAAGGTTTTAAAAGGTCTTGAGCCGGTAAAGCAACGGCCCGGGATGTACACCCTAACCGATAATCCGCTGCACATTATCCAAGAGGTAATTGATAATTCCAGCGACGAAGTGTTGGCGGGCGGCGCCAGCCGCATCGAAGTCACGCTCCACAAGGATGGCTCTGTGACGGTCACTGATGATGGCCGCGGCATTCCGGTCGGCATTCATAAAGAAGAAGGGGTTCCGGCGGTTCAGTTGGTGTTTACACAATTGCACGCGGGCGGCAAGTTTGAAAAAGACTCCGGCGGCGCCTACTCTTTCGCGGGCGGTTTGCACGGTGTGGGCGTCTCAGTCACCAACGCCTTGTCCACCCGACTTGAAGTCACCGTGTGGCGTGAAGGCAAAGAGCATCGGATTGTTTTTGCCGACGGCAATGTCATTGAACCGTTAACAAGTCAGAAAAGCCCTCGCCCGAAATCATCAACCGGCACCCGCGTTCATGTGTGGCCAGATCCGAAGTATTTTGACAGTCCCAATATTCCCGTCGAGCAGCTGACGCGCTTATTGCGATCCAAAGCGGTTTTGATGCCCGGCTGTGAAGTGGTTTTCAATAATGAAAAAAATGAAACCACACAAACTTGGAAATTTGAAGGCGGTTTGCGAGAGTATTTGCTCTCCGAGATGAGCGCCGAGCCCATGATTCCCCCCTTTGAATCGAGCGGCTACGCCAGCGATGAATCCATGGGGTTCGCTGTGGGTGAAGGCGCAAGCTGGGTGGTGGCCTGGCAAGAGGAAGGCACGCCTGTGCGCGAAAGCTATGTCAATTTGATTCCGACACCCGCGGGCGGTACGCACGAGTCGGGCCTGCGCGAAGGTCTTTACCTGGCGATGAAGGCTTTTATTGAAGCGCACGGTTTGATGCAGAAAAACGTCAAACTGCTGACCGAAGACGTTTTTGCCCGCGCCAGCGCGATTTTGAGCGCTAAAGTGTTGGATCCCCAGTTTCAAGGTCAAACGAAGGAGCGCTTGAATAATCGTGATGCCCTGCGTTTAGTGAGCAACTTTGTTCGGGTTCAGTTTGAGTTTTGGTTAAACGGACATGTCGAAGAAGGCAAGAAACTTGCCGAACTCGTCATTAAGCAAGCGCAAGCCCGCCAAAATTCAGCTAAAAAAGTCACCAAGCGAAAAGGCTCGAGCGTGGCGGTTTTGCCTGGCAAACTCACAGACTGCGAAAGTGAAGACATCACGAAAAACGAACTTTTCCTGGTTGAAGGTGATTCCGCGGGCGGCTCTGCCAAGAAAGGGCGCAACAAAGACTTTCAAGCCATTTTGCCGCTACGAGGCAAAGTGCTCAATACCTGGGAAGTGGATCGAGATCGCATTTTCGCCAACAATGAAATTCATGACATTTCCGTGGCGATCGGCGTGGATCCGCACGGACCGGAGGAGGAGCCCGATTTATCGGAGCTTCGTTACGGCAAGATCTGCATCATGGCCGATGCCGACGTGGATGGTTCACACATTCAAGTGTTGCTTTTAACGCTCTTTTTCCGTCATTTCCCGGCCTTAATTAGGAAGGGTCATATTTTTGTCGCCCGTCCGCCGCTATTTCGCATGGACGTTCCGAAAACGGGTCGCAAGCCCGCCAGGACAATCTACTGTCTTGATGAAAGAGAGCTGGCGGTGGAGCGTAAAAAACTCGAAAAAGAAAAGGTCAACATGGAAAAGGTGACGGTATCCCGATTCAAAGGTTTGGGAGAAATGAGCGAGCAACAGCTTTGGGAAACCACGCTCAATCCGGAAACGCGTCGCCTGATGCCGGTGACTTTCGGTGACTTATCCTTGGCTGAGAGCCGCGAAATGTTCGATATGCTCATGGGGCGATCGGAAGCGGCGATGCGTCGAGCCTGGATGGAAAATAACGGCGATCAAGTGGATGTGGATATTTAAGGAGACCGGACGTGACCAATAAACATACTGATGATTTGTTCTCGGCCGATCTTTTCGGTGAAGAGGCTGAGAATATTGAAATTAAAGGTGAGCCCGAAGTGAGCGAAGATCAAGAGACGGTCGCCATCGTGGAAAGTGACAAAGAGCAAAATTCTTTGCCTGAAGAATCCAAAGAGGTTGAAACGAATGTTGAAGTCTCTTCTGAGACGCCCTCTGATTCGGATGTGGAGAATCAACCGCTTCAAGCCGAGGCACCGATTCCTCTGGAGGCTCGACCCGTGCTCTCGGGAGACGACGGGGAGGAGCTGACGCTTGCGCACTTTGCGAGCCACGCCTACCTTGAGTATGCCATGAGCGTGGTGAAGGGTCGTGCTTTGCCTGCGATCGGCGACGGTCAAAAACCCGTTCAGCGCCGCATTCTTTTTGACATGCATGAAATGGGCCTGGGTAGGCCGGAAGCCAAAACAGTTAAAAGCGCGCGCGTGGTGGGTGACGTGTTAGG
>DVMY01000068.1 GCA_018714755.1 Candidatus Aphodousia faecigallinarum | reverse complement strand
TGCATGCCCTCACGCTTTTAGTGGTGATTCTCGCTGCCGCCCCCCTTGCGTCCAACATTCCGCTAGCTGCGCTGTCGGCCATCTTGCTCAATGTCGCGAGCAACATGGGCAATTGGGCGGAATTCAAGCGGCTGCGTCGCATGACGATGTCTTATAAGACAACACTCATCGCCACATTCTTGCTCACGGTCATCTTTGACTTGACCGTTGCCGTTGAAGTGGGCCTCGTGATCTCGTGCCTATTCTTCATTTACCGCATGAACACGCTGACCAATGTGACGCAGATGACACTGCCTGCGGACACACCGGAAGGCATTGAGGCGTGGCGACTGCAAGGTTCTTTGTTCTTCGGCTCTGTATCCAAGCTCTCATACATGACCGACCCTAAGCGCATCACCGCTCGCAACGCCAACAAGGTGGTGATTCTTAACTGCACGGCGCTCATGAACATTGACAACTCCGCCATGGATATCCTTTCAACGTACCTGCGGGCCTTAAAGCGCCGCCAGTTTGAACTGATTATCTGCGGCGCCACTGGCCACACGCTTCATCAGTTAGAGCGCACCGGCATCGCGCAAACATTGGGCCGAAACATGGTTGACAACATGATTGACGCCGAACGCCTGGCGCGTGAACTTTTAAGAAAGATTCCCTAAACACTTTCGAGTTAAAAATGATCATTGAAGAAAAACTGAAAAGCATGGGATTGGAGTTGCCCGCCGTGGCGGATCCCGCCGGATTGTACGTTTACACGCGACGCGTGGGCAACCTTGTCTATGTCTCCGGTCAAACGCCCGACATCAATAGTGTCTTGCAAATTAAAGGCGTCGTGGGTGAAGATCTTACAATCGAAGATGGGAAAAAGGCTGCGCAATTGAGCGCTCTGAACATCTTGTCTGTGCTCAAACGCGAATTGGGTGATTTGGATCGCGTCAAACAGTTTGTGCATCTGACCGGATTTGTTCGCTGCGCCAAAGGCTTTGAGGAGCATCCTCAAGTCATTAACGGTGCCTCGGAACTTTTCCGGGACTTATATGGCGCGGCCGGTGTCGGCACACGAATCGCTTTGGGCGCCTACGAACTTCCGGAAGGAGCAGCCACGGAATTGACCGCGATTGTTGAAGTCACTGACTAAAACACATCATCGGAAAAGAGCTGCCAGAAAATATCGGGCAGCTCTTTTTTTCACTCTTGACTTTTAGAGCAAGTCAATTACTCGGTCAATATTTTCCTCAGTTGTCGCCCAACTCGTGCAAAAACGCACGGCGGTATGCGTCTCATCGACCTTGCACCAATGAGAGACTTGCACCTCTTTTTCCAACTCAGCCAACTTTTCATTATCCAAAATGACGAATTGTTGATTGGATGGGCTTTCCGAGTAAAAGCGATATCCCTTTTGCTTTAACGCCGCTTTCAGTTTCATCGCCATGTCAATCGCATGACGGCTGATTTCAAAATAAAGATTGTCCGTAAACAGCGTATCAAACTGCAGCCCCAAAAGGCGACCTTTAGCGAGCACCGCGCCGCCTTGCTTCATGATGGTAAAGAAATTCTTCGACAGTTTCGTGTTTGTGAACACCACCGCTTCACCCAAAAGCGCGCCGACTTTCGTGCCGCCGATATAAAACACATCCACTAGCCGAGCCATATCGGCAAGCGTCATGTCCGCGCCATCGCTTGCCAACGCGTAACCCATTCGGGCCCCATCAATAAACAGCGGCATGTTGTGCTTGTGGCAGACGGCGCTGATCGCTTCAAGTTCAGCCAATGTATAGACAGAACCCGTCTCTGTGGCCTGAGAAATGTAAACCATCGCCGGAATGACACCATGATCCCAGGAGGGCGCCGTCAGAGTGTCAACGATGTATTGATCCAATTCGGCCGCGACCATCTTGCCATCATGAGGTTCAATGGTGAGCACCTTATGACCGCCCAATTCAATGGCGCCTGCTTCATGTCCATTGATATGCCCGCTAGTGACAGCGATCACCCCTTCACAGGGACGTAAAATGGAGCGAATGACGGTGGCGTTGGTTTGGGTGCCGCCGATCAACAAAAACACTTCCGAGTCCGGAGCCTGGCACGCCGCCTTAATCTTTTCTTTGGCGCTTTCGCAATACTCATCGGTGCCATAACCCGGAGTGCTTTCTAAATTAGTCTGAACCATGCGTTCGAGAATCTTCGGGTGGCACCCTTCTTGGTAATCACAAGCTAAGCGAATCATTTATTTCTCCTACCTTCGCCGGCAAAAATTCTTGACAACAAGTTTTCGCAACGAGCGTCACAGTATTGTCATATTACTGTCATCTTTGGGTCATACCTGACTTTTAGACTTCGCTCCCATAGTGATAAAAGTCATTCTTAAGGAGTCTTCGGGATGTCCGATACGACCACGCCTCCAAAAATTGAGGTTAAAAATTTTAATTTCTACTATGGCGCTTTTCACGCGCTCAAAAATATTAATCTTTCAATCGCTGAAAATAAAGTGACTGCCTTTATCGGCCCCTCGGGTTGCGGCAAATCCACTTTGCTGAGAACGTTCAACCGCATGTACGAGCTCTACGGCGAACAAAGAGCAGAGGGTGAAATTTGGCTTGATGGAGAAAACATCGTCACCAAAACGGAAGGCGTTGACAAACTTCGTTCTAAAGTGGGCATGGTGTTTCAACGCCCCACCCCCTTCCCCATGTCTATTTACGACAATATCGCCTATGGCGTGCGGCTTTTTGAAAACCTTTCCAAAGCAGAGTTAGACGACCGTATCGAATGGGCGCTCAATAAAGCCGCTTTGTGGAATGACGTCAAAGATAAATTGCAAGATTCCGGTTTCGCGCTCTCAGGCGGTCAGCAACAGCGCTTGTGCATCGCGCGGGCGGTCGCCGTTAAGCCCGAAGTGCTGCTGCTTGACGAACCGTGTTCCGCTCTGGACCCGATTTCGACCGCAAAAATTGAAGATCTCATTAATGAATTAAAAAATGATTACACCGTAGTCATCGTGACCCATAGCATGCAACAAGCGGCGCGTATTTCCGACTTCACCGCTTATATGTATTTGGGCGAGCTCATCGAATTCGGTGAAACTGAAATGATGTTCACTCACCCGACGAAGAAAGCCACTGAAGACTACATCACGGGTCGCTTCGGTTAATCAATCAACGATTCGTTTAGGAGTTAGAAATGATTATGTCCGCGCAAACGCACCTTGTGCATCAGTTCGATGAAGATTTAGATGAACTCAAACACTTGGTTTACAGCATGGGTGATTTGGTCATCGAACAGATTAATAACGCTACTAAGGCATTTCGCACGGCCGACATTGATTTAGCCCAGTCCGTCATTGATCGTGATGCTGCAATCAACGCCTTGGAAGTCTCAACCGACCGCTGCGCCACACTTTTGATCGCCAAACATCAGCCGACCGCAAGCGACCTGCGCTTTGTCTTCGGCATCGCCAAAATGGCCACCGACTTTGAACGCATGGGCGATCAAGCCCGCAATATCGCCCGTTCCAGCCGCGCCGACCTCCCTGAAATGTTGACGGAGGCAATGGCTAAAACCGGCGTGGTTGAGGCTACAGTGAAAACAGTCAACTTGGCCATGCTCGCGCTTAAAAATCTGTCAGAAACGGCCGCGGTCAACACGCTTCGAGCCGACAACGAAGTTGATGACGCCTTCAAAAATGGGATTAAAGCGGTGACTCTCTACTTAAAAGAGCACGCTGATGATGTCGAACCCGCCTTGGCCTGTTTGGATCTTTTAAAGGCGTATGAACGCCTGGGGGATCACGCGACCAATATCGCCGAACATGTGATTTTCATACTGGACGGTGAAGACATCCGCCACCTTCGCTTGGACGCTTTGCCGGAAAGCTTAGCCAAATTGTCTTAAAGCGGGAAATTAACCTTCGTCAACAAATGACGAAGGTTTATTTTTTTCATATCGAAATTTCACCTATTATTGCTAAGGTGTGTTGATCAGGCAATCAGCTTGGATTTTCAGAAAAGGTTTTTTATGACAGAAAACACCAACGTAAAATCGGCTCGTATTTTGATTGTCGAGGATGAAGCGCCCATTCGGACGCTTATTTCTTTTGCCTGCGCGGCCGCGGGCTACGAGGTGGAGTGTGCGGAAGACGCTCAAAAAGCTCAGAGCGTTGTCGAAAACAATCCTCCAGACTTGGTGCTGCTCGACTATATGCTGCCGGGCCTCTCAGGCGTAGAATGGCTCGAGCGGTTGCATGCGGATCCTAAAACCGAACATTTGCCTGTCATCATGCTCACCGCCCGCGGCAGTGAATCCGACCGCGTCAAAGGGCTTAACGCCGGCGCCGATGACTACATCGTCAAACCGTTTATGCCTCGTGAGCTGATCGCTCGTATCCAAGCCGTACTGCGCCGCTATCAGCACCAAAGTAAAAACGAACAAGACAGTCTTAATGTCGAAGTGGTCTGCGGACCGCTCACTATGAACGAGGCTAGTTTCGAAGCCAAAGTCGATGGTGAGGCGCTCTCACTTTCTGCGAAAGAATTTAAGCTTTTGCTTGTCTTTGCCAAAAACCCCGAACGCGTCTATAGCCGTGAAATGCTCCTGCAACTTGTCTGGGACAACGCCTATGTGGATGAGCGAACGGTTGACGTACATATGCTGCGCCTGCGCAAACAGCTTCAAGGCACACGCGCGGAAAACCTACTTCAGACCGTCAGAGGCTTAGGTTACAGAGCTCATATTTCAGAGTAGAGTTAAAGGATAAGGTTTTACTACTGTGAGGATTCACGATGTCGGCGAAGAATCTTTCACCTCGTTTGTTCTGTATTTTAGGTTTAATTATCGTAGTCGTCATTACAGCGTTGCTTTATGTCACGACTGCCAGTTATGAAAAAACGCTCATCGGCACTTGCATCGCCTTAGTCGTGCTTATCTGTTACATCATTTTCAAAATTGGCGACGGCTGGATGAATTCAATGGAAGCCGAACAAATTAAAAGCGACCAAACACGTTTCACCGCCCGAATTGACCGTTATCGTTTGTCGCTATCGGCGCTACCCGAAGGCGTCGTGCTCTTTCGCCAGGGACACACAGTTGAATGGTGCAATCCGGCCGCTGAGAAGCATCTTGGGATCAAACTCACCACTCACTTGGGCATGGCGCTCAATTTGGTGTTTGACAATCCGAAAATCATTGAGTATCTCGAGTCGGGCGACTATTCCAAACCTATTGAAATCAAGTCTCATGAACCGGGCAGAATTTTATTGCTCTCTGCGGTCGTTGCCGATAAGACTCACTTCATTGTTGTCTCGCACGACATCACCGAACAACGCCGCATTGATTCCATGCGCAAAGACTTCGTAGCCAATGTCAGTCATGAGCTGCGCACTCCGCTCACCGTCATTATGGGCTTTTTAGACATGATTGTGAGAGGAAAGGAATTCGATGAAAAAACGCTTCGAGAGCATCTCGGTTTGATGCAGCAAGAGACCAGTCGAATGCAAAGCCTGGTCAATGACCTGCTCTCTCTATCACGCCTGGAAAGCAAAGACGAGCAAGAATCCGATCCGCCTGAAGTGGTCAACATGCCCAAACTGGTCGCAAGCCTCGCCGAAGATGGAGTCGCCTTATCTCGCGGCCGACACACGATCGATACGGATATCTCCAGCGACAAGGCCGTGTTGGGTCAGGTCGATGAATTAAGAAGCGCGTGCCTGAATCTCGTCACCAATGCGGTGCGCTACACGCCTGAAGGTGGAAAAATTCAGATCGCCTGGCGTTTTGATCCACAAACAGAGTCCGCGATTTTCTCCGTCAAGGACAATGGCATCGGCATCGACGCCGAAGACATACCGCGGTTGACCGAGCGCTTTTATCGCGTGGATAAAAGCCGTTCAAGAGAAACCGGCGGAACAGGCCTGGGCCTGGCGATTGTCAAACATGTGGCCATCCGCAATCACTGCCGACTGGACATTCAATCCGAACTGGGTAAAGGCTCAACCTTCAGTTTGATTTTCCCAAAAGAGTCGCTTGTGGATTAATGGCTGAAAACAGAAATAAACACCGGCTGTCAGCAAAGTCGGTGTTTGTTTTTTCAAACTTTCGCATCAAAAGTGCTACGCTGTTCGAATGTACAAAGAAGGAAGAAAGAACATGTGCGCTAAGAAAAAAAATGTGACGCTCACCAAAAGCGAAGAACTGACTGAGCAAAAAATAGAGGACTACACCAAAGCGCTCAAAAGCGCGCTCAAAGAAGAGCCGCCTGAAGAGCAAATCCGTATTCTGAAGCTTTTGGTTAAAGACGCTAAAACCCGCATCCACGCGGCTGGCGCCGACGAAAATGAAGATGAATTGGTGGCTGACTGGGAAAAGGCTGAATTCCCCTACAAGAACCGCATGAGCAACAAACGATATGAAAAGGAAAAACTGCCTCTGCAGGTTGAATTGCTCAAGCTGCAAAAGTGGGTCAAGGAAACCGGCAAAAAAATCGTCATTATCTTTGAAGGCCGTGATGCCGCCGGCAAAGGCGGAACCATCCGCACATTCATGGAGCATTTAAATCCACGTGGCGCACGGGTGGTGGCCTTGGCTAAGCCCACGGAAGCAGAAAAGGGGCAATGGTTTTTCCAACGCTATGTCGCTCACCTGCCCACTCGAGGTGAAATCGTCTTATTTGACCGTTCCTGGTACAACCGAGCGGGCGTTGACCGCGTGATGGGCTTTTGCACTGACGAGGAATACGTTGAATTTATGCGCCAGTGTCCGCAATTTGAAGAGAATCTGATTCACTCGGACACGATTTTGATTAAATTCTGGCTCTCAGTTAGTCAAGATGAGCAGCGCAGACGCTTCAAATCACGCAAGGTCGATCCGCTTAAACGCTGGAAGCTCTCACCGATTGATATCGCCTCTTTATCGAAGTGGGATGATTACAGCAAAGCTGAAGAAGCCATGTTTTTTGCGACAAACACCGCTTCTTGCCCCTGGATCGTCATCAAAAGCAATGACAAAAAACGAGCGCGCCTCAATGCGATGCGCTACGTCCTGTCTGTTCTTGATTACGCCGAGAAAGACACCGAGGTCATCGGCGCGGTTGATCCCTTGATTCTGTCTCGCGCCAACGTCAAACCGAATTTAGCCAAAGTGATTAAAGACAGAAAAAAGAAAAACTAAACACCAAAAACTCAAAGCCGCCGGATTGCAATCGGCGGCTTTGTTTCGCTTAAGATCAGAAACGAATTAACGGCCCTTGGCAATCAATTCAATAACCTTGAGCGTCATGTCAAGTGAAGCCACAAAGCCTTCGATCGGCATGAATTCAGCATAACCGTGATGGTTATAAGAACCCGTGAAGTAGTTCGGGGTCACCAGACCGCGAGCGGTCAACGCAGAACCGTCTGTGCCGCCGCGCATGGCAACGGTCTTAGGTTCAATACCGAGTTCCTTTAATGCCTGATACATCACATCGATCGGATAGCGATCTTCGCCCAAACCGCCCGAAATGTTTCTGTAGATATCTTCGATATCGGCGGTGATCTTGGCGCGCGGATAACGTTTGGCGGTTAATTCAACCACATCGCGCACGTACTGCTTGCGGGCTTCAAAGGTCGCGTCATCGAAATCACGGATATTGATTTGCACGTGGGCGCGAGCGGGATTGCCCGACATATTTTTAATCCAGTAATAGCCTTCTTTCACATCGGTGTTTTCAGGCGTTTCAAGGCGATTGAAATTGTTGATCAAATCAACGGCAATCAAATTGGGATTGAGCAAAACGCCCTTGGCGCTTGCTGGGTGAGTCGTCACCCCTTCAATGTCGATATGAACTTCGGCCGCGTTATAGGTTTCATAAACAATCTGACCGACCTCACCGCCATCGACCGTGTAGGCGAAATCAACTTTGAATCGATCCAAATCCAAAAGCTTGGAGCCGCGCAAACCGGTTTCTTCATCCGGCACAAAAGCGACCCGAATGTCACCATGAGGAATCTGTTCAGTGATGATGATCTCTAGCGCCGTCATGATGTTGGTGACGCCCGACTTATTGTCCGCGCCCAAAACGCTCGTGCCATCAGTAAAGATAATATCTTCACCGACGTGACGTTCCAATTCCGGATGTTCCTTAACACGAATCCAAATGTCTTTTTCTTTGTTGAGGCAAACGTCTCCGCCTTTATAATGAATCACCTGGGGATGAACATCGGGAGACAAACCGACATCAACCGTGTCGACGTGAGCGACAAAACCGATCGTCGGCACGTTCTCAACGGTTCCGGGGAGGAAACCCGTCACATTGCCGTGTTCATCGACTTCGACATCTTGCAAGCCGAATTCTTTAAGACCGGCTTCCAAAACGCGGGCCATCGTCCACTGCCCTTCTGAACTGGGCACTTCTTTGTTCTTGGGATCACTTTGGCTGCTGATGGCCAAGTAACTGAGAAAGCGTTCAACCAACGCTTGAGCTTTTTGATGATGATCCATCTTACACCTCGCAGATTACAAGCGTCCGCAACGCGCGGGCACAGCCTTAACTATAGCGCTAATGGGCCGAAAATAGGCACTAAATGCAAAAAAGAGCCGCTTTCGCCGCTCTTTTTTTGCTTGTTAAAAAGAAACGTTTTAATGACGTGCGATTTTGCGTTGAGCTCTTTGGCGAATAAAAAGCGCGATCATGTTGAGCCCCAGCACCATCAACACCAAAAGGCAAGCGGTGCCGTACTGCATGGGACGGGTCGCATCAACATCCACGCTGGAGGTTGCCAACACATAGATGTGATATGGCAAACTCATCACCGGATCCAACACAGAGTCACCCATCTTCGGCGTGTAAAAAACAGCGGCCGTGTACATAATGGCGGCGGTTTCTCCGGCCACGCGGGAAAGGGCCAAAATGTTGCCGGTTAAAATACCGGGAAGAGCCGCTGGCAAAATGATCTTAAAAATCGTCTGACGCTTGTTGGCTCCCAATGCAAGAGAGGCTTCACGCCACGCTTGAGGCACTTGGTTTAAGGCTGCTTCCGTGGTGTTAATTACGATCGGCAAGGCAAGCACAGCCAAGGTCAGCACACCGGAGAGCAAACTCACACCAAAGCCGCAAATGGTCACGAAAAAGGTCAAACCAAACAAACCGAAAATAACGGAAGGGACGCCTGACAAATTGGATACCGCCAAGCGGATGGATTCCACAAAGCGGCCCGATCCGCCGTATTCAGTTAAATAAACTGCGGTGCAAACGCCTAAAGGCAAGGCAATCACGGTGGCTCCCAAAGCCAACCAGAAAGTCCCCACAATGCAGGGCCAGACGCCACCGGCGGTCATCATGTCACGAGGCGGCTCGAAAACAAACTCCCAAGACAGAGCCGGCAGCGCGTTATCGAGCAGATAAAGCAAAATAGCGACAATGACACCCGCGCTCAGCAGTGTTGTGAGCCGCATCAGATTGACGCCGATTTGCTGGTTCACATAA
>DVMY01000067.1 GCA_018714755.1 Candidatus Aphodousia faecigallinarum | reverse complement strand
TAGCGAGCAAGGCATTAGGCTACGGAGGCCGTCGCTGCCTCATTGATCAGCGGTGTGCAAGACACCGCCGATCGAGGTTAAATCGCAACCCTATTGACTCTTAAGGATGGTCCTTTGAGTTCAATGCTCTGCGAGTTGTTTTTAAGACGTTCCATCATGGCGTCTGCTATCCCGTTATCACCAAGCTCACCGGCAAAGTATTCATACCAGTCTTCAACTTGGTATTGAGAGGTAAAGAGCAATGCGCCGCTTCCCAACCGTTTGTCAAGCAAGCGGAATAGCATCTTGATCACGCCCTCCGTACATCTGAATAGCCCGATGTCTTCGATAATGATCAAGTCTTTCCTGTTGAGCCTGTCGGCTAAACGGTCAAACTCCTCTTCGCTACTTAACCCTTCTGTCAACCTCATGAACTTGCTGAAGTCGTAGTAACACAAGTTCACGTTTTGCTCGAGGGCCTCGCGAATCAATACCTCGGTGAGATACGACTTGCCTGTACCGCTTTGCCCGCAGATCGTCACGTAGTACGGTCGCTGACCTTTTACCCAGTCCATGCTTTGAAGCGTCTTTATCACTTCACAGTTAAGATTTCGCTCAGGCGAGTAAATGATTTCTTCCTTTACTGCTCCCACAGGCTTGGCATGACTTCCGTTGCGGTAAACTCGCTCAAGTTGTCGCCACAGAAACTGCTCCCGCGCTTCGTATAAAATCGTACCGATGCGGTCTTCAAAGCTTAAGTCTGCGTATTCCAAGTTGTTTTCAAGCTGATTGCGAACTAAAGGTAATAACGCTCCAAGCTTCATCAATCTCATGGCACCGTAGATCTCACCACGAGACAGTTTGTTGATGACGACTTTTTTAGTTTTCATGATCTGCCTCCTTTGTGTTGCGGTAATACGTTGCGCCTCTGAATGAGCTTTTAACACTCGAATGAGGCATGCTGTGGGTGTTTGGCTTTGTCACAGGCTTCTTGGGCTCTTGCTGGCTGGCAGTGAAGCGGATCCTTTCTTGTAAAGCTTCGAGATTGACTTTCGCGCTTTCGAGTGTTGCCCCACCCACAACACTCTTCAAACACGTTGGGACCCACTTGTCGAATCAGGGAAAGACACCCTTGAAGCTGCCGCTTTAGCAACGGCTTTGCCAGATGTTCGTACAGGTGTTTGCAGAACTGTTCGGATTGAGGACCGCATTGACCGATCTCTTGCATCAGTTCTTCGGGCGGCAACAAAGCAAAGCGATGCTCCGGCTTTAAATGCTCAAGTTTGCGGGTCATCACCGCTTCATCAGTTTTCCGATAGGCATGTTCGGTGATTTGCCGACCTTCAAAGAAGATAAGAACCTTGCGTGCCCTGGGCATGACTCTGAGCTCAACTTTCTTACCGATGAACCGATAAGGAACGCTGTAGCGAGAGTTGCCAAGCCGTATGCAGCCGTCCTTGCGAACTGTCAGTAGCTTGATTTCAATTGACAGCTCATACTCGATGGCGGGAAGGTCTTTGAATTGCAACTGTTCTCGAGCAGCAAGTTCTTTTCTCGACAGGCCGCCGCGAGCGGCAACCGGCTTTGCATTCAATTCAGCCAGCATCTCGGCCAATTTGGCATTAAGAGAGGCTAAATCGAAGAATCGATGTCCTTCTAAAGGCTTGAGTATTTGGTTCTGCACGATTTTGACAGAGTTCTCCACAGCTCCTTTTTGGCGTGGCCGATAAGGATTGACGGCGTCAGGAACAACCCCGTAGTACCGACAAAACGTTTTGAACTCAGGGTTAAGAACAGGATTGAATTTAGAGGCTTTAATCACCAACGCTTTGGCGTTATCAAGTATCAGATATGAAGCAGGTGGTGAAAGAGCATCACTAAAGCATCAAGCCAACTGTCCCGTTTTTGATCCGCCGTCGCATAAGCAAAGATGTACCCGGAATAAGGAAGCACCGCCACGAAGATCTGAGCCATCTTGGTCTTGCCCTCGATATCGGTGATCGGCACACCGTCGCCGGAGTAGTCGATTTGAACGTATTCGCCCGGGTTCCACTCCAGCGCCAGATATCCGTCAATCAAATCATCCGGCAGCCTATGAGTGAAGCGGTTGAAGTTCTTGCAAAAAGCTGAATACTTCAGCGCTTGACTCTCTCCGACCTGTCCGACATATTCTTCCCATAGCTTTGTCAGTGTTATCTTGCTTTGGGTGTGCCGAATAAAGACGGCTTCCCAATCCGGGTCAACGACCCTCGAGCTACCCTGACGTCGGGTTGAAGAATTTTAGTGAGAGCAGCATTGTCGAGGCCTGCGGCCAAATCATGCTCGGTATACTGCTCCTTGGCGCGATCAATGTACTTCTTAACGGCTGATTTTGAACAGCCGACAGTCTTTCCAATCTCGGCAAATGACAAACCGAGTTGCCGTAGCCGAAGTATTTCGCGCACGGCCGAAATTTTTAATTTCATATTTTTCTCCTAAAAGCCCGCAAAATCACGGGCATTGATATATTAGAAATTTGCCGGCGTTCTCGTTGCACGGAATCGGCCGTGCACGATTTCTAAGGTGCTCTCAAAATATCGCGCACAGTTGGTGGAAGCTCGGTCGCAGTTATCTGGACTCACGTGCGCGTTTGGCACAGAGAACGATCGCGAGTCATGGAATGGCGTTTTCAAAATGAAGAGGCTCGTTCGTGATTAGCAAAGCTACGAACTCGAATTGCAGAGAGATGTACTTGATTGGCAGAAGATCGTTTGTGAAAGATGGAGGCGCGTTCTCGACTGATGGAAATCCGCCGATCGTGCGCAAGTGCTGGAGTGGCGTTCTCGGTCAAATGGTCGCTCGTTCTCGAGTGCTGGAATTTAAGCCGTACACGACTGCTGGAAATCGTGCACGAATTGCTGGAAACCCCGTGCACGGTTTAATGGAATATGCAACGAATGTTAAGAAAGATCAACGTGTTGACTACGCTCTTTTAAAGGATGGTAATCCTATCATTTTGATTGAGTGCAAGGCTTATGGCGCTGACTTAGGGATTGAGTACGTAGAACAATTGAAGCGTTATTTTACGTTTGTTAAAACAGCTAAAATCGGGGTGTTGACAGACGGTAATCGCTATCGTTTCTTCACTGATTTGGAAGAGACAAACATCATGGATGACGATCCGTACATGGAATTTTCGTTAGAAAATCCCGATAAAGGCCTCTTGCCCAAACTTTTAATGCTCCGTAAAGAACAATTTAATGACGAGGATGCCATTAAAGACGCCGAGCAACTCAAATACACCAATCAATTTAAAAAACTCTTGGCCCAACAAGCAGAAGACCCTGATGACCCCTTTGTTGAAGAACGCTATCAAGCAGTTTGTTGAAGATAGAATTGCGTCGCGTTTGCAAAAGGCTGCAGAAAAAGAAGAGAAAGAGTTGGAAAAGGAGAAGCAACCGGTCGAAATTCCCGTTGAAGAGCAACCTCAAACAGCCACTAACGGCATAGAAACGACTGAAACGGAAGTGTTTGGATTTAATATCATTCGAGCTATTTTGGCATCTGAAATCGATGTTTCTCGGATTCATATTCGAGACGCAAAGACTTACTGTGCCATTTTGCTAGATGATAATAATCGCAAGCCGATTGCCCGTTTGTACTTCAATAATTTAGCAAACCTTCGAATTGGTTTTGGTGGTGCGAAAAAAGATGGCCCGGTGGTTCCTGTCGAAAAGGTTGAGGATTTATTCCACTACGCCGAGGAGTTCAAGGCCGTTGTGAAATTCTATGATTCACCGAAGGACTAATCTGTCTTGCCAAAAAAAACACCTCGTTTGGAATGCCAAACGAGGTGTTTGTGAACTGATACGAAAAAAGCCTGTTTTGATTTGCTCAAATACAAGCCTTTTATGAATTTTTTAATGGTATACCTTATGGTATAACCGTTTTTAGTAATAGGCCGAAAGCCTATAAACTAAGGAAATCTGGTGCGGCCGATGAGAGTCGAACTCATATGGATTGCTCCGCCACCCCCTCAAGATGGTGCGTCTACCAATTTCGCCACGGCCGCGAAATCTAGTGATTTAAGAGGAAAACTCCCAAATCAGAGTTCACTATTTTAACGCGGAATCTGTTGAGATTGCGAGGCCGGAGCAGCCGGTTGCGTCGTATTTGCTTGATCTGCGTCAACAGATTGCGATTGTTCGACCGAACCTAAAACACCGGAAGTGGGAACAGCGCGTTGCTTGAAGGCACCGGAACCCAACGTCAAAGCGATCGTCGCCAGGAAAAAGAGCGTGGCGGCCACGGCGGTTGAGCGAGACAGGAAGTTGGCAGAGCCCGAAGCACCGAAAATGGAACCGCTGGCACCGCTGCCGAAAGCAGCACCGAGGTCGGCGCCTTTACCGTGTTGCAACAAGACCAAAATGATCACGGCGATCGCGGAGATGATTTGCACCACGATTGCGATGGAGACCAACATGGAGGACATCTTTATTGTTTTCCTTTAACTCAAAAATAGTTTCTAAATTTTATTCTTTTAAAGGCTATCCGCGCAGTGGCAAATAGCTAAGAAATCTTCAGCTTTCAGGGACGCTCCGCCCACAAGCGCGCCGTCAATGTCAGGCTGCGCGAAAAGTTCCGACGCATTTTTGGCTTTGACGCTGCCGCCGTAGAGAATTCTCGTGCGTTGAGCAGCTTCTTGATCCACTTCAGCCAAGACTGCTCGCAAAGCTTCGTGCACCGCTTGCGCGTCTTTGGCGCTCGCGCTCTTACCGGTGCCGATTGCCCAGAGTGGTTCGTAAGCAAGGGCGCCGGAAACAAGAGGCAAAATGCCAACTTTGTCCAAAACGGCGCGCAACTGACGGCTCACCACTTCAATGGTTCGGCCGGCTTCTCGTTCTTCGAGCGTTTCACCCACGCAGACAATCGGCATCACGCCGTTATCAAAGGCAAGCTTCACTTTTCCAGCGACCGTCTCATCGGTTTCACCGAAAAGCGTGCGGCGTTCAGAGTGACCTAAGATCACGAGGTCGCAACCGATATCTGCGAGCATCGCGGCAGACACTTCACCCGTATAAGCACCTTGAGCGTACTGAGCACAATTTTGAGCGCCCACGAGCGTGGCGCTATGCTCAAAGCCAATCACCAATTGAGGCAAGTAAATGAAAGGCGCGCAAACCGCGACATCACAGGCCAGACGCGTGCCGCTCATTTGCGGCATGGCAGCGCTAAGCCACTCATCGTTGGCTTTGAGGCTACCGTTCATTTTCCAGTTGGCGACAACAAAAGGCTTACGAGTCATATCGACACCACCCAAAATAAAGGCCTTAATTTTAGACGAAAATCAAGAAAAAACAAGGCGGTGCGCAGCCTTATCCTTCAACTTGCTCAATCACAAGCTGAATGCTTCGCTGGCCCATCCATTCATTGATTTCCGGCCGGTAAGCTAAACGCGCGGTTGAAGGCACTTCAGCCGAGCGTCTGAAAAAGATTCCGTTAAAGCGCGAGCCATCCAATTCAAGCATTAATTTCAAGTGACCGCCCTTAAGCACGGTTTGATGCAGCACTTTAAATTCATTGGCAAAAAGGGGAGGAAGAAAACCCTGTCCCCAAATTTGACCATTGATGGCTTCAACGAGCGCTGTGTTGATGTCTCTAGGATGGAGTTCTCCATCGACAAAGACGTGGCGCTCAAACACGTCGCTGTCGCAATTTTGCGCGACAACGTTCTCGAAAACACCGCAGAAATCGTCAAACCGATGCGCGTCGATGGTGAGTCCCGCGGCCATGGCGTGACCCCCGAACTTTTTAATGATGCCGGGTGCGGTCTTCGTGACAAGGTCAAGCATGTCGCGCAAGTGCACGCCTTCAATGGAGCGCCCTGATCCTTTCATTTCACCGTCAGCAGCGTTCGCAAACGCTATCGTCGGGCGGTGTTTGCTTTCCTTGATGCGGCTAGCCACCAGCCCCACAATGCCTTGGTGCCAGGTGGGCTCATAGAGCGCCAACGTGTGGCGCTTGGAGACATCAATCTTATTTAAAAGCATCGCCGCGTCCCACTGCATGTCAAGCTCAAGTTCCCGGCGCTGCTTGTTGTAGTCATCCAGAATTTTCGCGTAGTGCTGAGCCTGCTCATCGCAGTCGCTCATAAGACACTCAATACCCGCGGTCATTAAATCTAAGCGGCCTGCCGCGTTGATCCGAGGGGCGATGACAAAACCAAAATCGCGCACTTTGGCCTGTGCGCTCGGGCGTCCGGCCACTTCAAAAAGCGCTTTAAGACCCAGATGCGTGTGGCCGCATCGGACTTTATTGAGTCCTTGCTGAACGAGAATGCGGTTGTTGCGATCCAATTTCACCACATCGGCGACGGTTCCCAAGGCCACTAAGTCCACTAACGCGTCGAGCCTTGGCTGCGTTTTCGCATCAAATTTGCCGCGCCTTCTAAACTCAGCGCGAAGCGCCATCAGGACATAGAACATGACGCCGACGCCGGCTAAATTTTTGCTGGGGAAATCGCATCCCGGTGTGTTGGGATTGACGATGCAGGCGGCCTCAGGCAGTTTCTCAGCTGGCAAATGGTGGTCCGTGATGATGACCTCAATGCCTTTTTTCTTGGCTTCGAGCACGCCATCGATGCTTGCCATGCCGTTATCCACAGTGACAATGAGTTCGGCTCCTTTTTGGGCGGCCAAATCCACAATGGCAGGCGTCAAGCCATAACCATAAACAAAACGATCCGGAACCAGGTAGTCAACCGTGGCTCCCATGCTGCGAAGGCCCATAAGCGCCACCGCGCAGGCGGTTGCGCCGTCGCAGTCATAGTCTGCGATAACCATGATGCGCAGATTGGCTTCAATCGCATCGGCAAGAAGTTTCGCCGCATTGGCCGTGCCCAAGAGCGTCTCTGGCGGAATCATTCCTCTCCAATCCGCTTTCAAGTCATCGGCGGACTCAATGCCGCGAGCGGCGAGCACTCGGGCAAGGGGTTCCAAATAACCTTCCTCGACAAGATGCGAGGCGATGGCAGGGCTGTAATCTCGGGTAATAAACCGTGTCATTGAGCCACCTCGCCCAAAAAGGATTCAACATTTAAAGCTTTTTTCTTTTTAAAGCGGGAAAAAAGGCCTTTGGCTGCGCCTTTTTCAATGACCACTGTGTGCGTATCCTTGGCGCCGCTTGCGATAAGCACTAGGCGGCCGCAGCGTCTAGCGTGAGCTAAGTTCCAAAGATGCGAAATGGAGGCGATGGCACCGGGCAGTTTTTGAGCCCAAAGGGACCAGTTTTTTTCCCGATAGGGGACGTATAAATCGTCAATCACCGCCAAAAGGTCACCTTCCGGCGCCTCGGGCCAATCGTTTTTAACCGCAGTGGTTCTGAAGTTGAGGAGTCCAGCGTTTTGCGCCCAACCCCAAACGAATGAGTCGTTAGCCATCACCGCGCGAAGCGTGGAGGGTTTCAGAAGATGGCGCCTGGAGCCGCCATCGGGCCAAAAGGCGTCAATGGTTTCCAAGCCTTCGGAAAGTCGCTTTTGATTGACGGCGCTTTTTTTCAAAATGGCGCGCAGTTTTCGATCCAATGATTTAAAGCTTTCGGCGTCGGGCCCCTGAAGACTCGCTTCGGTAAAGGGGTGAAACTCTTGAGCGCACCAGGGACGAACCAGCACTTGCCAGTCTTTATTTCGGGTGAGATACCACCGATCGGCCCACTGCTGAAGCTGAAAGCCAAATTCACGAACGCAGGCTAACACTTCATCGTGAAGGGTGTCGCGCTCAGCGGCTGTTAATTCTTCTTTAGGGGAGCAAAGAATTTTTTCATGCCCAAGGAGCGTCTCATGGACACTATGCAGTCGCCAGGTTTGCGCCCCCATGGCGGGGCCGCCGTCGGCTTCCCATTCAAAGGCCGCGGTTTCTGGCATGCCGCGGCTTTTGGCGATGACTTGCCAAAGCCACACCAAATGGGCGGCGCCGTTCAAAACAGGATCCTGAACAAGGGTTTGCTCAATGATATCTTCCGCGCCTTGGGCTAAATCCGAAAGGGCGGCGAAGTCAGCCGAAAAAGAGGCACTACTTAAAACTTCCGGGGGCAGTCTCAATCCCGGAATCAAAAAATACGCAGCATTCATTTCCAAAAAAGGGTCCAAGCAGCTTTGAAAAAGTCTTGAACATCGTCGTCAATTATTGTTCCTGAAATTATACGTGAGAGTGATTTTCAATCATCCATTGACTATTCAAAAGAGTACACTGCGCGCTTGTATTCCAATAAGAAAGACAAGCGAAAATGTTCGAGAAAAAAGAAGTTGACGATATCGAAAAAGACCGCGAATTCTCTAGCCACGGTCAAGGCGACAGTCTTTATAACCACGCCACCCGTCAGGTTAAAACTAGCGTGTTGGGCTTGGCGGTTTTATTGACTTTAGGATTTTCCGCTGTGGAGTTGATCGGCGGCTTGTTGAGCAACTCTTTAGCGTTGATCGGGGACGCCGGCCACATGGCAACCGACGCGGCAAGCCTTCTTTTCGCGCTCGTGGCCAATTGGCTCGCCCGTGAAGGCGCCGACAGTCATCATTCTTTCGGCCACGCCCGAATCGAAGTGTTGGCGGCTTTTATCAACGCGCTGGTGATGTTTATTGTTCTGGGCTGGATCTGCTTTGAAGCGGTGGATCGTTTGACCCATCCTCATGATGTTTCCGGGGGAAGCGTCATGCTGATTGCCACCATTGGTCTTTTGGTCAATATCGGCGTGGCTTTGTCGCTTTCGCGTGATAAGAAAAATGTGAACACCCGCGCGGCGCTGGTTCACGTGTTGGGCGACCTTTTGGGGTCGGTGGCCGCCATTATTTCGGGCGCGGTGATTTATTTCGGCGGGCCGGTTGAAGTCGACCCCATCCTTTCGCTTTTAATTTGCGTGTTGGTGGCGCACGCGGCTTGGGGCGTGCTCAAAGAAACGGTGCCGGTGATGCTCGATGCGGTGCCCGAAGGTGTGAAGTACGAAGAGGTGGGGGAAGCGATCGCGGCGATTCCCGGCGTACTCAGTGTGCACGATCTTCACGTTTGGGTGATGAGTCCCGGTTACTCGGCGATCACCGCTCACTTGCGAATCGATTCTCACCGCTCTTGGCCGGTTATTTTGGAAGAAGTGCGTAAAAACGTGAAGGAGCGCTTTAACATTGACCACGTCGCTTTGCAGCCGGAGTGGGGCGGCGAAGCCAAAACGAGTGATTGTGAGTGCAAGGCGAAAATTTAAAACAACTAAAAACGCATGCAAAAACGCCAACAGGGAGAATGCTCTGTTGGCGTTTTGATTATGATCGCGTCAATTATTTGTGATACAGACGCGAGGTTTCGTAGCGCGGTTCACAGCTCACGTTGATTCCCAAACGGCGCAGGACGCGCTCATCTTCTTCACTGATGATGACGGTGAAGTGAACTTCAGAGCCTCGCAAATTCGCTAATTGCTCCTTGGCTTTTTGAGCCGCTTCATTGCGAAGCGCGGAAATTGTGAGCGCCAAAAGCACCTCGTCGATGTGAAGTCTCGGGTTCTTATGCAATAGGTATTGCGTCTTTAATTGACAAATCGGCTCTAAAACGCGCGCGGAGATTAAATCCACATCATGGTCGATGCCGGCCAACAGTTTTAACGCGTTTAAAAGCATGGCGGAGGCGCAGCCCAAAGTGCTGGAGGTTTTACCGGTGACGATGCGACCGTCAGGCAGCATCATGGCGGCCGCGGGCGCTCCCGTTTGCTCGGCTTTGGCTAACGAGACAGCCACGGCTGGGCAAATGTCAGGTGTAGTCTCGGCCTGATTCATCACCAGTTTTAAGTGATTGATTTCCTGGTCGTTAGAGGCGCCGCGCATGTGTTTAACACCGGCTGCGTAGTAGCGGCGAAGAATTTCCATGCGGGAAGCTTGACGGCAGACATCATCGTCAACGATGCATTTGCCCGCCATATTGACGCCCATGTCTGTCGGTGATTTGTACGGAGAAACTCCCTGAATGCGCTCGAAAATGGCGTTTAAGACCGGGAAAATTTCAATGTCCCGGTTGTAGTTGATGGCGGTTTCACCATAGGCTTCCAAATGGAAGGGGTCAATCATATTGACGTCGTTTAAGTCAGCCGTCGCGGCTTCATAGGCGAGATTGACCGGGTGCTTTAAAGGCAGATTCCAAATCGGGAAGGTTTCAAATTTGGCGTAACCGGCTTTAATGCCATGTTGGTAGTCGTGGTAGAGCTGGCTCAAACACGTGGCCATTTTTCCGCTTCCGGGGCCGGGTGCCGTGACAACAATTAAAGAACGCGTGGTTTCGATGTATTCGTTTTGCCCCAAGCCCTCTTCGCTTACGATGAAATCAACATCAGAGGGGTAGCCCGCGATCGGGAAGTGGCGGTAGCAGGGCACGCCCAGTGTTTCCAGGCGCTTCAAAAAGGCTTGCGCAGCCTTCTGGCCGGTGTATTGGGTGATGACGACACTGCCGACATAGAGTCCCATGCTGCGGAAAGAGTCAATTAAACGCAGGACATCTTCATCGTAGGTGATGCCCAAGTCGCCCCGCACTTTGCTCGATTCAATATGCGAGGCGTTGATGGAAATGACAATTTCCACGTCGTTTTTGAGTTGCTGCAGCATCCGGATTTTGCTGTCGGGCTGAAAGCCGGGAAGAACGCGCGAGGCATGGAAGTCATCAAAGAGCTTGCCGCCGAACTCCAGATAGAGTTTTCCGCCGAATTGGGCGATTCGATGACGAATCTGTTCAGACTGCATCGTAAGATACTTTTGATTATCAAAACCAATCGCCTTCATTTAGAAGCTCCTTTACGAAATCCGAAAAATCAACAACCGCCCAGTATAATCAAAACAGAAAAAATGACGATAGCCGAAGTGATAAATTTTCAAATGCATACATTCTTTTATGTATGTATAAAGAGGCTTTCTTTGAAGATACTTTAAAAAGGTTGATAAATGAAACTTTGCGGTTTTGAGGTCGGTTTGGATAAACCGTTTTTCCTGATGGCCGGTCCCTGTGTGATCGAAAGCGAGGAAATGGTGATGGAAATCGCCCGTGAAATGAAGGCGATTTGTGATGACTTAGGAATTCCCTATATTTTCAAGGCGAGTTACGACAAAGCCAATCGTACCTCGGTCTCGAGTTTTCGTGGTCCGGGCATCGAAAAGGGGTTGGAAATTCTGGCGCGCGTGAGAGAAACCGTGGGTGTGCCGGTTGTCACCGACGTTCACACCGAAGCGGAAGTGCCGCTTGTGGCTCAATATGTTGATGTGCTTCAAACGCCCGCTTTTTTGTGCCGCCAGACCGATTTTATTTGCGCGTGCGCCCGCACGGGCAAACCCGTCAACATCAAAAAGGGGCAATTTTTAGCGCCTCACGACATGATCAATGTGATCGAGAAAGCCCGAGCCGCGGCCCGTGAAGCCGGCGTGAATGAAGACAACTTCATGTGTTGTGAGCGTGGGGCTTCGTTTGGTTACGGCAATTTGGTAAGCGACATGCGAAGCTTGGCCATCATGCGCGAGACAGGCGCTCCGGTGGTCTTTGACGCGACGCACTCGGTTCAGTTGCCGGGCGGCAATGGTAAGAGTTCAGGCGGCAACCGCGCTTTTGTGCCGGTGCTCTCGCGCGCCGCGGTCGCTGTCGGCGTCTCCGGGCTTTTCATGGAAACACATCCCGATCCGCAGTGCGCGAAAAGCGACGGTCCCAACATGGTGCCTCTGGGCCGCATGCGCGAGCTTTTGACCGGCTTGGTCGCCATCGACCGGGTTGTTAAAGGCTTGCCGATGCTTGAAAACAGTTTCTAAAGCAGCTGCCGTCGCGCTCCTTTGAGTGCTACGGTACAATACCGACCAAGAATCGGCATAGCCGATTCGGTTATTTTCAGAAGTGACCGCGAAGTGCGGTCACTAAAACATACTTTTGAGGAATCTCCGATATGTCTACGATCAATGCCATCGTCGCTCGTGAAATTTTGGATAGCCGCGGCAACCCCACGGTGGAGTGCGACGTCTATCTCGACAGCGGTGTGATGGGCCGCGCTGCCGTTCCGTCCGGCGCCTCCACGGGCATCCGCGAAGCGCTTGAATTGCGTGATAAAGACGCTCGCTACGGCGGCAAGGGTGTCATGAAGGCAGTGGAAAATATTCACGCCAAGATTCAACCGGCTTTGATTGGCTTTGATGTGACGCAACAAGCTTCCATTGACGCGCAAATGATCGAAGACGACGCGACGGAAAATAAGAGCAATTTCGGCGCCAACGCCATTTTAGGTGTTTCCATGGCTTGCGCCCGCGCCGCCGCGAACTATTCCGGTTTGCCCCTTTACCGCTATTTGGGCGGCATGGGCGCCGTGCAAATGCCGGTTCCGATGATGAACGTGATCAATGGCGGCGCTCACGCCAACAATAATCTTGACTTGCAAGAATTCATGATTATTCCGTTGGGCGCGCCGAGTTTTCATGAAGCCGTGCGCTATGGCGCGGAAACCTTCCATGCCTTAAAGAAGATTATCAATGGTCGCGGCATGAGCACGGCCGTGGGTGATGAAGGCGGTTTCGCTCCCAATATCGATAGCCACGAAGAAGCGATCGAATTGATCATCGAAGCCATCAAGGCCGCGGGCTACGAACCGGGCAAGGACATCGCGATCGGTCTTGACTGCGCCGCAAGCGAATTCTACGAAGACGGCAAGTACGTCCAAAAAGGCCAAGGCAAGACCTACACGGCCGAAGAATGGATCAAGGTTTTGGAAGGCTGGGTTGCCAAGTATCCGATCATCTCCATCGAAGACGGCATGGCAGAAGTTGACTGGGAAGGCTGGAAGAAACTCACCGATGCTTTGGGCCGTCGTGTTCAATTAGTGGGTGATGACCTCTTTGTGACCAATCCCAAGATTTTGGCCGAAGGCATCCAAAAGGGCGTGGCCAACTCGATTTTGATTAAGGTAAATCAAATCGGTTCCTTGTCCGAGACGCTCGCCGCCATTGAAATGGCTAAGCGTGCGGGCTACTCCGTTGTGGTGTCTCACCGCTCCGGCGAAACCGAAGATAGCTTCATCGCTGATTTGGCAGTCGGTGTCAACGCCGGTCAAATCAAGACCGGTTCTATGAGCCGCAGCGACCGCATGGCCAAGTACAACCAATTGCTTCGCATTGAAGAAGAATTGGATGACCAAGCCGTTTATCCGGGCCGCGACGCCTTTTACTGCATTAAGGAATGGTCCTTCTAATTGAAGTCCGTAAAGGCCAAAGCTGATGATTACGCCCGATAAGATCATTAGGGTCTTGTTGATTCTTCTGCTTTTGATGCTTTGGCCTTTGATCGGCGGTCAAGGCGGTTACATTCGACTGGTGTCTTTGAGCGAGGAGCTTGAGGACATCAAAGAGCAAAACGCGCTCATTTTCGAAGAAAACCAACGCTTGGCCGCCGAGGTGCGATCGCTTGCCCGAGGCACGGACGCGATTGAAGAGCGCGCCCGCTATGATCTCAACATGGTTCGCCCGGGCGAAGTGCTTTTCCGTATTCAAAGACCGCAAAAAGTGTTGCCCGGCAACGCCATTCCCGCGGATATTCTCAACGATCCGCTCTATCGTCCCGCGCCTGTTACACCGCCCGTTTCTGAGCCCGCCCAGTAGGGCAAATACAGTATTTCAGGGCAATTTTTTCTGAAACTTTTCACTTGATTCGGCTATAACTAAAGACATCATCTTTTTTTTGAGAAGGGGGTGTCCATGTCAGACGCCATTATTGTGAAACCTGAAGCACTGCAGAAGTGTGCGGAAGTCGCCGCTGAAATTCGTCATGTGATTCACCACTATCCTGAAATCGGTTTGGATCTTCCTCAAACCGAAAAGACAATTGTTGAAGCGCTTAAGAGTTTTGGCTGTGAAAATATTTCAACACGCGTGGGCGGCCCCGATGTGGCCGGTGTCGTTTGCGTGATCGAAGGCGATGAGCCCGGCCGCACGATTGGCCTTCGCGCCGACAGCGACGCCTTGCCATTGAATGAAAACACAGGCGTTGCTTACTCGAGCGGTCGAGAAAAGCACATGCACGCCTGCGGTCACGACGGGCACGTCGCCACGCTTTTGGCGGTGGTGAAGTACTTCATGGAGCATCGCCATTTCGCCGGCACCCTGGTGGCGATTTTTCAGCCGGGAGAAGAAGGTTTTGCCGGCGCCAAACATATGGTCGATGACGGTTTGGTTGAGCGCTTTCATATTGATGAATTTTATGCGCTGCACGCCGAGCCCACGCTTGATGTGGGAACGGTGGGGTTTGTCCCGGGCTACGCGACCGCCAACGCCGATATTTTTGAGATTGTTTTTGAAGGCAAGGGCGGGCATGGCTCCAGGCCGCAATTTGCAAAGGATCCGGTGGTGGCGATGGGCGAGGCGATTATGGCCCTGCAAACGATTGTTTCCAGAAACATGTCGCCTTACTATTCGGCGGTTGTCTCGGTTGGCTGCGCTCAGGCAGGAGACGCCAACGGCACCAGCGTTATTCCTCAAAAGGCCCTTTTGCGCGGCACGACTCGTTCTTACGAGCCCGAGGTGCAGGATATGATTGAACGGCGCATCAATGAAATCGCTGAGGGTATCGCTAAAACCTATGGTATCCAAGCGCAGGTGACCTACACGAGACTCTATCCCGCGATGTACAACACCCCTGAAAATGTGCAGGCGGCTCGAGCAATCGCCGCCGAGGTCATTGGTGCGGAGAACGTCAAAGAGTTTAGCCGCACAACGGGCGGCGAAGACTTCTCGTTCATGCTTTTGAAGCGCCCGGGCTGCTTATTCCGTCTGGGCATGAAAGACGCCGAACACACGGCGCCGGTTCATAACGAACGCTTCAACTTCAACGATAAAGCCATTGCCACGGGCGCGGCGGTGCTAACTTCCATCGCGCTGACGAGAATGAAGTCTTAACCTTTCCCCAAGCTCGAAAAAAAAGGCTCTTCGGTTTTTCCGCAAGAGCCTTTTCAAACGCGGCGATTTCACGAAATCAATTGATCCATTTTTGAGTTTGCATCACCTCATCGGCTTTGGCTTGCCCCCAAACCATCCTTCGGGCGAGATCAACAATTTGTTCAGGCGTGATTCGCTCCAGAGTCATTAGTGGTGCTTCATTGTCATTGTCCGACGGCGTCACGGTGTAGAGCCAGTAGTGATGCCCGTCGTGAAAAACCGTCAGGTGTTCGGTTTTCTTTTCGCCCTCTTTAATCGCGCGGAATCCGAAAAGGTGCGACAGCTGCATGGTGACGGCGGGTTGCCCCGTCAGTTCAAGCGTCACTTCACGTTTGGGCATGCGCTGATCCGGGTTTTCCAATAACGACATCAAGTCTTCAAAAAGCTTTTCAGGATCGGCTTGCTTGGCTTGGTTCATGGGGGAGAGCTGCGGGAAGCGCTCCGTGAGCTTCGGCATCACTTGATTCATGAAGCGCTCAAGGATTTCGTTTTGATCGTGTTCGATCAAATCGGCAAGCGCCGGATCAGCCTGATAGACCCGAACATTGAGCGAGGCTTGCTTTTCATCGGGAATCAGGCACAAAAGAAAGTGTTCGATGGGTTCAAAGGCCCACACTTTTTGGCCGTCCGCTTTAATGTAAAAGCCATCGACTTCTTCGCCGCCTTTGACCTGCTGCGGTAAAAACGAATCAAGCACCTCTTTGAGGTTTTGGTGCGTCACGGTGAATTCGCCCGTGGCCGCGTTCACGTTAACCGAGTAAATCAAGCATTCACCATCAATGATGAGTTTAAAGACCCAAGCGATGAGTCCTTCTTTTTTGCCGGTGGTCTCTAAAAAATCATGGGTGATGGCGCGAACTTTTTCAACCGCCTCGTCTTCTGTGAGGTTATGAATCGGGTAGGGGCCATTTAAAGTTGCGAGGATCGGATCGCCCATTAAATAAAAGCCGCCTTGAAGACCCTCATGGTTAAACCCCATGACGTTTTTAGTTTTGTCGCTTTTAAAAACTGTTTTCATAATCAATTCATTTTATTGCTTGAGCCATTGTCAAAAAGTTTGACAATGTCTTCTGCGCTGAAGCGTTCGGTGCGGCCGCAAAAGTCGCAAGTCACTTTGATTTCACCTTCGTCTTTGATGATTTGCAGCGCTTCGACTTCACCCAAATTACGAATCATCGCTTCAACCTTTTCTCGAGAACAGGTGCAGGCAAATTTCGGTTCCGCGGGGGTGAAATATTCCGGCGCTTCCTCCCAGAACAAGCGGTGCGTGATCTCTTGAGGCGAGAGTTCCAAAAGTTCTTCATCCGTGATGGTGGCGGCAAGTGTTTCGATGCGGTTGAGCCCGTCATCGTCGTTTTTGAGCGCCTCATCTTTTCCGCCGAAATCAGGCATTTGCTGCAGCATGAGACCGGAGGCGGCGTCATCGTCGGCCGCAAGCCATAATTTGGTGTGGATTTGTTCGGACTGCTCCATGTAGCCCATCAAAGCATCCGCGATGTTTTCTCCGGTGAGCGACACCACGCCTTGGTAGAGCGGCTCGCCCTCGCGGCGATCAACAGGATCGAGCATGATGGCGCAGCGGCCTCGGCCATGCGCGTTTAGAAGTTCTTTCATGCCCATTTTGTCGGAAACTTCTTCGCCCTCGTTCATCTTGACGGTGGCGCGGACCAATAGTCCGTTTCTGACCTCGACGATGGCCAGACGCACGGGACCGTCACCTTGCACTTGCATGATAAGGGCGCCTTCAAACTTCAAAGAACTCGCCAAAAGAATGGAGCCCGCGGTCATCTCCCCCATCAAACGGGTCACTGACTCGGGCCAGTTTTGATATTGACGCATCGCGCTCCAAGCGGTGGAAAGCCGTACGGCCGCCCCCTTGATAGGGGTTTCTTTGAAGATAAAGCGAAGCAGCGTATCGTTTTGATTCATGTTGAGTCCTTAGAGGTTATCCGATTTGTTTTTTCTCAGTTTGATAACGTTTTTTCTGTTCAATGTAGTGCAGGGCGTTATCTCGAATTTTTTCTTTTTCCTCGGGCGTTAATTCTCGCACAACGCGTCCGGGGCGTCCGATGATTAAAACGCCGTCGGGAAATGTTTTATTTTCGGTGATGAGCGTGCCGGCTCCCACCAGGCTTTCCTGACCGATCACGGAGCCATTCAATATCACGGCGCCCATGCCGATTAGTGTGCAGTCACCCACGGTGCAGCCATGCAGCACGGCCGAGTGCCCAACGGTCACAAAGCGACCGATCGCGCAGGGCTTGCCTGGATCGGTGTGCAAGACGGCGCAATCCTGAACGTTGCTTGCCTCTCCCACCGTGATTGCAGCCTCGTCACCTCGAATGGAGGCGCTGGGCCAAACGCTCACGTTTTCTCCAAGGCTCACATTAGCCGTAATGGTTGCCAGGGGATCGACATAGGCACTGTCAGCCACACGAGGAATCTTGTCAGAAATTGAAAAAATAGCCATCGGAAAAGCCACAAATCGTTTAAAGTTTAAGTTTGAATTGTAATGGGTTTGAGTATTGAAATGAGAATGGATTTACATATGCACTCGAGCGCGAGTGATGGCGTGTATTCTCCCGCGGAAGTGGTTCGCAAGGCGCACGCCAATGGTGTTGAAGTGATGGCGTTGACCGACCACGACACGGTTTCAGGGTTAAAAGAAGCAAGAAAAGAGGCGCAAAAGCTCGGCATGCGCTTTATCGATGGAGTGGAATTGTCTGTATGTTGGGGTGCGAAAACGATTCACGTGGTGAGTTTAGGACCTAAAAAGTTAGAGCCCTATCGCGAATTGTCGGAAAAATTGAGCCATCAGCGTGATGTGCGCGCCCGCACGATCGCCTCTAAATTTGACTCGATGGGGATTTATAACACCTATAAGCAGGCGCTTGAATTGGCCGGCAATAAACTGAATCTGTCACGGCGCCATTTCGCTTTGGCCCTTGTTCAACGGGGAACGGTCGGCACCGAGGATGAAGCCTTTGAAAAGTATCTCAAGGACGATGGCCCCGCGTATGTGAAAACTGAGTGGATGAATTTAGTCGAGGCCATGCGCTTTATTCGAGACACCGAGGGAGTAGCGGTCATCGCGCACCCGGGGCGATACAATTTCGCCGCGCCTTTGACGACGATCGACCTATTGGAAGAATTTAAAGCCTTGGGCGGCGACGCCATTGAAGTAACCACCGGCAGCCACTTTGAGGCAGAAAACGAGCGCTACATGCGCGTCGCTTTAAACATGGGCTTTTTAGCGAGCACCGGCAGTGATTATCACGGCTTTAAGCCGGGGCGGCCCGAGCCCGGTCTTCAGGAGCCTTTGCCTGAATATTTACCCACCGTGTTGGAATTGTTGAAAGATCGTTAACCATGCATCAGATTTACGACATTGTCGTTTACGCCATCCCCTTAATTTTTGCCATCACCATGCACGAATCCGCGCACGGCTGGATGGCGACTCGCTACGGAGACAATACCGCCTCGATGCTTGGGCGCGTCACGCTGAACCCCATTCCGCATATTGATCTTATCGGAACCATCATTGTGCCCGGAATTTTATTGTTAGGTTCAGTCTTTACGGGGCTGGGCGGCGTGCTTTTGGGATGGGCCAAACCCGTGCCGGTCAATTCAAGAAATCTGCACCCCTTTCGTCAGGGAATGTTCATGGTGGCTTTGGCCGGCCCCTTGAGTAATCTCCTGCAGGCTCTCATTTGGCTGTTGTTGCTCAAAATTTTTCTTTGGACCGGACTGCTCACGCGCTCGCTTCTTGATCTGACGATGGCGGGCGTGATGGTGAATTTCTACCTGATGGCTTTCAATTTGCTGCCCTTGCCGCCTCTGGATGGCGGGCGACTGGTGACGATGCTTCTGCCTTTTAACGCGGCCGTTAAGTTCGCTGAAATTGAGCGCTACGGCATGCTTATTTTGGTGGTGCTCATTGTTTCGGGCTTTTTAACCTATTTCATGAGTCCCTTTGTTTGGGTGGCAAGGCATCTTTTAACGTGGGCGCTCTTTTGAGATTTGTTTCAAAATTTGACCGATCGCTTTTCACACAGTGAGGCTGAAATCGGTACAATAACCGAGTTAATTTGTAAGTAACGGGCGCGTGGAAGACCTGCGCGCGAA
Source organism: Candidatus Aphodousia faecigallinarum (assembly GCA_018714755.1). Lineage (GTDB taxonomy): Bacteria > Pseudomonadota > Gammaproteobacteria > Burkholderiales > Burkholderiaceae_F > Aphodousia > Aphodousia faecigallinarum. The sequence goes on along the minus strand of DVMY01000067.1, from coordinate 9,055 downwards.
TGAGTGAAGACAAAATGATTAAAAAAGTTGTCCGTACGGGTTTGGCGGTTGCTTTACCTCTGGCTTTGGCTGCTTGTTCAGTCACTGACTTTACCCAAGATCGCATTCAATATGAAACGAGCGACTCGCGCGCTCCGTTGGAAATCCCGCCGGGATTAAGTTCTGTTCCGGGTTCCGATCGCTACGCGGTTCCGTCCCGTCCGCATACGGTGTGGGCGAGCCAGCAAGCTCAGCAAGGCGCCTCTCAGGACGCCTCCGCGTCTCATGGCTCCATTGGACTTTTGCCCCAAGGTGATGTCGCCAAGATTGTGCGCGAAGGCAACAATCGTTGGATTCACACGCAGCTTGCCCCCGAGATGGTGTGGCCTGTCATGCAGGACTTCTGGCGCACGGTGGGCTTGTCTTTGACTCGACAGGATGCCGCCACCGGCATCATGGAAACCAACTGGGCTGAAAACAAAGCCAAGTTGCCGCAGGACATCATTCGCGCCACGTTGGGCCGCGTGATCGACATGGTTTATTCCACGGGCGAGCGTGACCAGTATCGCGCCCGTGTGGAGCGTTCCGCTGACGGCGGCAGTGACATTTTTGTGACGCACCGCTCCATGGTTGAAGTGGTTAAAAAGATCGGCGGTGATAACGAAACAACGGTTTGGCAGCCAGGCCCCAGCGATCCCGAGATGGAAGCCGAAATGCTCACGCGTTTGACTCAACGCATCAATCAGGAATTTGATCCCCAGGCCGTGAAGCAAACGCCGGCTGAGCATGAAGCCGAAGTTGAAAAGTTGGCAAGTTACCAACCTGAAAACTCGGTGAGCGAATTGGAGCATGACGCCGAAGGCGTGGCCACCAGCATCTTCATTAAGGAAGACTACGAGCGCGCGTGGCGCCGCCTGGCCTTGGCCGTTGACCGCATGGGCTTCACAGTGGAAGACCGCGATCGCTCAAGAGGTTTCTTCCTCGTTCGCTACCTCGATCAAGAATACGAAGAACAAAAGCGCTCTGAACAAGGTTTCTGGAGCAACGTGTTTGGTCGCGACACACCGGTTGAAGCGCCGCAGTACGTGATCGCTTTGCAGCGTTTGTCTGACACAGAATGCCGCGTGCACGTTTTAGGTCCTGATGGCAAGGCCGACACCACCGGTGTGGCCCCGCGCATCCTGACGCTTTTGAGCGAACAAACGAAATAAAGGTTATCGGCCGATAACGAATAGGGAGCGTGGAAATTTCAATTCCGTGCTCCCTTTCCTTTTTTGATAAGGCTGGAGTGATGTTTAAGCTCTTTTTTTCTTTTTCGGGGCGTTTGAACAGAGGCCGCTTTTGGGCGGTCATCGCTTTTTGGCTTCTGGTTCGAATCGGCGTGCCCTACGCGCTTTATAGCCTCACGCTGCTGCCGGGGCAGTCGCTCGATATTCAGGACGCGGCGGCGAGCCCTGAAATTTTTGAGGCGGGAAAACTCTACGCGGTGCTCACCGCCGTTTCGCTTTTTAGCACGGTCTCAGCCGCTGTGCGCCGTTTGCATGACTTCGATGCCAGCGGTCTTTGGGCGATTTTGCTTTTTATTCCGGGCATAGAATTCATCGCCTATTTGGTGATTGGCCTCATTGGCTCGCAAAGAGGCACCAATCGCTATGGTGTCAATCCGTTGGGAGAAAATAACGTCTATTTTCCCGGCAACGAAGAGATGCGCGTCAAAGAGTTAAAAGACCTCGCATCGCTTTTTGAAAAGGGACTTCTGTCCGAAGCTGAGTATGAAAAAGCCAAGCGCTCTGTTTTGAAATAAGGATTTGAGAATGCAAGTAGCTAAAGACACGTTAGTGACCATTTTGGCCAAAATGTATAACCTTCAGGGCGATCTCTTGGAGTCGGCAGACGAGTTGGTCTATTTGCATGGTCACAGCGATATTTTTCCCGTGATTGAAAAGTCGCTTGAAGGCAAAAAGCCGGGTGATACTGTGACCGTTCAATTGGAGCCCGAAGAGGCTTTCGGCGACTATGATGAAACCGCTCTGATCATTCGTCCTGAGACGGATTTTGAAGAGGGTGTTGAAGTGGGTTTAAGCTACACGGAAATTCGCGGCGAGACGCTTGACCGTCCTTATCGGGTCACCGATATCGCCGATGGCGTTGTGGTGCTTGATGGCAACCATCCCCTGGCCGGTATCGGGTTGAAATTTGAAATCACGATTAAGAACGTTGAAGCGATCAGCAAAGGCGCCGAGACAATCGGCACCGATGACGTGGTGGTGCCGTCTTTTTTACAGGTGGCCGACAAGCCGATCGGCGCCAACACGGTGGATGACTCTGAAGAGGAAGCGCCGGCATAAGAGCCGACTTTGCACTAACTCCATCAAGTTTAAAATCTCTTTAAGCCTGAGAAATCTGATTAGTTATTGAGGATTTCTCGGGCTTTGTCTTTGAGCTCATAGAGCAAATCCAGTGCCTGACGGGGCGTCAACTGATCGATGTCAAGCGAATCGATTTCTTCACAAAGCGATTGAGTCCTATCGGGTTCGGGGGCGATCTCGTTGGGCATTTCAACGTGGTTGTCCGCGAAAAGATCCAATTGTTCATTGACCTGAGAGCGCTCTTGAAGTTCATTGAGCATTTTGCGGGCGCGACGGATCACAGAATTGGGCACGCCCGCTAATTGCGCGACGGCGATGCCGTAGCTTTGATTAGCAGGACCGTCTTGCACTTCATGCAGGAAAACGATTTTATTTTTATTTTCCACGGCAGCCACGTGAACATTGGCGACTTCGGGCGCGGTTTGCTCAAGCTTGGTCAGTTCAAAGTAGTGCGTGGCAAAAAGAGTGAAGCTCTTTTTCACAAGCGCTAATTCATGCGCGATGGCCGCGGCCAAACTTAAGCCATCAAAAGTGGAGGTGCCCCGACCGATTTCATCCATAAGCACCAGGCTTTGGTCAGTGGCCTGATGCAAAATGGCGGCCGCCTCAGTCATTTCCACCATAAAGGTGGAACGACCGCGAGCCAAGTCATCGCTTGCGCCGATGCGCGTGAGAATGCGATCAACGGGACCGATCTTGGCGCTTGCGGCGGGGACAAAACTGCCGATGTATGTGAGAAGAACAATGAGCGCGATCGAGCGCATGTAGGTGGATTTACCACCCATGTTGGGGCCGGTGATCACCAAAAGACGTCTGCCCGGAACGAGCATGCAATCGTTCGGTGTGTAGCTTTCAATGGCGTCTTCGACCACGGGGTGGCGTGCTCCCACGATTTCAATGCCGGGAGCTTTTTCCAATTCCGGCCGAATCCAATTGGCCCGTGCCGCATGGAAGGCAAATGAACTTAATACATCGATTGCCGCGGCCGCGGCCGCGGCTTTTTGAAGCACGGGCACGAACGGATCGGCGAATTCAAGCAACTCGTTATAGAGCGCTTTTTGCAGCGCCTGAGAGCGTTCCTGAGCTGAAAGCGCTTTGTCTTCGTAGTCCTTTAATTCCGGCGTGATGTAGCGTTCGGTGTTTTTAAGCGTTTGCTTTCTGTGGTAGTGCAGGGGAACGCGGTCGGTTTGTCCGCGCGAAATTTCAATGAAAAAGCCTTGCACTTTATTGTATTGAACGCGCAGCGTGGGAATGCCCGTAGCTTGACGCTCACGGATTTCCATTTGGGTGAGGAAGTCGCCGACATTGTCGCGAAGTTCGCGTAGCGTTCTGAGTTCCTCGTTATAGGAGCTCGCGATGACATCTCCGTCACGAAGAAGCACGGCGGGGTCGGGCAAAAGCGCGGCGTTGAGTTTCTCGTAGAGCGAGGGATCGATGACAAGATCGGCTGCTTTTTCTTCAATAAGCGGATCGTCGGCGGTGATCAGCTCTTGCGCGATCAGCGCTAAATGAGGCAGAGCGTCTCGCAGGGCGGCGAGTTCTTTCGGACGAATGGAACGCATGGCAATCCGCGTGGCCAAACGTTCAAAATCGGGGACTGTTTTCAGTTTTTCGCGAACATTTTCACGAAGTGATTCAGCCACCACAAAGCTTTCCACGGCCTGATGGCGGGCACTCACCAGTTGAGGGTTTCTGAGCGGATTATGAATCCATTGACGCAAAAGACGTGACCCCATGCTTGTCTTACATTGATCAAGCAACGAAAATAACGTGGGGCCGTCATCGCCTCTGAGCGTTTGGGTTAATTCCAAATTGCGGCGGCTTGCCGAATCCATCCCGACAAACTGGCTTTGCACCTCTAAAACAGGAGGCAGCAAATGAGGAATGGCTTCGCACTGTGTGTTTTCAGCATAGGTGAGGAGGGCGCCTGCGGCGCTTACTGCGTCGGGAACATCGTCAAGCCCCCAAGCCGTGAGTTCCTGCACCTGAAACTGATGCTTTAATTTGGCCGTGCCGTGTTCAACCGAGAAGTGCCACTTGGGCAGCGGCGTGATCGCCGCGGGCAATCTCAGTTCTTCAACCGTTTCTTTGAAGTCTTCCGGAACGAGAATTTCAGTGGGCGCGATGCGCGTCACCTCAGTGGGTAATTCCTCCAGGCTTGTGTTGGCCACGTGAAATTGTCCGTTGCTCAACACAAGCCAGGCCAGGCCCAATCGAGCGCCATGGCGGCCGGCAGGCGAGATGGCAAGCAGCGCCGCATCCTGCTTTTGAGGCAAAAGCTCGTTTTCGGTGAGTGTGCCCGGGGTGACAATTCGAGCCAACTCGCGCTCAAGCGGCCCCTTGCTAGGGTCGCCGATTTGTTCGCAAATGGCAACGGAGACGCCCTGTTTGACTAAACGGGCGAGGTATTGCTCAAGCGTTTTTTCCGGCACACCGGCCATCGGAATGGGAGCGCCATTGGTGTCAGTGCCTCGCGAGGTGAGCGTGATGCCCAATAATTTATTCGCTCTGACAGCATCGTCGAAAAAGGTTTCATAGAAGTCGCCCATCCGGTACAAAACCAAAGTCTCCGGATGTTGGGCTTTAATTTCGAGGAAACGACGAATGGCCGGTGTGTGACCGGCCCATGGATCATTTTCATTAGTAACCGTTTTCGTTTTAGCCATTTAAACGCTTGTCAAATAAATCAATTAACGGATGTCGCCGTAATTTTTGTTAACAACGGCCAGCAGCTGACCGAACACTTTGGGGGTGCCCGCGACAATTTGACCGGTGGTGAGGTAATCGGATTCACCCTTGAAGTCGGTGACCAATCCGCCTGCTTCGAGGACAATCAAGGAGCCCGCGGCGATATCCCAAGCTTTTAAGTTTGGTTCCCAGAAGGCGTCCAAGCGGCCCGCGGCCACGTAGGCTAAATCAAGCGAAGCGGCGCCTGCGCGACGAATGCCGCTCGTTGTTTTGGCCAGTTGGGAAAAGACTTTCATATAGGCTTCGACATCATCGGACTTTCTGAAGGGGAAGCCCGCGCCGATTAACGACTCGGCCAAAGTTGTGCGTTTGCTCACACGGATGCGGCGGCCATTTAAGAAGGCGCCCACGCCGCGGGTGGCGGTGAAGACTTCGTTTTTAACGGGATCGGCGATGACGGCTTCGATGACTTCATTGCCGCGCTTTAACGCGATAGAAACAGCATACTGCGGGAAACCGTGCAAGAAATTGGTCGTGCCGTCCAAGGGATCAAGGATCCATTGGTATTCGCTTTTTTCAGGACCGGTCAGACCGTTTTCTTCACCTAAAATCTGATGACGGGGATAAGCTTCACGCAAAATTTCAACAACCGTGCGTTCGCAGGCGACATCCACTTCGCTGACATAATCGGAATGACCTTTTTTGTGCACTTCCAAGGTGGAAAGATTGTCAACGGCGCGGTTGAGAATCGTGCAGGCGGCGCGCGCCGCTTTCACGGCCGTGTTGAGCATCGGAGAACTCATCTCAAAATCCTTCTAGAAAATTAAAACAGAGAATGTGATAACTACGTGTAGAATCTACATATTTTAATGATTTTTCATCATTTAGCGCTCCAAAATGTCAATTTCGCCTTTAGCACAACGCTTCAGTTTTATCCTGGTCGAGCCCGCGCATCCCGGCAATATCGGTTCAGCCGCTCGAGCCATTAAAACAATGGGTTTCAGAGATTTAAGAGTTGTGTCTCCGTGGGAAGAAAATTACCAGGAACATCCGGAAGCGATCGCCTATGCGACAAGCAGCGTGGATGTATTGGCCGCCAGCCGCCCTTACAAAACTCTTTTGGAGGCGCTGGAAGGCGTCAACTTTGCATGGGCCATGTCAGGGTACAAGCGGGAGTTCGGTCCCGCCATTGAACCCGTCAGGGCGGTGGCTCAAAAGGCGTTTGATTTTATCGGTTCCGAGCAGGGCAATATCGCTTTTGTGTTTGGCTGTGAGCGCACCGGTCTATCCAATGAACAAATGGCTATGTGCCAAGGCTGCGCCGCCATTCCGGCCGATCCCGAAGCAACAAGCCTTAATCTATCCCAGGCTGTGCAGATTATGGCCTATGAGATGCACATGGCTTTGATGGATCCTCATAAAACTCATCACGGCCTATACGACTGGCAGTATCGATTCGCCGGCGAGAAGCTGGCAGGACCGCAGGCCGTGGAAGGTTTTCTAAATCATTTTGAAAAAGCCATGATTCATTGCGGAGTGTTGGATCCTGAGGAACCTAAATTATTCATGCCGCGCGTTAGAAGACTTTTTTCACGGACACAGCTGACTCAGCCGGAGGTCGATCTTCTAAGGGGGATTTGCTCACAGATTATTTCACCGAAAATTCTTCGGGCAGGGAAAAAATGTAAGGTTAGATAATCGTTCAATTTGAAAAACAAAATTAAATCTTATAAAATCCCCATTCTTACTGAGTGACACTCAGGATGTGCGGAAAAGTGGCCGAGAGGCTGAAGGCACACCCCTGCTAAGGGTGCAAGCTCGCAAAACGGGCTTCGGGGGTTCGAATCCCCCCTTTTCCGCCACATTTTTCTTTAAATTCAATAACTTACGCAATCATCCTTAATTATTCAATTCTGTATTAACCTCCTGTTGTACACCTGACGATCAACCAAACAATTCCGACCACCATCGCCACCGCCAAAGTGCTTCGTGCGATTTGAAATGTTTTCGTCAATTTAGGGCGAACAACAGGTTGAGGTTCATATTCAGGTGAACAATAACTTTCCGCTAAAAAGACTTCCCAAGCTTTGAGATCCAATCGAATGAGACTTCGTTTTCCATCACGAAACACCACATCAATAATTTTGTAGCCGTCGTTGCGGTTTTTCGCAATGCTCGCACCTCCAACGCCACCCGGATTGCCAAAAATCATCTGACCCACTCCGCCTCTGAACAAAGCGCTGAAGACATCTTTTTGTATGTCATCAATGGAATCAATCAGTTGATAGCTCTTGACGAAGTCCTTGTTTAGCGGGATAAAACTGTCGCTGCGAATCGTTCGGAAGCCTTGCGCTTCAATTTGTTTCTGAATTCGCATGCTTTCTCTAAGCGGCAGCTGAATTTCGTTGTTATTAATTTGACAGCCGGCAAAATCACCGGCCAAAACACCATTGACTTCCATATGTCGCTCCATTGATGGATATGTCAATCTTAAACGAAAGCCTCGCCGGATGGTTCCTGGCGAGGCTTGTAATTAACAGATGAGTTTTATCAGTCAATGCAAACTAAGCGGTAACGGCGTTCGGCAAAGCCGATCGCTTCGGCGTGCTTGAGAATAAGTTCACCGTTGCGGCTTTCCATTCGTTCAATTAATGAATGACCATCGGGAGCTTCGTGCACTAAGTCCACACAGGCTTGATCCAAGGCCACCGGATTTAACGATGCCAACACACCGATATCTTTCATATCGACTTCAGCCGGATGGGAGACGCAGTCACAGTCAACGGACATATTGTTCATAACTGAGATGTAGAGCATCTTTTCTCCGTGACCGAAGAAGTCGGAGACGGACTTTGCGGCCTCCGCCATGGATTCAATAAAAGCGTTGTGATCCGGTCCGGTCAGTTTCATGAAGCGGCCCTCTTCAACCTTTTGCCAATCCCCGGCTTTTTGAATGTGACCCGCCGTATGAATATTGGCCTTACCGTCAGAGGAGGCCACGCCGATGGCGATATTTTTCAGAGCGCCCCCGAATCCCCCCATGGGGTGACCTTTAAAGTGGGTAAGCACCACCATGAAGTCATAGTTTTTGACGTGAGCGCCGACAATATCCTCCTTGAGGTGAACGCCGCGTTCAACAGGCAAATGTTCAACGCCCTCGCTATCCATGATGTCGACAGGAGCGATGTCCGCAAACCCATGATCCTTAATTAATTGGCGATGTGCCTCAGTGGTGTTTCGAGCGCCGGCGTAAGCGGTGTTGCATTCAACAATCGTTCCCTTGACGCATTCAACCAAGTCTTTGATCAAAGCGGGTTTAAGGTAGTTGTTGTTGCCGGCTTCACCGGTGCTTAGCTTAACCGCCACTCGTCCTTGAGCGGGGCGGCCCAATTTTTCGTAAAGTTTCATCAACGCCGCGGGTGAAATGTCTTTCGTAAAATAGACAACACTTGCTTTGTCGCAATCCGTTTTATAACTTTGGTGCTTGTCTGTCATAGCGTTCTCTCCTTGCGAAACTTAATTCAATTGTAGAACAACGCTTGTCGGAAAAAATGCACAAAACCTAATATAGAGTTGTCTTAAGTCGAAAAGAAATGCCCACTTCTTTCGAAGTGGGCCAACATTGGGGGTATTGGATTCGACAAATTACTTCCAATACAAGCAGCGAGTAATTTGCCAGAAAGTGCGAGTATTTTAACCTCGAAAATAGTGTCAGATAAATAAGACTTTTGTCGTAAATTTATCTAATCCTAAGGGGAACTACTCAGGAAAATGACTTTTTGCTTTTTTCGCCTTAGGTGTAACATAACTCGATTCGTATTTTGATCGGTCAATCAATATGGGTTCAGATGGTTCTCAGAGCGCGTTGCGCGCTATTTTTTCCCGCACTTTCATAGCGTCGTGCCAAGGAAACTTGCGATTTCAATCGCGAGAGGAATTGGCACTCGCCCCACTGGGGCGATTTTTTTGTATAATGACTCAATCATGTGATTATATAAAATTATGCTTGATATAGTATT
>DVMY01000066.1 GCA_018714755.1 Candidatus Aphodousia faecigallinarum | reverse complement strand
GCCGTTTGCCATCGCAGACGCGACGACATTGACGGAAGCCGGTTATGTCGGTGAGGACGTTGAGAATGTTGTTTTAAAACTGCTCCAAGCAGCAGACGGTGATATTGAGAAGGCTCAACGAGGCATCATCTATCTTGACGAGCTCGATAAGATCGCCCGAAAAAGTGAAAACCCCTCCATTACTCGTGATGTTTCCGGCGAAGGTGTTCAGCAAGCGCTTTTGAAGCTTATTGAAGGTACACAAGCCAATTTGCCGCAGCAAGGCGGTCGTAAGAATCCAGGCAAGGCGATGGTGACGGTGGACACCACTAACATTTTGTTCATCTGCGGCGGTGCTTTTGACGGATTGGATAAGATCATTCAGCGTCGTGGGGAAAGAGCAGGGATTGGTTTTGCGGCTCAACTTAAAAGCAAAAATGAAAAATCTCTGACTGAGCTTTTTGCTCAGGTCGAACCCACTGATCTTGTTAAATACGGTTTAATTCCAGAATTGGTGGGTCGTTTGCCCGTTATTGCTTCTTTGGAGGAATTAACTGAAGAAGCTTTAATCAGCATTCTGGTTAAACCGAAGAACGCTTTAATTAAGCAATATGAAGCGCTTTTTGCGATGGAAGGGGTAAAACTTACGGTCACTCAAGACGCGTTGGTTGCTATTGCAAAGAAAGCGATCAAACGTAAAACGGGCGCTCGAGGTCTTCGCAGTATCGTTGAAGGTATTTTGACCGATGTTATGTTCGACGTTCCCAGTTTAGGTGATGTCAAAGAGGTTCTGGTCGACGAGCACGTTGTCAACGACGGTGAGAAGCCCACATTTATCCGCTAATGTCTGAAGCGCTCTACCTTAATGATGATCGCACGACTGATCGAGCCAAGGTTTTGTCGTGCGAGCCAACTGAAAACGGTTTGTGGGCCGTTCGTCTTGATCACACTATTTTTCACCCGCAGGGCGGCGGTCAGCCATCTGACGTCGGCACGATTAATGGTGTTGATGTCATTAAAGCATTACATACGCCTGAAGGAATCGTCCATTTAATTGCATCTCCGGTTGATGGAGATGTTGAGTTGCAGATAGATGCTGAAAAGCGACTTTTGCACACTCGTTTGCATTCCGCTGGACACATTATCGGTTTTGTGGGCGATCAATTGGGCTGGCGCGCAACAAAGGGAAATCATTTCCCTGGCGAATCAAGAGTGACTTTTGAACCTCCCGCACCGGATGAGATTGAGCTTATCGAGCCTTCAATTTTTGAAGAAAAGGTGAACCGCATCATTTCTATGAATTTGCCTCGCGTCATAACTGAACGCGATGGTTTGAGGATGGTGACCTGGGGTGGTTTGCGTGCCTATCCATGCGGCGGGACTCATGTGCGGAACACGACCGATATCGGTGCTGTACATATAAGCAAAATCAAGTTAAAGAAAGGACAAATTACCGTTTCCTACTCTTTAGCTTAAAAATTGCTCAAACGAACCTATTTTGTATCTGTTTGTCTTTTCTACCCCAGTCTTTGTTTAAAACTGATAGGCTCGCAATTGAATTCGTATTAGACAGGGGCGACGGGGTTGAATTTTGAATTTTTAACCCCATATAGCACCTGTAATAGTCTTAATGGTAATGAAATCAATGACAACGAAATCTACTAAGAAACAAACAGTTTTGCCTGTTTTGCCCCTTCGTGACATGGTCATTTTTCCGGGGTGCATTCAACCGGTGTACGCCGGTCGCGCGATGAGCCTTGCGGCCATCCAAGCCATGGGAGAAGCAGACCAAATTGTGATTTTGACTCAGAAAAAGCCTGATGTGAATGAACCCAAGGCAGAGGATTTGTATGAAGTTGGCGTTGTGGCTCGTGTTTTACAACGCATCACGTTACAAGACGGCTCGGTCAAATTGCTGATCAACGCCTTGTATCGCGTCAAGGTGCAATGGCTTGATTTTAGCCAGGCTTACATCAGCGCCATGGTCGAACCCATGATCACGGTCAAACCTCAACAACCACTTGAAGAAGAGGCGTGGCTGAAGGCATTGATGACGGCGTTTAACAATTTCACGCAAGTCAATACCGCTTTGCCCAAGGATCTGATCAATCTTTTAAAGAACAAAAATACACTTGAAGAAACATTGGACCTAGCCAGTCACTATTTAGATATTAGTGCTCAACAACGCCAGGAGTTGCTGGAAGAACCGGATCTTATTCACCGTGTCGAAAAGGTCTTGGCTCGAGTCAGCGAACTGATTGACAAGGTACAAATTGAGGAAAAAATCCAACGCCAAGTCAAGCGCCAAATGGATCGCAATCAGCGTGAATATTTCCTCAACGAACAAATGAAGGCGATTCAAAAGGAATTGGGCCGTGGTGACGATGAAACGGTCGATATCGATCAATACGCTGAAAAGATCGCTAAAAGCGGCATGAGCGATGAGGCTCGTGAAAAGTGCGAAAGTGAATTAAAGAAACTTCGCATGATGCCCGCTATGAGCGCTGAGGCCACGGTTGTTCGCGGTTATTTGGATACGCTACTGAGCATTCCATGGACGAAAAAGAGCCGCGTCAGTAAAAACATTAAAGAAGCAAGTGACATCTTGGAAGCTGACCATTATGGCTTGGAGAAAGTCAAAGAACGTATACTTGAATACCTTGCCGTTCAATCGCGTGTCGATAAGGTGAAGGCCCCGATTTTATGTTTGGTCGGCGCTCCGGGCGTGGGTAAAACCAGTCTCGGTCAGTCTATCGCGCGAGCAACCAATCGAAAATTTGTTCGCATGGCCTTGGGCGGCGTCCGAGATGAAGCCGAAATTCGCGGTCACAGAAGAACTTATATCGGTTCTATGCCCGGCAAGATTATCCAAAGCATCGTGAAAGCCGGTGTACGAAATCCTTTGTTCTTGTTGGATGAAGTCGACAAAATGGGGATGGATAGCCGCGGCGATCCCGCAAGCGCCTTATTGGAAGTGCTCGATCCTGAGCAAAACAATACCTTCCAAGACCATTATGTGGAAGTGGACTACGACTTGTCGGATGTGATGTTTGTGGCAACCAGCAACTCCCTGAATATTCCTCAGGCATTGCTTGATCGTATGGAGGTGATTTATCTGTCGGGTTACACCGAAGATGAAAAGCTCAATATCGCCAAGCGCCATCTGATACCGAAACAGATGAAGCTAAATGGCTTGAAGGATAAAGAGCTTAAGATTGAAGACGAAGCCATTTTGGACATTATTCGCTACTACACTCGAGAAGCCGGTGTTCGCGGACTGGAGCGTGAGATCAGCAAGATTTGCCGCAAGACGGTCAAAAATGCATTGATCGCTCAAGACGCTCAGCCCAAAAAGCGCGGTCCGAAGAAAAAGACAATTGATACGGTTTTGGTCAATTCAGCCAATATCGGCGACTATCTCGGTGTGAAACGTTTCAGTATCGGTTTAGCTCAAAAAGAACCGCAAGTCGGACAAGTCAATGGCTTGGCATGGACTGAAGTCGGAGGCGATCTCCTTCAAATTGAAGCCGCGGTCTTCCCGGGCAAGGGACAGGTGCAGCGTACCGGCAGTTTGGGCGATGTAATGAAAGAATCCGTGGAAGCGGCTCGAAGCGTTGTTCGCGCAAGAGCGGAGAGCCTGGGTTTGGATCCGGATATTTTCGGTAAAACCGATTGGCACTTGCATTTCCCCGAAGGCGCTACACCTAAGGACGGACCAAGCGCCGGCGGGGCCATTACAACAGCCATGGTATCGGCTTTGACAAAGATTCCTGTGCGAGCGGATGTCGCCATGACCGGAGAAATAACGCTTCATGGCGAGATTTTGGAAATCGGCGGTCTTAAGGAAAAATTGTTGGCGGCGTTGAGAGCCGGTGTGAAAACGGTTTTAATACCAAAAGACAATGTGAAGGATTTGCAGGAAATTCCTGAAAATGTAAAGAATGGCTTGGAAATCATTCCGGTGAAATGGATTGATGAAATCTTGCCGATCGCTTTGACTCAAAATCCGATGAAGCGTTTTGAAGCTTTAACAAGTGAAGTGAAAACCGATGTGATGGCTCACACTGTGTTGGGCAATCAAACCGGTTCGGCAGCTTCCTGATCGGGTATTTAATAATTGGCGGGGGCGTCATTCGTTCCCGCCGCGCTTTTTTGGAAAAAATCTTCATATTGCCCTTGAATAAAGCGGATTTGTAGTGTAATATGCGGATTTCCGTTTGGTGATTGTGGGTGCTTAGCTCAGCTGGTAGAGCGGCGCCCTTACAAGGCGTAGGTCAGGAGTTCGATCCTCTTAGCACCCACCACAGTTTCAAGCGTTAATGTCTTCTGCCGGAGTGGTAGTTCAGTTGGTTAGAATATCGGCCTGTCACGCCGAGGGTCGCGGGTTCGAGTCCCGTCCACTCCGCCAAATTTCTTTTCCCCTTTATTCCCAATCTTTTTCGTAAAGATTCGTGTACTTTTCCAATTTTGCAAGCGCATATCAGCTGTAATTGCTAAAATTACGACATTTTTGCGGTCATTGGACCGTTTATTACCTCTTTTGCTTTTTTAGGGATTGAGAAATGCTTCAGGCTTTTCGTACACATAAGCGCTGGATGATGTTTATCGCCATGATTTTCATTATCCCGTCGTTCGTGGTCACGGGTATTTATAGTTATAACCGTATGTCCGATTCTGAAAACGACATTGCCACGGTGGGAGAGACGTCCATCACGATGATGGATTTTGATAACGCCAAACGTCAATACTTGGATAATTTCCGCCGTCAGATGGGACAAAGTTTCAAAGCAAATATGCTTGACACGCCTGAAGCGCGCGCTTCCATATTGGCTTCCTTAATCAGTGACCGAGCAATCTCACTTGAAATTGCGAGCGAATACATGAATGTCGGGGAGGCCGACGCCATCAATTTGGTTAAGCAAGCTCCCGCTTTCCAACGTGACGGTAAGTTTTCAGTTGAAGCCTACCAGCAATTCTTAAACAGCATGGGTAAGTCAGATGAACAGTTTGTTTTGGAGTTACGTCGTGATCTGTCTCGCCAAATGCTTTTAGCGGCTGTTTCACAAACAACGCTAGCAAGCAATACGGTTGCCCAGCGCATCCATGATCTTTTAACCGAAGAACGTACGATCCGCACGTTTGAAATTAAGCCTGCGACATTCTTAAAAACTGTTTCCGTAACAGATGAGGAAGCACAGACTTTTTATAACCAAAACAAAGCTCAATTCGCTGTGCCTGAAAGTGTGGACATCGAATACATTGTTTTGTCACCTGAAAGCTATAAGAATATCAAAGCGTCTGATGAAGATATCAAAACTTTCTATGAGCAAAATTTGCAGCGTTTCTCCACTCCGGAAGAACGTCGTGCCAGTCATATTTTGATCGCTGTCACCGCTGACAAATCTGACGCTGACGCAAAAAAGGAAGCCGATGAACTTTACAAGCAAATTCAGGCCAATCCTAAACAATTCGCTCAATTGGCTAAGACGAAGTCCAACGATCCGGGTAGTGCCCGTCAGGGAGGAGACCTGGGCTTTTTCCAAAAGGGCATGATGGTGCCTGAATTTGATTCCGCCGTATTTGGCGGTAAGAAGGGTGATTTGGTCGGCCCGGTTAAGACTCAATTCGGCTACCACATTATCCGTATTGATGATGTCAAGGCCGCTAAAGCTAAACCCCTCGCAGAAGTTCGCTCTGAAATCGAAGCTTTGTATCAGCAGCAAGCCGCTATCCGCGCTTTTGCTGAAGACGCCGAAACGTTCTCCAATATGGTTTATGAACAAAGCGAATCTTTGCAGCCCATCGCGGAACGTTTTGGTTTGAAGATTCAAACGGTGAAGAATGTTACTCGCGACTATGAAGATAGGATCATTAATCCGAACGTGATTGAAGCTCTTTATAGTTTTGATGTTTTAGAGGATAAACGTAACTCCAATGCGATTGAAGTGGCCGCCAATACACTTTTGTCGGCTCGTGTTACCGCTCACCATAAACAATCGGTTAAAACTTATGATGAAGTGAAAAACGACATCATCAACGCTTTGAAGAATCAAAAGGCTCAGACTGCCGCTAAGCAACAGGGC
>DVMY01000065.1 GCA_018714755.1 Candidatus Aphodousia faecigallinarum | reverse complement strand
CAAGCATTGAATTGGTCGCTCTATAACCGAGACCTTTTTGAAAGAGTTCTAGAACCTTTTGTTTAAGTTCTTTTGAAATGCGTTTCCCACTCATGAAAATACCCCGTTGATAAGTTGTCTACCAAACGGGGTACAGTTCACTTTGGCGGGCTTTTGCATTAGTTCAATTGATAAAGCGTTGGTGTGAGGTAGGAAACTTCCTCTCGGATAAAGGGCTCATAGAGTTTGCCGTCAAAAGCCGGGTAACGAACCTCTTCATCCTCGTCTTCCAATAAGAAGGTGGCGTTTGAGATAAAGCGAACCTGTTCATGTTCAAATTTATGAAATAAAAGCGTCGCTTCAAGGCTATCAAGAACATCGGCAGGATCATCGAAAAATACCGGCCACCCCAGCCCCTGGTAAACCTTTGAATTTTCTCCTTTTAAACTGATACCGATTCTGAACTCGGCCATTTTTGCTTCGCCCGGAGTGGTCTGCTCGTAAAAAGGGGCAATGGTGATTTGCAAATCTTTAACTGAATAACCGTCTGTTTGAAAGAGTTTGGCGAGCGCCTCTTTTAACGAAAAATGTCTAAACAGCCGTCCCGCTTCCATCATGGAGGCGATGCAAGGCAACATCAAGCTGGTGTTGAAATTGTCGGGATTATCTACGGCGGATAAGTATTCTCTAAATTCGTCCGACGGATGCTGCAAAAATTCCAAGTGTGTCGCCGGGTAATGTTCCATGAAGATTCGTTTTAAGCCGAAAACCAAATTCTTTTCACGCTTTTTCAGGCTGACGGCTGGCACAAACGTACTCAGGGGCAGTTTTTTGATAGGGGTGCTCACAATAAAAGCGATCAGACGAATGTCCGCCACCAGTTCGGTCATTTCTTCGCGTGTTTCTTCCGAATCCACGAAACGGCAAATGCCGGGTTTGCTCTTTGCGAGCCATTGTTTTATCCGGCTTTGCATCTCATATGGGCGTAATGCGAAGGTGTCGGTACTCAGCATATCTTTGTTGAGTCTGACTTGGTACTCGGGCGTAAAAAGACCTTTTAAAAACTGCTCAATCTTTTTGAGCGCCTCAGCAGGAATTTCTCCAAAAGGCAGCCCATAAGCACTGGAAGCCATAAAGGGCATGACCATCAATGAGTGTGTGTATTGATCATCAACCACATTGCAGGATAAGCACTCAAAAAAGAAGGTCCAGCGCATCAGATCGCCAAACTCAAATCCGTCGGATTCCAATTTTTGGATGACGGCCGAAATAAAGTCATCGCTTAAGGACTTATATGCCGTGGCGGAGGCTAGTTGAAGCTTGGTGTAGATAGGATATTTTTTATCCAAATCCGTTTCAGCGTCAGCCTTTTTAATGAGTCGAACGAGCTCGTCAACGGTCTTACTAAAGAGTTTGCTGTCAGTCACGTTTAGTTCTGGAGAAAGGGGAGGGCGAAGCTTCTCGCTTCGCCCTAATCAGAATCAATTAATCAGAGGAAAGAGTTTTTGTATGCACTTGAATGAGCGGAGTGTCATCCAAGGGAGGTAAAACCTTTCTGGGACGTCCCGGGTAAATCACGGGTGAATAATCAACCGGATGAACAAGCGCCGGGTTGGTGTGCACGACCGTGAGACCGCTCTTAGCTAATGCTTCATCCAGACCAGCTGTCAAGCGCTGCAGGGCGTCTTGTTTTTCCTCTGTATTGGCAGTGTTCGTTTGCACCTCAGTGGTTTTTTCAGTTTCGGCCACTTCAGGTTTTTGAACTTCGGCAGCTGCCTCAACTGAGGTTTCACTGGCCGTCGGTTCTTCAACCGCGCGAGGGCGCTGAGCAAGCGGTTCACGTTTGTGATTGGCAATATTGCTTTCCACATTGATGTGCTGCGGCTCAATCGGAGCGGCAGGTTGCTCTGAATGAAGATCTGCTTCATTCAAGGGCGCTGTGCGGACCGTTGCCTCTTGCATGTATTCTTCTGGCGGCACGATCGGAGCGCGGTTCATTTCTTCGGCTTCCACTTCGGGCGGAATGCGGTCACGACGGCCGACAACCTCGTCATTTGTTTGACGGCGACGGCGCGGACGGCGCTCCAACGTGGGTTCCGCTACGGAAACTTCGGCCACTTGCGTCGTTTCTTCTGTTTTAACTTCAGAAATCGCTTGAGCACCCGGCATGGAGTCCGTCGCAAAGTTAAAGTCTTCGTCATCCTTAACCGGTTTCACTTCTTGCGGTTTGGGTAACGCCACCTTTGTTTCGGGAGCCGGAAGCAATTCCGTCGTCTCTTCAGGCTTTGCGCGACGGCGAGGACGTCGTCTATTTTGCGTTTCACGCACTGCCTCTTTTTCGATAGTCTTCGCCTTTTCCGTGTTTTCTACCTTATCAGTGGCAACGGTCTTTTCTTCATCCTTTTCAGGACGGGCGCGTTCTCTACGCGGACGACGAGTCGATGCGTCTTTTTCGCGTCTGTCGCGAGGATTGCGACGGGTGCGACGATCGCCTCGTCCCTTCTTTTCTTCCTTCTTCGTCTCTTCTTCCTTGTTCGAACCGAATAGGAAATTAATTAAACGACGAATCAGGCTCGGCTCTTGAGCGGCTTGGGCGCGCTTGGCGGCCTCTTCACGAGCGGCGCGCTGCTCTGCCTTCTTGTTGATTAAGCGATCCGCTTCGTTATGTTCTGGAGCCACTTCTGGCATGAAGTTGCGAAGAACCGGCTCTTGGCGTTTAGCGGCCGGTTTTTCCTCAGCCTTTTTAACGCGGTACGGATCGAGCGATTCTTCATCTGGCTGAATTTCTTCGGCACGTTTGTAGCTTGCCACTTCATCGTCCAAGCGCTCATCATCGTAGCGTAAACGCTCAATGTGATAATGGGGCGTTTCAAGGAACTTGTTGGGAATCAGAACGATCGGCAAGCGATGGCGCTGTTCAATCTTGGCGATATCGCGACGCTTTTCATTTAGGAGGAAACTGGCCACATCCACAGGAACCTGAGCGTGAACCGCGCCGGTGCCTTCCTTCATGGCCTCTTCTTCCAAAATTCTCAAAATTTGCAATGCGCAGCTTTCCGTGTCGCGGATGACGCCTACGCCATTGCAGCGCGGGCAGGTGATGTGGTTGCCTTCGGCCAAGGCCGGACGCAAACGTTGACGGGACAATTCCATCAAGCCGAAACGGCTGATTTTCGCCATTTGCACGCGCGCGCGGTCGTACTTCAGCGCATCTTTGAGACGCTGTTCAACCGCGCGTTGATTCTTCGGATCGCTCATATCAATGAAGTCGATCACAATCAAACCGCCTAAGTCACGAAGACGCATTTGGCGAGCCACCTCATCGGCGGCTTCGCAGTTCGTTCTGAAAGCGGTTTCTTCAATATCAGAGCCCCTTGTTGCGCGAGCAGAGTTAACGTCCACGGCAACAAGCGCTTCCGTGTGGTCGATTACAATCGCGCCGCCTGAGGGAAGGGGAACTGTGCGAGAATAAGCCGTTTCAATCTGATGTTCAATTTGAAAGCGCGAAAACAGAGGTGTTTCTTCACGATAGCGCTTAACGCGTCCCACCATGTCGGGCATCACGTGAGCCATGAATTGGCGGGCTTGATCATAAATTTCATCCGTGTCAACGAGAATTTCACCGATTTCCGGTTGGAAATAGTCGCGGATGGCGCGGATAACGAGATTGCTTTCTTCAACAATGAGGAAGGGAGCTGGGTTGGCGCGCTTTAAAGCTTCGCCCTTGGGACCGGTTGGTTCCGTGACGTATTTCGTGGTGACACGATTGCCTTCACGAACCTGCAGTTCATATTGAGGTTGGGCTGCTTCCAAAATAGCTTCCCAAAGCTTCAAAAGGTAGTTCAAGTCCCATTGAAATTCTTCGACCGTGCGACCAATGCCAGCTGTGCGGGCGATGATGCTCATGCCGGCGGGCAACTTGAGTCGATCCATCGTTTCTCGCAATTCCTGGCGTTCTTCGCCTTCAATGCGACGCGAAACTCCGCCTCCTCGAGGATTGTTAGGCATTAAAACCAGGTAGCGGCCGGCAAGCGAAATAAAGGTGGTTAACGCTGCGCCTTTATTGCCGCGTTCTTCTTTTTCAACCTGAACAATGATTTCCTGGCCTTCGACCAAAGCTTCACGGATGGTGGCCGTGCGCACGTCAACACCTTCTTTAAAGTATTGACGTGAAACTTCCTTAAAGGGGAGGAAACCATGGCGATCTTCGCCGTAATTGACGAAGCAAGCTTCAAGGCTCGGTTCGATGCGGGTGATGATACCCTTATAAATATTAGATTTGCGTTGTTCGCGGCCGGCTGTCTCGATATCAATGTCGATCAGCTTTTGGCCGTCCACAATGCCCACGCGCGTTTCTTCAGCGTGCGTGGCGTTAAATAACATGCGTTTCATTGCACACTCCGGGCTGACAACCACTGTCGCAGGTTGTCAAAGTCAGGCGTGCCGTCAGAAAAACAATCCGTGGCGCAGGGCTAAAGCCTCATTAAAAATGACTTTATGCCAAGTCTTTTCTCAAATGAAAAGCTCTCCCTGAAGTAATCGCTTCGAGGAGATTGCTTGAGAAAACAAACTGTTAGACATGTGTTGCCTTCAATTTGACAGGCGGTAGGGAGAGCACCGAAACGAACGAATTCAAAATAGAACATTCTATTTTGCATCTATGAGCTCAATCCCTCACATTCGGTCTAATAACAAACACTTAAATTTTTGCACCGACAAGTCTGATTTTCCGCTCTCAGCGCGGCAATCCGAGTGGGACTTGTCCGACCACAGATTTTTTCAGTACGGCAATTCACAACGACCTCTCGCTATTGGCATATCTTGCCTGCAAGAGGAACTACAACATATACCGTTTGCTGCATATATCGCGTAACATCGCGGGCTTCACAGCTGGTGACTTCTCACAGCTCCACCGATTCACCACAAAAAGGCAGCTCTTTTTGGGCACACAAAAAACTTTATTGAACCTGGGCTCAATAAAGAAAATTTTTAATCAAAACACGGCTAAAATGCACATGTTGATTGTCTAACGCGATTGAGCGGCTCAACTACATTTGTTGTCCGAACTCAATCCGTTCCCCATTATATAGAGTTATGTCAAATTTAGTCGGAAAAAATCCAGTATTTGTTTCGTCCGCTCAGGCCGTGGCGAAATCCGATGCGGTGGTTTGGATCAAAATTGGTCCCGACGCAGACGGCCAACGATTGGATAATTACCTTTTTCGTATAGCCAAAGGGGTCCCCAAGAGCCACTTGTATCGGATTGTTCGAGGCGGAGAAGTCCGCGTCAATAAAAAAAGAGTCACAGTCGATACTCGCTTGACTTTGGGAGATGAATTGCGGGTGCCACCCATCCGGGTATCCGAATTGCCTAAAAAAGAAGCCCCTCGGCCCATTGATGATATTGAATTGCCCATTTTGTACGAGGACGAGCACATTTTAGTGGTTGACAAACCGGCGGGATTGGCCGCGCACGGAGGCTCCGGAATCAGTTTTGGCTTGATCGAGCGCTTGCGGGCCGCGCGTCCTAATCAGCCCTATTTGGAATTGGTGCATCGCTTGGATCGGGAAACAAGTGGCGTCATGATGCTCGCTAAGAGCCGCAAGGCGCTCGTGCGACTTCATGAAATGATTCGTGAAGGACAATTACATAAGTCATATAAAACCTTAGTGTTAGGTGACTGGGTCAATGACCGCCAACATATCAAAGCGCCTCTATATAAATATGTCACTGCAAGCGGAGAGCGCCGAGTCTGTGTCGATGATGACAAAGGGTTGCCAAGCCACAGCATTTTCCAACTCATTGATCGCTTTGGAGCTGTTTCTTACTTAAATGTGGATTTGAAAACCGGTCGCACGCATCAAATCCGAGTGCATGCGCAATGGGCAGGACACCCCTTGGTGGGGGATGACAAGTACGGCGACTTTGAAGAAAATAAGAAAATCGCCAAAGGCAGTTTGGGCATTCCTTTCAAACGCATGTTTTTGCACGCTTACCGATTGGAGTTCAAACACCCCATTTCGGGCCAGCCCATGTCTGTGACCGCTCAATTGCCTAAAGATTGTGCTCAATTAATCGCTCACTTAAAGAGCAGAAAGGAATCGTGAATTCATGTTAGTGCCTAAGTTTGACCTTTTTGTGTTTGATTGGGATGGAACCATTATGGATACCACAGAGCCCATTGCGGCCGGTATCTGTCACGCGTTTGTCTCGATGGGTTATAAAGATCCCGGAATGGAAGTCGCGCGCAGCGTGATCGGTCTTGATTGGCGAAGCGCCATTTTGTCCATTGAACCTGATTTCCGATTTGATCACTACGACCAATTTGAAACGGCCTACCGTGAATACTATTTAGTTAAAGAAAAGGAAATCGGCATCTTTCCGGGATTGGAAGATTTGATGCGCAAGATGAAAGCGGCAGGACTTCGCTTGGCGGTGGCTACCGGTAAAAGCCGCAGGGGATTGGATCGCGTTTTCGCGCAAACTGGCGTGGGAGATATTTTTGAGGCGACCGTGACTGCTGATGAAAGTGCCGGAAAGCCTGATCCTTTAATGCTTCAGATGCTAGCCGAACAAACCGGCGTGGATATTCATCAGATGGTGATGATTGGCGATACAGAACACGATTTGTGGCTTGCCAAAAACGCAGGGTGTGCTTCCGTGGCGGTAAGTTACGGCGCGTTCCCCAAGAGCGAACTCGTGAAGTGGAAGGTGCCTGTGGTGGATAATGTCGTGCAATTGGCAACCGCTTTGGGAGTCGATGAGCTTCTGTAAATAATCAGGCGGCGCGTTAAGCGCCGTCACATGTCAGGCTTGACGCCAAAAACTGCCGCTTTTCTTAAAGTTCATATTGGACTTCTTTTTCTCAGCGATTTTGGGCGAGCTTTTTGAAGCCAAGATTGCGAAAATGGTCGGTAGTTTCAAAAGTTCCGTTTTTTCTTTTTGCCATTCTGAGGCTTTTTTTGTTTTTATGAATTCAGCCTCGCCCGTTATATCCATCGCCACCGTGACGCGGGTGTCAGGTTCAAGCGTTTGACAAAGAAAGGCTAAGAAAGCGTTGTTTCTATAAGGCGTTTCAATAAAAAGTTGCGTTTCGCCTCGAGCGCTTTGTCTTTCCGCGTCTTTTAACGCTCTCGTTCTTTCGGGTTCTTTAATTGGAAGGTAGCCCAGGAAGCGGAAATGTTGACCGTCAAGGCCGCTTGCCATCAGGGCTAACAAAATTGAACTCGGACCCACAAGCGGCTTCACGGTCAATCCTTTTTCCTGGGCTCGGGCGACAATGCTCGCTCCGGGGTCGGCCACGCCCGGGCAGCCTGACTCACTCACAATGGCCATATCGTGACCTTCATACAATGGTGCAAGCCAAGCGTCTATTTTTTGCGCATTGG
>DVMY01000064.1 GCA_018714755.1 Candidatus Aphodousia faecigallinarum | reverse complement strand
CAATGGGGCCTGAATCGCCATTGGGCCTTAAGCGCATATCCACGCGGAAAACAAAACCCGCCCCCAGGATATCGGAAAGCGCCGCGATGACTTTTTTAGACAAGCGCTCAAAAAACTCGGCGTTGCTTAATTGCCGTCTCGGATTGGGACAAGACTCTGTCGGACGACATTGTCCCTGTTCATCGTAAACAAAAATTAAATCAATATCCGAGCTGACATTAAGCTCCTCGCCGCCCAATTTACCCATTCCGACGACAAGAAAATCTTGAGCGACGCCGTCCTCTGAACTCGGCACGCCATAACGTTCGGATAGCGCCAACGCATGGGCTCGCACCGTGTGACAAATAGCCTCCTCGGCTAAATCCGTCATTGTGCGAACCACCTCAAAGTAATCAGCCGCTCCCGTCACATCTCGACTCAAAACGGTCAACAGCACCTCTCGTCGCAAAAGACGCAGCCGCTCAGCCAACTCATCAACAGAGTCAACGCCATGCAAAAATTGTTTCATTTTTGCGCGGCTATAGGGTTCCGAGGCGAGCTGCTCGAGCCATTGCAACCGCTCTTTATCTTCAGCCATTGGCATGGCAGACATCAATGCCCGCTGCACAAAAAATGAATATTGGGGAAGATCTTTAAGGGATAAACGAGGCATTTTGCATGTTCAATAAGATTTAACAAAGTCAGTTTAGCGTAGAGACTGAATTTTTCGAAAAGTTTCAGACGAAAAAGTTTAATAAATCAGACACCCAAAAGAATGAAGTCGTTAAAATTTAGGCTGATTTATTGTCTTTTTTCTTTTTACAGGACTCTGTTTTCTCTTTTGAAACCGGACACAACAATCCACTCGGCCGCATCCAAAGGTCTGCCGCGCAACGCCAAAACATCTAAGTGGCGATTACTGTTGCGCACGGCGGGGTGGGTTATTTTGTCCCTATATCTGTTCTTAACAACCGCGCTGATCGCCGTGCGCCTTTGGGTGGTTCCCAATATTGAAAGCTATTACCCCAAGCTAGAAAGCTTCATCGAGGAGCGAACAGGCACAGAGATCGCTGTAAAAGATTTTCACGTGGACTGGGAGTGGCTTCGACCCCGACTTACTGTCACTGAGATGACTTTTTCAAGGCCAGGCAAAAGGGCCTCGCTCACCTTGCCTAAAGTGCAAGCCACCTTTTCTTTATCCTCTTTTTACACATTTGAGCCGACTTTTTCCCGCTTTGTCATTTTCAATCCCCGACTCAATGTGGAGCGACTTGAAGAGGATCTTTTCAACATCGCGGGCTTTGAGTTAGACACCTCAGCCAACACAACCCAACCCAATACCAATCACGCAGCCACTGCCAGACGGGTTTTAGACTGGTTGCTGTCGCAAGAACATTTGGAAATTATTGACGGGGACTTTAATTACATTGACTTGACAAGCGAACATCCTCGCCCTGTCTTATTACACAACACGAGCGCGGTGCTGCACCGCTACATGATCGCGTGGAAATTTGGTTTGCAATCCACCGCTATCCGACAAAATCCGACTCCAATTGACATCCGGGCGACTTTCAGAGAAAAATGGTTCGGCTCGGACAACCGTTTGGCCAAACTCTACGGCACCATTTACGCCTCCATTCCATCCATCGATTTCGGACGAATCGCCAAAAGAGTCAATCTGGATCACTTCTTACAGGATGGAACCGGTCAAGCCAATATTTGGTTGGACTTCGACAATCTGCGTCCCATCCAATTGACCGCCGACGTTGCGCTAAATGACGTGAGTCTGCGTTGGCAGCCGGACTCCGATCCCATCCGTGTTGACACTCTGCGAGGCAGACTTCAGGAGTCTCTCGAAGGAGACCGCCTGGTATTCAGCACTCAAGACTTAACCATTAAACCGATCGGCTACCAACCTTTGAAGTTTGGTGACGCTAAGCTGGAGGCCACTTGGAAAGACAGAAATCTATACGACGGAACCTTATCCATTGACTCTTTTGATCTTCAGTGTCTGACCACGCTCGGATTGCAGTTGCCAATACCAAACGAGGCTCTCAATTTCATTCGAGAGTTACAAGCGAGCGGTCAAATCGAAGCCTTTGAAAGCGCTTGGGAAGGTCCTATCAGCGCCCCGAAGCGCTATGAATTTTCTTCCCAATTTAAAGCTTTGTCGGTGCAGGATCACGTCGCTCACGATGACCACCCATTTAATCGATTTGGCTTCAGCAACATTTCCGGAACCATCAGCGCCGATGAGACAGGGGGCAAACTGACTTTGGATGCGCCGAACAGCTCCTTGAGTTTCCCCGGCATCTTCTTTGAAAAAGACTTCCATCTTGACACCTTGCAAATGCAGGCAAGCTGGAGTCAAAAACCCAAACTTGAATTCAGAGTTGAAAACCTCATTGCTTCCAACACCGATGCCTCGGCGCAAGTTCATGGTGGCTGGTACGACACGGGCGGCTTGGGCACTCTTGAGATTCGAGGCGACCTGCACTACCTGAGAGCCTCCGCGGCTCATCGTTTCATTCCGATTGTCGCTGGCGGCAAAGAAACCAATGATTGGTTAAAGGCCGCGCTGCGAAACGGCATCGCCAAATATGGAACCGTTGATCTATACGGTCCCCTTGAAGAATTCCCCTTTGTTAACCAAAAAGATAAAGGCTACATATTTAGAATCGCCGGAACAGCCGAAGATGTGACACTTGACTATGTTCCCTCGTATCAGCGTGATAACAACGGCAATTGGATCGCGGGCGACTGGCCTATTTTTGAGCATATCAACGGTGAGTTGGTTTTCGAAGGCCTCTCCATGTTTGTACACGCCGATAGCGGCGAAACCATGGGAGCAAAAGTGACGGATGTCACCGCTGAAATACCAAGCTACACCGCTCAAGGACTGCCGCTGATCATCAAAGGTCGCAGCGAGGCAAGCCTTCAAGCCATGGCTCAATGGGTGAACGCGAGTCCCGTCTCCAAAATGATTAGAAACGCTTTTGTAGGCACGAGTGCCACCGGCAACGCCTCTTTGGAATTGGGTCTTAATATCCCCATAACTGATTTAGCCAACACCCAAGTTGAAGGTGCTGTTTTGTTAAGTGGCAACACCGTCAAAATGAATAATGTTCCGGAGTTAGCGAATGCTCAGGGGCGGGTCACCTTCACAGAAAAAGGCGTATGGGGTTCCGGATTGACAGCCAATGTTTACGGTTGCGACAGCACGGGCAACATTGAAACAAACGAAAACGGGACAATCAAAGTGACGGCCTCAGCCAACGCCACTCCGCAGGCCGCGGCTAAAATTGTCGACTCTCCGCTCATAACGTCCTTGTTGACTCACGCCGAGGGCGCCGCTTTGGTCAACACCGTGGTTGAAATTGGCAACGGTGTAAAAGTGCACGTCAACAGCCACCTATTGGGCATCAAAGGAAATGCTCCCGCTCCCTTTAACAAAAAAGCGGAAGAAACCTGGCCGTTAGATTTTGATTACGAACCGTGCGCCACAACGGAAAAGTGCGCTGCCAAGATGACACTTGCCTTAGATGATGTATTAGGCATGGAAATTCATTACATCGATACCAAAGAGGGGCTTAAAACACAAAGAGGTGTTTTATCCGTCGGTAAGAAAGTCAATCAAAAACCCGCCAGCGATGGGTTATCCCTTTTCGTGCAAGCGCCTGCCATTAAATGGGAAGACTGGGAAAGCATCGTAGAACAAGCACAGTCCGCGCTTGAAAAAGATCCCAAACGGGATATGAAAACATTGGACCTTAACCGAGCCGATGTTCGAATTGGGAAATTGGCCCTTAAGGGGTTGAATTTCGATGACATCAATATCAGCGCCAAAGCATTTGCCTCCGGCGCCTGGAGTGGAAACGTTTCAAGCACCTTGGCTAAGGCCAGTTTTAATTTCACCCCGCTAACCAGTCACTCCCATCCCCTTTTGAAAGCGAATTTTGACTTCTTGCACATTCCGCGCCCTGAAATTGTGGACGAAGCGATGAAAGCGGCGCCTAAAACGACACAGTCATTACCATCGGTGGCCTTGACGATCAAAGATTTACGCTACCAAGACTATCAGCTCGGCGCTCTTTCGCTTTGGGCAGAAAATGAGGGGAAGGGCCCAGACACCCTTTGGAATCTAAAAGAATTTTCGCTTTCAAATGACGACGCTAAATTGAGCGCGACGGGACTCTGGAACGCCGGTCAAAGGAAAAACTCTCAAACCCAGTTAGAAGCCACTCTCGACATTGAGGATTTAGGACAGTTGCTGGAACGCTTTAAACTCGCGCATGTCATCAATGACGGCGGTGGACAAGTGCATGCGCAGTTGTCTTGGGATGGCGCCCCCGTGGACTTTAACACTGCCAGCCTAAACGGAACAATTTCCACCACTTTAACCTCAGGACAGATTTTGCAAGTCGAACCCGGGGCGGGACGAATTTTGTCTTTGCTGTCACTGCAAACACTGTTGCGTCGTTTAACATTTGACTTCAGAGACGTGGTGGGTCAGGGTTTTGTCTTTGACTCCGTCATTTCAAATGACACCATCACAAACGGCGTCTTAAACGCCAATTCGTTCAGACTTACCGGACCGCAGGCCACAATTTTGGGCGAGGGAACATTCGATCTGAATAATCTCACTCAAAATATTAAGATGACGGTCTTACCCGATATCAGCCTGGGCGGGGCGAGTCTGGCTTTGGCCGTAGCCAACCCGCTATTGGGTGTGGGCAGTTTCATTGCCCAATTAGCTCTTCAGAATCCGTTATCTGAGCTTTTAAGCACCGAATACATGATCACAGGTTCACTGGACGAACCTATTATTACGAAACTGGGAGACGACGAAACTGCTAAGCCGTCGGCCCCCTCTCATTAGAAATTGGAAGGACATGGTTATGCGAATTGCCGCTTGCCAAATGGTTTCTGGCATGTCAATTGAAAATAATGTTCGCACCGCTCGCGCGCTGATTGCTTCGGCGGCTCAAAGCGGAGCTGAACTCGTTTTATTGCCTGAGTATTTTGCCCTGATGCCTCAAGATGGACAGGGGCTCTTGGAAATGGCAGAAGAATTTGGAAACGGACCCGTGCAACAAGCGATGAGTGAAGCGGCCAAAGAAGCGCAAATTTGGTTAATAGCGGGCACCATCCCATTAAAAAGCGATGATGACAAACATTTCATCGATGCCTGCATTGTTTACAACCCCAACGGGGAAGTAGCTGCTCGCTATGACAAAATTCATCTCTTCCAATTTGAAAGAGGACAAGAGCGTTACCACGAAGACCAAATCACGCAGGCCGGTAAAGAAGTGAGGTCCGTGAACATTGAAACGTGGGAAGGTGTTTGGAAAGTGGGCCTGTCTGTTTGTTTTGACCTACGGTTCCCGGAATTATTCCGAAAACTCGACACGCCCGACATCATCACTTTGCCCGCCGCGTTCACCACGTTTACCGGCCGCACTCATTGGGACACTTTGGTGCGCGCCCGCGCCATTGAAAACCAATGCTATGTTCTCGCCTGCGCTCAAGGCGGCGAACATGAATCCGGACGACAAACATGGGGGCATACCATGTTGATTGACCCGTGGGGTACCACCGTGGCTGAACTGTCTCAAGGAGAAGGAGTATTGTTGGCCGAGGTGTATGAAAATCGAATCAAACAAGCTCGGGAGATTTTGCCCGCATTTAAGAGCCGGGCACTCTAGTCGTGTCTATCGGATCAGGCTTCACTAGTCTGTCTTAGCCTGAAAAAAGTTGACACCTTTAGGAACTAAAGGAGTCAAAAATAACGGTCGAATTCGACACCAAGAATAAGGAGTACAGAGAGTTTTGTGCGCTAATAGTTGCCATTTGCATTATTATTTGCATTTGTAGCCATTTTTCTGTTTTGAAGTAACAGCTTCAAAACAAAGGGGTTTGACTTTGTTTCGTTTAATGACTCCCATTGTGTTGCTCACTCGCCTGTTGGTGGGTGCCTATCCGCAGTGGATTGGCAGCACTCCCTCAGACAAGCAACGCATTTATTTTGCGAATCACACGAGCCACTTGGACACCATTGTCCTTTGGTCGTCGTTGCCGAAAGAGATGCGCTCGCATACAAGACCGGTAGCCGCGAAAGACTACTGGATCAAAGGAGCCATTCGCAGACGCATAGCGATTCAAGAACTCAATGTCGTGTTGGTCGATCGTCGTCGGACTGAACATAGCGACCCGTTGGAGCCTTTGCGTCAATGTTTACGTGAAGGCTCGTCGATGATTATTTTTCCCGAAGGAACAAGGCGCCCTCAGGCCATCCCCAGTGAATTTAAAAGTGGCATTTGGCGTTTAGCCAGAGAATTTCCCAATGTCGAACTCATCCCCGTTTACATTGAAAACTTGTACCGGGCCATGCCTAAAGGCGCGTTGATTCCAGTGCCGACCGTTTGTTCCGTTCGTTTTGGCGCTCCGTTGCCTTTCACTGCGGATGACCCCAAAGAAGAATTCCTGACAAGAGCCCGTGAAGCGGTCATTAAACTTTCAGAGGCTTAAGTATGCGGTTAGGTATTACATTACAAGAAACGTATTCGCTGGTGCTCGTAGTACTGTTGCTGTTGGCCATCATCGGAACAAGTTACTGTCAATGGGCGATCCGCAAGGCAACGAGTCCGGAACAAATCGAGCGAATCCGCGTGGTGAACTCACGCGTCAAAATGGGCTGGTGGCTCATTGTGGTGTTCGCCCTTGCTTTCTGGTTCGGACAAAACGCTCTTTTGGTCGTGTTCGCGCTGGTGAGCTTTTTCACCTTCAGAGAATTTGTCGCTTTAACGCCTATTAAAGTCTCGGACCACTGGGCCTTGGTTGTTTCGTTTTATATTGTCATTCCGCTTCAGTACATACTGATTGGTCTCGATCGCTATTGGCTCTTTACGGTGTTAATTCCTGTGTATCTGTTCTTGCTTTTACCCGTATTGATGTCATTGCGCCCTGACAGTGACCGGTTCTTGGATCGTGTTGCCAAGATTCAATGGGGCCTGATGCTCAGCGTGTACTGCATCAGTCACGCCCCGGCTCTGATGAATTTCGACATCACTCGTTTCGGCTCAAGCCCATCGCTTCTGCTTTTGTTCTACCTTTTGATCGTCTTCCTGGGCGACCTGTTTGTTGTGATGGCGAGTTCCTATTTCGGGGGCAAGATCCTGCGCGACAATCCCCACAAGACCGTCAAGGGCATTTTAGTGGGCGGCGCGATCACCATTTTGGTCGGCTACGCGCTTTTCTGGATGACTCCATTCAGAACGTGGCAAGCCTTGGTGATGGCCGTTGTCATTGTTGTGACCGGCACACTCGGTGATATTGTTATCTCGTCAGTTAAGCGCTCTTTAGGCAGCCGCTTCATGGACGGAGACAAATATCTGGGCAGAGGTAATCTCGAACGCTTGGCTCCGCTTATGTTCTCCGCGCCTATTTATTACCATATCACTCAGGCTTATTTCGCCGCTAATTGGTAGTGTTAAGCCACGACTGATTTTTTTGATGGCCTCATTCGAGGCCATTTTGTTGTAACCAATATCAATTCCCCTTAAGAGTTATAAATACCTCTTAAGGGGGTTATAAATTCAATTTAAACTCTTAATTATTGAAATATATATACTTTTGTCCACTTAAAATTTTCTATTCTGAATATATTTAGGCATACACTCGGCAGTATCTCTTCTTAATACGGAGTGTTTAACCATGTATGATCCTAAATCGAAAATCGCCACAGAATTCATCTCTCACGACGAAATTGAAGCGACTCTAGCCTTTGCTCAAGAACATAAAAACGACAGAGCTTACATTCAACAGGCATTGAAAAAAGCAGAAGCATTTAAGGGCTTGACTCACCGAGAAGCGGCTGTTTTACTAGCCTGCGAAGAAGATGATCTCAATGAAGAAATTTTCGCCACCGCCAAAAAGGTGAAGGAGCATATTTACGGCAACCGAATCGTGCTTTTCGCGCCGCTCTACCTTTCCAATTATTGCGTCAACACCTGCACGTATTGTCCGTACCATGCGAAAAACAAACACATCGTTCGCAAGAAGCTCACTCAGGAACAAATCCGCCAAGAAGTGATCGCCTTGCAAGACATGGGACACAAGCGACTTTTACTGGAAGCCGGTGAACATCCTCGGCACAACCCCATTGAATACATCTTGGAATCAATCAACACGATTTATTCCATCAAACATAAAAATGGTGCCATTCGACGTGTCAACATCAATATCGCCGCGACAACAGTAGAAAATTACAGGAAACTTCACGAGGCAGGCATCGGCACTTATCAACTTTTCCAGGAAACTTATCACAAAGAACAGTATGAGCTGTTGCACCCAAAAGGACCTAAGAGTGACTACGCCTATCACACCGAAGCGATGGATCGCGCCATGGAAGGCGGAATTGATGATGTGGGCTTGGGTGTTTTGTTCGGTTTGACACTATATCGCTACGACTTTGTTGGGCTTTTGATGCACGCCGAACACTTGGAAGCCGTTTGGGGAGTGGGACCGCACACCATCAGCGTGCCGAGAATCTGCCCAGCCGATGACGTTGATCCGGCAACATTCACTAACGCGGTGCCCGATAAGTTGTTCCTCAAAATTGTTGCACTGATTCGTCTAGCCGTCCCCTACACCGGCATGATTATTTCGACACGTGAATCCGCTCGTGTGCGAGGCAAATGTCTTGAAATGGGTGTCTCTCAAATCAGCGGCGGTTCCCGCACAAGCGTTGGCGGCTACGTCCTTGAAGAAGAAAAGGAAGAAAATTCGGCTCAATTTGAAACAAGCGATCGCCGAACGCTTGACGAAGTGGTGAAGTGGCTCCTTGACGGTGGCTATCTGCCAAGCTGGTGCACAGCTTGCTATCGGGCCGGTCGAACAGGAGACCGCTTTATGTCGTTGGCAAAAACCGGTGAAATCGCCACTTATTGCCAGGCCAATGCCATCATGACATTGAAAGAATACGCTCAAGACTATGCCCGTCCAGCCACACGCGAGGCGGCTCAAAAAGTCATTGAGGCTGAAATTCCAAAGATTGTTCACGAGAAGATCCGCAAAGCAAGCGTCATCCGTTTACAAAAAATTGAAGAAGGCGAACGGGATTTCCGCTTCTAAACGAATACCAAACTAAGATCCAAACGAGCTTGAGGCGGTCAAAAGGCCGCCTCTTTTTTGACTCTAAAAAGCCGCCCGAAGGCGGCCATAAAACTAGCGCAAACTATTGCGATTGAGTCCTCTTTGCTGAGAAAGGATCATGTGTTTGAGCAACCGTGCAAGCTCCTGCTGCTCTTCAGGCTTTAGGCAAGATGCAAATTGCCGCTCAATTTCCACATGAGAGTTCACCGCATCAAGCGTCAAAGCCTTACCCTTCTCCGTCGCTTTCAGAATCACACCGCGGCGATCGTTTGTGTCCGGATAACGTTCAAGCAGTCCTTTTTCCTCCAACTTGCGAATACGGTTGGAAAGACCTCCGGAAGTAATCAGGATTTTAGTCTGCAGGATTTTGGGCGTAATCACAGCATCAGGATTACGTGTCAAAACCGCTAAGACCTCGAATTCACCGCGAGTCAGGTCATAGCGCGCAAGATTTTCAGCCACCCGTCTTTCAACGTAATAGCTCATGCGCACCAAACGAGCGACCACGGAGATAGGCTCGGTACTCAAAGAGGGTACCTGAGCCTTCCACTCTTCTTCGAGCGAGTCAACGAAATCCTTCAGATTTTGACTGATATCATCCGTCACGATTATTTCGCTCCCAAGTGTTTGATCGCCAAGTAGTGGTAGATATCAAAAAGTTCTTGCAGGCGGAATTCTTCAAACTCAAATTTGGCTTGATGGTGACCGGCCTTCAATTCAGAACCGACAACCACGTAGCCGGCCTTGCCGCCCTTGCTCTGCACGCGACGCATTAGAATCGTGGCGTCATCGCTGCCGTTGAAATTCATCGTGTCACTGACTTTCGTGCAGTACTTGGCTTGACGAGCCGCTTCAGCAAAATTGTCCTGCACTTCATCATCTTTGATGAAGTCAATGGCTTCGCCCATCACTTCCGTTTCAACCGTGCAGCCGTACATGGCAGCGGCGCCGGACGTCCGGGCAAGCGCTTCGCTGTAAAGACTTTGGTTAATCGCTTCGGTTTCGCCGCGAACTTCCACTTGCATTTCGGCTGTGGAGGCAATCACGTTGCGACCTTCGCCGGCGCGCATGTAACCGACATTGACACGTGTCATGCCTTGACCGTGGCGAGGAATAGCCATCAAGGCAAGGCTTGCGGTGGAAGCGGCCATCAACGCGTTTCTGCCGACTTCAGGTTGCATACCAGCGTGAGAAGGAGTTCCCTTGAAACGGAAATCAACCTTAGTCGTGCAGAGGAATTTTTCCGGTGCCGTCACCACTTCACCGCCGGGAATATCGCATCCCAAGTGACCGCAGTAGAGGTAGTCCAAATCATCCACCACACCGCTTTCGGCCATGGGGCGACCACCGCGGGAGCCTTCTTCACCCGGTTCAAAAATCAATTTGACCGTTCCGCAAAGCTGATCCTTATTGGCAGCCAACCAGGAAGCCAAACCCATCAACACAGCCTGGTGACCATCGTGGCCGCAAGCATGCATATAGCCGGGAACCTGAGAGGCGTAGCCTTCCTTGTTCGGATTATGTTCAGGATCGGAGGATTCCGTCACGGGAAGAGCGTCCAAATCGCACAAGAAACCGATCGTGGGTCCGGGGCGGCCCGTTTCCAAAACGCCCACCACACCGGTCACGCCATTTAAGCGAGCAAGCATTTCAGGGCTAAGCTTCTCCTTAGCAGCCTCATAAAACTTAGCCACTTGGGGCTTGATCACGCCATGGATGTAGTCTTTATTGATTACTTCCAAGCCACACATTACTTTGAATCCCAGCTTTTCCAAGTGTTCAATCACACGGGCGCTGGAGACAAATTCGCACCAACCAGGTTCCGGATACGCGTGGATTTCACGACGTTTCGCAATGAGCCATTCTTGTGAGATAGGTTCCATATATGCCATGACAAATCTCCTTCAGATTAAATATAGCGAATGACCGAAATAACCATCACGCTCACAAAACCGGCCAAAATCGGCACGGAAGTGCGTTTGACCACTTCCAACGGATTGGCGCGGACCGAAGCGGCAACAATGATAACCACTGCCGCCACCGGTGAAACGGAGCGGATCAAATTCGATGTACATTGCATTGGTAAGGCTACCATAATTGGATCGATTCCTGCATTTTGAGCAATGGAAGGAATCAACTCAATGAAACTATAAAACACCGCGTTGCCCGAACCGCTAATAAAGGTAATTAACGCGGTTATGCCGGAGAAGGCGAACATCAAGCCGGCGCTGGCATTTTCCACTCCGGAGATGGAGTTCGAAATCATGTCGATCATGCCCATTGCGCGCAGCCCCGCCACCATTGTGGAAGCGGCGACAATCAACACCACGACCTGAGAGAAACCATCACCCATCCCTTTGAAGAACAGATTGGCGTCTTTCATGCCTTGCTTAACATTGCCCTTTCGAATCAGTTCACAAATAAAAGCCAACGCAAAGCAGAAAAGCGTGATTTCCACCAAGCCGACCTTGGCTTGTCTGAAGCAAGCCCAGAAGAAAATAACCAAAATCAGGGGCAACACAGGAAAGAGCGCATAGTAAACGGGCACCCCGGTGAGGTCACGATTTTTGAGTTTGCTTTCATCAATTTCCGCAGACATCTTGCCGGCCTGGCGCTTATCCATGTACTTCTGCCAGAAATAATGGACAATGCCGATAATGATCAAAGACGGAATCGTGATGGGCGCATGATGATAGAAAACATAATCAACCACATGATCAAAGCCCAAAACGCGAGCGGCCACAACATTGTCACCTCCCAGAGGAGTCGGAACAATAGTCGCGGTGGTTGCGATCACGCCCGCGGCGGTGAGCACACTCATACGCGCGGCTCGAAGCACCGGATAGAGTGTGGCCATCAAAATAACCGCCAACGATGAGGCACTCGGAATAATGATGGAAAGCAAAGTGCCGACCCAATAGACAAGAGGCACCAAAATATAAGGCGAATGCACCTTTTCCAAGGGTTTGCTCAAGACACGAATCACCATGTCGTTGGCGCCGATGTGAGACATGTAGGCCGCAAAACCAAACAAGGTGAGAATAATCAAACCGGCGTTGGAGTATTGGGTGATAAACAAATCCTTCATCGCCTTGAAGGGATCCACCCAATTTAAACCGGAGCTTGCCTTGGCACTGACAGCCGGATGACCCAACATCACTGCAATAGCCAATAAAAGCAAGCCTGTCGCAAAAAGCACTACTTTGGCATCGTAATTTTTTGCAATGGCCCAACCGGCCACCACAACCGCCACGACGCAAATAATTACTTCGAGCATTAGTTGTCCTTAAAGAGAAGTTAAGTTTTTGTGTTGATTAAGAAAAAAACCTGGTCACTATACGCAAGATCACTATCTCGGGCAATAGATGGACGCCTCAAAATCACCCAAATGATATAAAAAACAACTTCTCGTAAAGTATCTTCACGTGAAGATATTTTGCTATAATCATAACATCAAAAAATTTTTACGTGCGAAAAACTTCTATGACTCGTTTAGCTTTCCCTGGTTTTATCCTTGCAGCAGTCGCCGCCATCATGTGGGGAACCGCCGGCACCGCGCAAACCTTTATCACCAGCACCACTCTTTCTCCTCTGTGGGTGGGCGCCTTGCGCATTGTTTTTGCCTGTCTATTTTTCTACCCCATTTTATTTTTAAGACCTGATTCCTCTCAAAGTTCTCACAAAACTCAAGGTTCCGGGAAAAACAACTACCTATTAAAGGTGTTGGCCGCTGGCGGCTGCATGGCCATGTTTAATCTTTTGTTTTTTACCGGTGTCAAAATTTCAGGCGTCGCTCTGGGTTCTTGCACGATCATTGCCTCCGCTCCGGTTTGGGCCGGAGTGCTTGAGGCGGTTATCAAACGTAAATTCCCTGATCATTTATGGCTAATCGGGGTAGGTGTCGCTATTGCGGGCGGCATTTGGATGGCCATTTCCCAGGCAAGCAATATTGAGGTAAGTTTCTTTGGCTTGGGCATTTGTCTTGTGGCCGGCTTCTTCTACGCCAGCTATTCGCTCTTGGCAAAAGAATTAGTGCTGTTGACCACACCCCTTAGAGCGTCCGCGCATTCTTTTAGCGTGGCGGCTGTCATCGCGCTTTGCGCCGCCTGGATTTTCTCTGACTTCCCAGAAATTCTGTTTCAAGACATGTTGATCGTTCTCTACCTCGGCGTGGCGGTAACCGGCATTGCCTATCTGCTGTATGGCACAGCCTTAAAAACCACACGAGTCTCCACCTGCGTCGCGCTCGGTTTATTGGAGCCGGTCACCGCGTTTATTCTCGCTATCACTGTGGTAAGAGAAAGCGTCAATCCTTGGGCAACGCTCGGACTGATCGCCATTTTGGCCGGTTTAGCGCTTGTTCTTAAGTCTGAACAAAAGCAAAAAAGCATTGCTGACTAGCGAGGGATTTTGTTTCTTTAAATACGAAAAATTTCTTCACTCCTGTCGCTTTTTTAAGACTACAATAGGCGGGAAGGTTTCATTACTAAGGAGACATATATCATGTTGCATCTTGCCGCCTATATTCCGGAAATGATTGAGACGCGTCGTCACTTGCATCATCATCCGGAAATTGCCTGGACTGAATTCCTCACGACCCAAACGATTGTAAAGCGCGTACGTGAATTGGGTTTCAAGACCATTCTCGGTAAAGCGCTCTTTGATGAAGCTCACGCACTGGGCCGTGAACCGAAAGTCATCGAAGAAGCCATGCAACGCTCTTTAAAGCTTGGCATGGATCCGGCTTTATTAAAAGAACTCGAAGGCTACACGGGCTGCATGGCCATTTGGGAAACCGGTCGTCCGGGTCCTGTGACCGCCCTGCGTTTTGATATTGACTGCGTCAATGTGGAAGAAAATCATGACGACAGCAACGAAGCCCACCGCGGCGGTTTCGATAGCGAATGCTGCGGCCTCATGCACGCTTGCGGTCACGATGCTCACGCCGCCATGGGTTTGGCTGTCGCTCACTGGATCCACGATAACGCCGACGATCTCAAGGGCACCATCAAATTGATTTTCCAACCGGCCGAAGAAGGCACGAAGGGTGCCGCCGGTATCGCTTACTCTCACAATCTTGACGATGTTGACTATCTCGTTGGCGGTCACATCGGTGTTGATGCCAAATTGCACGAAGTGGCTGTCATCCGCAAAGGCTTCTTAGCCACCACGAAGATGAATGTCACCTTCACGGGTGTCGCCGCTCACGCCGGCGCCGCCGCGGAATTGGGCCGCAACGCTTTGATGGCTGCCTGCTCGGCCGCCATGCAAATCATGGGCATCGCCCGCCATGGCAAGGGTGACACAAGCGTCAACATCGGCACCATCAACGCCGGTGAAGGCCGCAACGTGGTTCCTGTTCATGCCAAGATGGAATTAGAAGTCCGCGGCAAGAACGATGATATCAACCGTTATATGCAAGAGACGGCTGAACGCATGATCAAGGGCTCTGCGGAAAGCTACGGCGTTGAATACAAGATCGACATCATGGGTATGGCGACCGACGTTAACGCTGACAAGGCTTTGTCTGACATGTTGGAAGAAGAAGCCAAGCAAGTGCCGACCGTCACCAAGGTGTTTGACATCACCTCCTGCACCGGCAGCGAAGACTGCTCACTTTTGATGCAAGCCGTTCAAAAACACGGTGGCCAAGCAGCCTTCTTCTACTATGGATGCAACCATCATGGTCATCACAAGGGTAACTTCGAAATTCAAGACACAGAAAGCATGCCCGAAGGTTTGGAAGTCTTCGTGCGTATGCTCAATCGCTTGAATAAGAACTAATACTAATTGACTCGAAAATGGTCTTGAGGGATGTACTCTCAAGACCATTTTTTATTCGCCGAAAAAGAGAGGGGCTCGCGCCCCTCTCTAATGACTGAGTTAACGGCTCAATTACTTAGCGGCCATCATGGCGCAAGCGGTATCAAGCATGCGGCAAGAGAAGCCCCATTCGTTGTCGTACCATGCCGTCACCTTCACCAAACGCGTACCGGAGACTTTGGTCAACGTCGCATCAAAGATGGAGGAATGAGCGTCGTGGTTAAAGTCGATAGAAACGAGCGGTTCGTCGTTGTAGCCCAAAATACCTTGATTTTCAGGCAATTCAGAAGCGGCCTTCATCACAGCGTTGACTTCTTCAACCGTCACGTCACGCTTGGCTTCAAAGGTCAAATCAACAAAAGAAACATTGATCGTCGGCACACGCACGGCAAAACCGTCCAACTTGCCATTCAAATCCGGCAACACTAAACCGACAGCGGCGGCTGCACCCGTCTTGGTCGGAATCATCGAATGCGTGGCAGAACGAGCGCGACGCAAATCCTTGTGATAGACGTCGGTCAACGTTTGATCGTTCGTGTAAGCGTGGATGGTGGTCATCAAGCCGCGTTCAACGCCGATTGCCTTATGCAACGCGTTGACAACCGGAGCCAAGCAGTTCGTGGTGCAGGAAGCGTTGGAGACAACAGTCATGTCCTTGGTGAGAACGTCTTGGTTGACGCCATAAACCACCGTGGCGTCCACGCCCTTACCGGGAGCCGAAATCAAAACCTTCTTAGCGCCGCCTTCTAAGTGAGCCAAGCACTTTTCTTTCGTACGGAAAGCGCCCGTGCATTCGAGCACCACATCAATGCCCAATTCCTTCCAGGGAAGGTTGCGGGGATCACGGTCGCAGAAGACACGCATACGGTCGCCATTGACAATGAGATACTTTTCGGTGTCGGACACTTCCTCAACCTTCACATCGGCGTTGAAGCGACCGTGAACCGTATCATGACGCAACAAATGAGCGTTGGTCTTGATGTCGCCCATGGCGTTGATGGCCACAATCTCGATATCGTGCTTCTTACCCAATTCATAGTGGGCGCGCAACACATTACGACCGATTCGGCCAAAACCCGTAATGGCAACTTTAATGGTCATTTTAAAAATCCCCTTATTTTCGTGATTAATGATTCATTGCTTTCAGAGCGGCTTGCACAACGCGATCCACTGTGAAGCCGAATTTTTCCCACAGCACGCCGGCGGGCGCCGATTCACCGAAGGTATCGATGCCGACAACCTCGCCCTCTTTAACGTACTTGTACCACAAGCCGGTCACAGACGCTTCAATCGCCACCTTGGGCGCGTCTGTCAAAATAGCTTGTTTTTCCTCACAAGACAGTTTATCGAAAAGTTCTGTGCACGGCATGGAAACGACGCGAGTGCCAATGCCCTTTTCTTCCAAAACTTCACGAGCCTTCACCGCCAAAGGTACCTCAGAACCAGTGGCAATCAATACACACTGCACATGATCGGCTCCCTTGCCGGATTCTTTCATCACGTAGGCGCCCGCATGCAACGCTTTGCAAGCATCGGCCTTCACTTCATCGGCTTCTCGGGCGATAAACTCAATGTTTTGACGCGATCCGATGATGATGGACGGCGTATGACGCGATTCAACGGCGCTTTGCCAAGCCACCAAGGCTTCCACTGTATCGCACGGACGCCATACATTCAGATTTGGAATAAGGCGCAAACTCGGGATATGTTCAACAGATTGATGCGTCGGGCCATCCTCACCCAAGCCAATTGAGTCGTGGGTAAAGACAAATATGGAGCGCTGCTTCATCAACGCCGCCATACGAATGGCATTCCTAGAGTAGTCCGAGAAGGTAAGGAATGTCGCGCTAAAGGGAACAAAGCCTCCGTACAGCGCGATGCCGTTTTGAATAGCGGACATGCCGAATTCACGAACGCCGTAATTAATATGACGACCCAAGTAAGTGTCGGGACGCATGGCTTCAACGCCGGTCCAATTGGTGAGGTTGGAACCGGTCAAGTCGGCCGAACCACCGAGCAATTCGGGCAACTGCGAAGCAAAGGCGTTCAATGCCTTCTGGCTGGCTTTGCGCGTGGCCACCGTTTCCTGAGCCTCGGCGGCTTTCGCAATCGCCTCTTGCATCACCGCTTCGAAGTTTTGCGGCAGCTCACCCTTTAAGCGACGGCACAACTCTTTCCAAAGATCCGGATATTGCTGGCTATATTGAGCCGTCATCTCTTCGTACTGAGCTTGAAGTTGAGCGCCCTTTTCGCGAGCATTCATCGCATCGTAGATTTCCTGCGGAATCACAAACGGATCCCACTTCCAACCAAGCGCTTCGCGCGTGAGCTTTAATTCTTCTTCACCCAAAGCTTCACCATGAACCTTGCTCGTTCCCTGACGGTTGGGCGAGCCTTTACCGATCACTGTGCGGGCAATGATGAGCGTGGGCTTATCCTGACTTTGCTTAGCTTGGGCAATCGCGCGATCCATCTCGTCGATGTTGTGACCGTCGACTGGGCCGATCACATTCCAACCATAAGATTCAAAGCGCTCGCGAGTGTTATCAGAGAACCAATTGATGACCTTGCCGTCAATGGAGATACCGTTATCGTCATAAATAACGATCAATTTATTCAATTTCCAGGTGCCGGCCAATGAGCACACTTCGTGGCTGATGCCTTCCATCAAGCAACCGTCGCCCAAGAAGCAATACGTGTAGTTATTGATGACATCAAAACCAGGGCGATTAAATTCCGCGGCCAGCATTCTTTCAGCCAAAGCCATGCCAACAGCGTTACCGATGCCTTGCCCCAAGGGACCCGTCGTCGTTTCCACTCCGGGGGTCACATCCACTTCCGGGTGACCGGGCGTTTTGCTGTGCCATTGACGAAATGCCTTCAAATCCTCGATGGAAAGGTCATAACCTGTTAAATGCAACAGCGCATACTGCAACATGGAACCGTGACCATTGCTCAAAATAAAACGGTCGCGTCCCACCCATTTCGGATCGGCCGGATTATGGCGTAAATGTTTGGTCCACAACGCCACCGCAATATCGGCCATACCCATCGGCATGCCGGGGTGACCGGACTTCGCCTTTTGAACAGCGTCCATTGCCAATGCGCGAATAGCATTGGCCATCAATTGAGGAGTGACACAGCAAGTCATAAGTTTTTGCCCATCAGAGAGAACATAAATTCGACGAGGATGAACACCATTTCACCCAACTTAAACAACTAGATTGTACTGAAATTAGTCCGTTTATTCGGGAAAAATGCGAAACTTTTTTATACTTTATCGGCTCTCCTGGAACCTATTTCTGCTCTTTGGCAATGATCATATTTCTCTAGCATTTTCGAAAATAATTCGGACAATATGTCGTAGCGTTTCCGAAGGCTAAACAAACTCGGCCCATCAGGCATAAACAGTCTAAATATCCTGAGATCTTTTAACTAACAAGAGCAAGAAAGACTAATTAAGTTTTTCTCATTTAGTTTTAGGGGCCGCCCACTCGGGCGGCTTTCTCGTTTTTGCAAAGTTCTTTACAATCCTTCTGAATCATTTAACCGATATTTTTCAAGATGGCTCCCCGCTTTTACGTTGATAGTGAATTCCAACCCAATGACACTCTTGTGCTGCCGGAAAAACCAGCGCATCACGCAAGCCGCGTCCTTCGCATGAGAGAAGGAGACAGCGCGCTGCTCTTTGACGGACGGGGAAACGAAGCTCATTGCGTATTGCATTTTTTCTCTGATCGAACCGAGGCTCAGATTCTCTCAGTCGCCCAAAGCCACACAGAAAGCCCATTAAAAACCGTTTTAATTCAAGCCTTGGTCTCCCAGGAAAAATTGGATTGGATACTGGAGAAAGCCACAGAACTTGGCGTTTCTAAAATTATCATTGTTCCTGCTGAGCGCAGTGTCACCAAACTAGATTCAAAACGATTAGAGAAGCGCCTCGCTCAATGGAAAAACACGGTTTTAAGCGCCTGTGAACAATGCGCCAGAAGTTTTTTACCCGACGTTGAATACTGTCCCCAACTGGAAAGCGCGCTCGCGCAGAATAAAAGCGAGTGCAATCTGTTTTTAGCGCCTTCAGCTCAAAAGGGATTTCTGCTTAATAGTGTTCGCAGCGTGACCTTTGCGGTGGGCCCTGAGGGTGGGTTTAGCGCTCAGGAAATCGAGCTAGCCCTTTCGTTGGGATATGAAAGCGCCCTGCTGGGCCCGAGAGTGTTAAGGACTGAAACTGCCGGTCTTGCCGCACTTGCGGTTGCGCAAAGCCAGTCAGGAGACTTCCACTAGAAAAAGATTCCAGCCAAACCGAGGAAAATTAAAAAGCCGCCGCTATCGGTAATGAATGTGAGAAGAACCGAGCTGCCCATGGCCGGATCGCGATCTAACTTCTTGAGTGTGAGCGGAACAAGGAATCCAACCAAAGCGCCCACCACGATATTGAGCATCATCGCTAGGAACATGACCAGCCCCAACTTCATGCCGAAACTGGCGTCAAAATAAAGCAACCAGGCTCCCAATCCCGCGATCGCGCCCCAAAGCAATCCGTTGATAATAGCCACGCCCAATTCTTTTTTAAATAAGTCGAAAGTGTTGCTGCTCGTCACTTGACCCATCGCGATGGAACGAACAAGAAGCGTTAAGGTTTGGTTACCGGTGTTGCCTGCGATATTAGCCGCGATCGGCAACAACGCTGCCAGGGCCACCACTCGAGAAATTGTTCCTTCAAAGCAGCTGATCACT
This sequence comes from Candidatus Aphodousia faecigallinarum, assembly GCA_018714755.1. Classification (GTDB taxonomy): domain Bacteria; phylum Pseudomonadota; class Gammaproteobacteria; order Burkholderiales; family Burkholderiaceae_F; genus Aphodousia; species Aphodousia faecigallinarum. The sequence continues at coordinate 11,988 of DVMY01000064.1, read as the reverse complement.
CGAGAGGCTACAAACGCGGTGCAGAGGTTGACGCCCAACCATACCCAACGGCTTTTTGCGGCCTGCCAAACACTTCCGAACAAGTCTTGCTCATCACTCAAACCGACGGCCGCGTACGCGTCTTCGTCACTGCTTTCACGAATCACGTCCATCACTTCGTCAACCGTGAGACGACCGACCAAACGCCCGGTTTCATCCACCACAGGCGCGCTCACCAAGTCATAACGTTCGAAGGCTTGGGCAGCATCCGTCGCATCATCGAGCGGATTAAGCGTGAGCACATCACCCTTCATAAGCTCTCGAACGCTTCGCTCGGGATCACTGATCAGAATTTTGGAAACCGGCAAGGCACCCTTTAACTTTTGCCCCCGATCAACCACGAAAATCATGTCCGTGAGTTCTGGCAATTCTTCAAACGTTCTCAAATAACGGAAAACCGCCTCCATTGAAGAGTCTTCCCGTACTGAAACCACTTCAAAGTCCATGCGCGCCCCGACGCTTTCTTCGGGATAGCTCATGGCCGCGCGCAATTGGGCGCGCTCTTTCGAGGTCAACCCTTCCTGAACTTCCGCGACAACGTCCGGCGGCAAATCTTCAACCAAGTCGGCGATTTCATCAGTGTCCAATGTTTCCATGGCATCGACGAGTTCTTCGCGATCCATGGCGTCAATCAAGGTTTCACGAACACTGTCGTTAACCTCAACCAACACATCACCGTCTTGGTTATTGCGCACCAAATCCCAAACAATCAAACGATCGTCTGTCGGCAGTGCTTCAAGAATATAGGCAATATCAGCCGGATGAAGAGGAGCCAGTACTTTGGCTATTTCGGCCTTGATCTGAATGCTGAAGCTGTCGCGAAGCTGAGCTTCCTGTTCATTGGAAAGTGCCCCGCTGGCGGTAATCTTGTGACGCTGATCTTCTGCTTTTTCTAAGCATTGTTGGATGCGAGCGAGGGCGCGGCTGGCGAGTTCAGGCTCGCGAGCCGAAGCTACCGTCTGCACGGTACCAGCCATTGCGGCTGTCTTTTGCTCAATGTCTCGTGCTTGATCAGGCATCGAGGCACTCCATCGGTCATAAGAATCATCCCTTTTATGAAATCGCTTCGGGAAACGAATCCCAAAGTTCTTGCATTGTACCACCTGAGTTCAAACGAACTGAGTGCACCCGGCAGCAAAGGTGAAAATTTAACCCAAATTTCACACTATCGATGAACTTTGGTCCTTAAAGCAATTTCCCAAAAGCGCTATTCCGTTATCAGCACTGTGTCAAAAGCGGCGACCGGCTCTCCATTTACTTTTGTGAATAAAAAGAGCTCCGTTGTCACGCCCTTAAAAGTCGTCGCCACCGCTCCCTTAATTGGGAAAGTGATGACAGCGTCTTTTCGCCCGTCACCATCCGCATCTTTAAAAACCACCTTAAGCGGCTTAGCGCGGAAACGATTTAATTGATTATCCGAATCCGACCACGCGGATCCAAACTCCGTCACAGATACATCCAACTTCGTCGCGTCAAAATCTTTTTGAGACAGCAACACAACATCAACCGTTCCCGTCTCATCGGTCAGGCTCAATTCATCTTTTAAGATCACAATATCCTGTCGATTCGCCTTCATAAGAATACTGGAAGCCGCCCCCAGCGCCTCGTTGTAGTTAAGGACATTGTAGCTATGCATGAAGGCCGCTGCTCGCTCTCGGTCAATTGCGGCCAGTGACTTAGCGCGAGCTTCAATGCTTTCGAGTTCATGAGCCTTACGCGCTTCGTAGTCTTTAATTTGATTCAATACTTCACCGCGCAAATTCGGCATCCAATCGAGAAACTGTTCCGCTAAAACAAAAGCAAAAACGTTTTTATCAAAAGAAAAACTCAGTTGCTCGGAAGTGGCGTGAAACTGTGCGCGCATGCCAACTTCCGGCGACATGAACGATTGCGTCAAGGCGGGCTTGGCCATGGGAAATGAAGGAACAAAAGCGGTCTCATACGGACGCGCGTGGCTTCTCCAAGCAACGGTAAAAAGCGGATCTTTCGTGAGTTTAATGACCACGCTATCGTGGGTGTCGATGTTTCCAATATCACGCAAATCATACAAGTGCCATCCTGTAACGGATCGATCCACTTGATCGGATTGCGCCCGCAAGATGCTTTGCACGTCCCATGGCGTCAACTTTTTCTTCGGGACAATGCTCTGAGGAATGGCGTTGTGATCCTCAATTGTCTCTCCGGTAACCATCTTAACGAGCGTTTGCACTCGCTCTTTATTCCAGGGAACCGCCCTTCGGCGATCGGGCTGATAGGCCTCTCTGAAATTGAAATCAGAAAAATCACCCGCCTTGGCCGGCTTATATGTTCCGATTTGGATCGCATGTTCGACTAGATCGGGTGAGGCAATCACATTGTCTTTGTCTGTCAGATCAACATTTGCCAAAGAATAGGCATTGGCTAAAAAAGCGACTTCATCGTCTTGGACTTTGCGAGCGAGATATCGATGGCCCCTCAAAATAGCCATTTGCCAGGCTTCATTATGATCCGCGAAGGTGTAAGTGCGACCTTGATGGGTGTAGCCATATTTTTCAACCAACTCAATAGCAATTTGCAGGGCTTCCCTTGCTGAATGAGCCCGTTCAGCCGTTATGCGGCGAATTCCATAACCCACGCCGCCCTCGTTGACCGACTCATCCTTCTCCACCGTGTCGCCGCAATTGTTGGAAGTGATGAAAACGCCGGCTTCATTGAAAAATCCATCTGAAAAGCTATAACCTTCAGGCGCAAGGGTTTGCGTCCACCAATACCCCAAAGTTTTTTCCACCTGGGGAATTTTTGCGGCGGTCGGCTCGTATTCAATCACCTCGCCTTTTTCGTGAGTGGCGGCTTGCACCCAATATTGATTGGTCAAAATACGACGGTCATTGTCTTCATTGTGACCAATAATGATCTCACCGGTCGATGACGCCTTTTTCCCGACAATAACGGTAAAGCAAGCTTGATTTGACATACCCCTCTCCCACCGAGCGGACTCACCTTGATGAGTCTTAATTATTTTTGTCTTCTGTGACTTGTTCTTCGGATAATTCTGCGTTAGCAGAATTCGCCGCCTCTTCCACTACTTCATCGTCTTCGAGCGCCTGCTCATCGGTTTCATCCAAAACCTCTTTTAACCGAGCATCTAAAAGCACGTCAACGTAATCCACCCCTAATATGTCCAAAAGAATTTTTTGGCCTCGAGCTAATTCGGGCAATCCAGGCATCCGTTGCATGAAAGGCAACCCTTCAATCCGAATCAATTCACCTTTTACCACTATCGCCTCAGTGGTTTTAAGGCCTTCCTGTTCTATCCAACGCAAACTCCAATAGCGCTCCATTTTTCTTTGAAATTCAGAGTAAGCGCCGTAAGTCAAAGTAAAGTTGGAAACAATCGTGAAAAGATCGGTGTCACTGGGCCGATAACTGGGAGCGCGATCCAACACCGCGCTGATCAATTGACGTTGATTGACCAAATCGACATAACGTCTCAAAGGAGAAGTGCTCCAAGCGTATTGAGGAACCCCCATTCCATCATGAGGTCCGGGTGTGGTGCTCATTTTTACCCGCCCCATGCTTTGCGAGCGATAGATTCCTGCTACATTCATCTCTTCGAGCCAACCACCCCAAACCGTATTGGCAAAAATCATCAATTCGCCGACTGCGAGATCCAGAGGCGATCCCCGCTTTCGCGATTTAAGATGAATAACCGCTTGCTCCCCTTCTCCTTCCAAGTCAAAGCTCCATTCCAATCGTCCGAGTATTTCGGGCTTGCCGCGAACTTCCTCACGCCGGGCGAGGCACTTACGAGCGAACTTCCAAAGCCAAGTGATTTCTTCGGCGAAGGGATGATTGACCGTCCCCGCTAAAAGTTTCTCTTCTGTAAATTCATCTTCGATCAAGTCGTAGCGGATGTTGGAGCAAACTTTGATGCGTTCCAAATGAGTTTCCGTTGCCGATACTTCCAATGTTTCCTTGTCAATTAAGGCGTAAAGCGACAGGCACGGAACAGCGCGTCCCTCATCGAGCGAAAATGCTTGAATCCAATTCTCGGGCAACATGGTTGTCTTTATGCCCGGGGCATAAACAGTTGACAACCTTGAGCGGGCCACACGGTCTATATCGCTGTCACGCTCAATGCCCAAGCCCGGAGCTGCGATATGAATGCCAATGCGAAGCAAACGATCATCCACATGCTCTACGCTCGTGGCGTCATCGATTTCTGTCGTAGATGAGTCGTCAATGGAGAAGGCTCTTACGTTGGCAATCGGCAAGTCATCCCAGCCATTTTCACCCGGACCGCTTAAGTCCGAAGGAAAGCCTTTACCTTTTGAAAAATATTGGGCATAAAAGCTATCGATGTGCCATCGGTAAGCGGATTTAATCGCGCCCAACGCCAAAAGTAACCGCAAAGGCGTCATGCGAGCTTCGCTCGCCGCATCCGACAGCGCTTTCCACACGTTGCTGTTTTTATCAGGATTGACCAATAAATTAATCGCCTGAGAAGCAATCTCCTTAGGCGCCACTTTTTCGTCAATCATCTGACGCACCCAAGCTTTCTTTTGCTCTTCAGCCAAACGTTTTTTCTCAAGCGCCGCAAGGGCTGCTTTTAAGATTTCTTGCGGCGCCTTCCGATAGTTGCCTCTTCCTTTTCGATGGAAATAAACCGGATTGCCATGCAATGTCAAAAGCGTGGCAACTCGTTCGACAACCGTTGCGTTCTCCCCGAAGTATTCTCGGGCAATCGTTTCAAATTGGAATTCACCCTCGGGAGCAACCTCCCAAAGAAATTGCGGATCCATTTCCGAGGCCGCACTTTCGGCCTTTCCCATCACCTCTGACGCCGCTGGCGAATCAAACTCAAAAAAGACGTGTCCCCCTTTAACTTTTGTGCGTCTGCCGGTTAGAAGCTCAACTTGGTAGGCGCTACCGTTTTGGGAAAGAACAGTACCAACTTTAAAGGCTCCGTCTTCTTCAAAAAATAAAAACATCAAATCGCCCCTTTCAGCGTAGTTTGAATAAACTGAGTCGTGCCGGTTAAAAACATTTGAACGGCCATTGTAGCCAAAATCAATCCCATTAAACGTTCAAAAGCCGCCGTTGTTCGTTCACCAACAATCGCTTGCACACGCTCGGCAAAAACCAATATCACCGCGCTAATGGCACATGTGAGAAAAACAACCAAAAGCCACTCCGGAATTCGATCCGGATCGCTGCCGACTAAAAGCAAAATAGTGGCCAATGTCGAAGGCCCCGCTATCGCGGGCACCGCCAAAGGCACAATAAACGGCTCTCCCCCGGGGGACTCTCCGAAGACTCCCTCTTTTGAGGGGAACACCATGCGGATAGCCATCAATAAAACAATCAATCCGCCGCCGATCGAAAGAGCGGCCTGACTGAGCCCCAAAGCGTCCAAAAAAGCCTTTCCGCCAAAGGCGAAAACGCCGAGAATCAGCGCCGCAATAAAACACTCTCGCACAACCACTCGAGACCGTCTCTGCTTGGGAACTGATTTTAACGACGAGATAAAAATAGGAATGTTGCCGAGGGGGTCAGCCATCAAAAACATCAGCAAAAGGGCCGATATAAAAGAGTGTTCCATTTAACAATGCCTCTAATCAGAAGTGGTGGAGACAAAATGCTCGATTTCCGGCAAGCATTGCTCAAAATTATTGATTTCGTGAGTATTGCCCGGCAATAGAATCATTTTGCATGAAGCATATTTACTTTGCGCCTTATGCCAATCCAACACTTCATCATTGGTTGACAAAAAAACAAGATAATGGTCAGCGTGAATGTTCTCACAATTCATCTGCCTGACTTGATCCGCGTATTCAGTCTTTACTTCGAAAGTTCGGTCAGTGTTATTGATTGTCTGCACACCGATATAGTCATTGATCACTGACCAAGGCTCGGTCGCAGGATTGAGAAGCACGGCGCGGCAACCTATTTTTTCAGCAAGCCACGTGGCATAAAAGCCGCCTAAGCTTGAGCCCACCAAACAGAGTTCGGATGGTTCGCAGCCCTTCACCGCCTCTAGAAGGATGCTTTGAACTTCAACGGGGCTGACATTCAAATCAGGCGCTTCAAACGTATATTTGCCTGAGAACGCCTCACGCATAATTTGCCCTTTTTTACTGAGCGGCGAAGAGCGAAAGCCATGCAAATACATGACAACCATTTTTAGGCCTCTCCTCTCAATAAGGATAGGATTTTGCCGTGGATGCCACCAAAACCCCCGTTACTCATCACCAAAATAGCATCACCACATTGAGCCAAATGAGCCGCCTGCGCCGCCGTTTCCTCTATGGATTGGAAAACGTGCGCTTTTTCTGACAAAGGAGCTAAGGCCGCCTTGACGTCCCACCCCAATTTGGGATCCGCATAGCAAACCACGCTATTGGCTTTTTGTAGGCTGGCCGCCAATCGATCTTTCATCGTGCCCATTTTCATCGTGTTGCTTCTTGGCTCAAGAACCGCAATGATTCGACCGGTGTCTCCCATTTTTGCTCTTAGCGCTGAGATGGTTTCCGTGATCGCTGTCGGGTGATGCGCGAAATCATCGATAACGGTCACTCCACGCGCTACACCTTTGACTTCCATGCGGCGTTTGACACCGGCAAAATCCTCTAAAGCCAATACGGCCTCCTTGGCGTCAATTCCAATGTGCGTGGCGGCCGCAATGGCGGCAGACGCGTTTAAAAGATTGTGATGCCCTGGCAAAGCCAGCTTAATCACTCCATAAGATGTTTCTTTATAGAAGAGCTCGCTGCCCTCTAGATGCCACCCTCGCGGATCATTGAAGTAAACGCATTCGCTATAAAGCCCGCGATTTAAAACACGCTCTAAAGCGTCGCACTGACCATTGACCACCACACGGGCATTGTGGGCCATCGTTCGAACGAGATGGTGAAACTGCGTTTCGATAGCTGCCAAATCGGGAAAAATGTCCGCGTGATCAAATTCCAAATTATTAAGAATGGCGGTTTTAGGACGGTAATGGATAAATTTAGAGCGTTTATCGAAGAAACACGTGTCGTATTCATCCGCCTCAATGACAAAATAGCGTGACGAAGTCAACCGAGCAGAATGACCAAAATTCGCAGGCACCCCGCCAATTAAAAATCCGGGCTCTTTTCCGCAACACTCTAAAATCCACGCCAAAAGCGAACTCGTTGTCGTTTTTCCATGAGTCCCCGCCACCGCCAGGACGTGATGCGAGGGTAAAAGTGTCTCTCCAAGCCACTGAGGTCCAGAGGTATAGGGCAACTGATCATCCAGTATCTTTTCCAAAAGTGGATTGCCTCTGGAAATAGCGTTACCTATCACATATAAATCCGGTCGCAGAGACACTTGAGAGGGATCGAACCCTTCAATAAGATCAATTCCAGCCTCTCGCAGTTGATCGCTCATCGGAGGATAGACATTGGCGTCACATCCAGTCACCTTATGCCCGGCCGCTCTCGCCAGTTGGGCGATTCCCCCCATAAAGGTTCCACAAATACCTAAGATATGAATATGCATACGAAGCCTAATCTCATTGAAAAACCAGGATATTTTAACGAAAAGAGGCCGTCAACACTTGAGAGTTATGTTCAATATCTAAGCTTTTTATTTAAATATTAAGCATTGACTGACCTGATACCCTAATTTAGTAACTAACTTCGTCGAAAATGCTTTATTTTTTCAATTTCAAAAAAACCGTCCGAACGGATGAATACATCAGGACTACCATGAATCCGTGATAACAAAATACACTAAAAATTCAAAAATTAAACGAAATTACTAGACTTTTAGCGAAAAAAGCATGAAAATGCAGTTTAAATACCACCGTTTTATTCATCCTGACGGTTTAAAACTTATCTTTAAAGGAAGATATTTCGTCAGGTAGCTATGTTATTTGAGAGGTCTGTGAAATGGATTTACGCAAACTGAAAACGTTGATCGACTTGGTAGCCGAAAGCGGCATTTCCGAATTGGAAGTGACGGAAGAAAACGATAAGGTGCGTATTGTCAACAAAGTGCAAACAGTCGCTGTCGCCGCTCCTGTGGCGACTCCTGTTGTTGCCGCTCCCGCACCCGCACCGGCTGCCGCGGCTCCCGCGGTCGAACAACCGGTCGCTGTTGAACCCGCGCCGCAAGGAACGACAGTCACCTCTCCGATGGTGGGAACGTTCTACCGTGCGCCCAATCCGGGTGCCGAACCCTTTGTGAAGGTTGGCGATCATGTTGAAGCCGGTCAAACCTTGGGCATCATTGAAGCCATGAAGCTTCTTAACGAAATCGAAGCGGAAACCTCCGGCACGATTAAAGAAATTTGCGTGGAAAACGCCCAACCGGTCGAATTCGGTCAACCTCTATTCATTATCGGCTAAAGCATTATGTTCGGAAAAATCTTGATCGCTAACCGCGGTGAGATCGCTCTGCGCATTCAAAGAGCATGCCGCGAAATGAACATCAAGACGGTGGTGGTGCACTCCACGGCTGACGTTGATGCTAAATATGTCCGCTTGGCGGATGAGTCCGTCTGCATTGGTCCCGCCCCGTCTGTTGACAGTTACCTTAATATCCCCGCCATTATCAGTGCCGCGGAAGTCACCGATGCGGAAGCCATCCATCCCGGATACGGCTTCTTGTCTGAAAACGCGGACTTCGCCGAACGTGTGGAACGCTCCGGTTTCGCGTTCATCGGCCCGCGTCCGGACTCCATCCGAATCATGGGTGACAAGGTGTCAGCGAAAAAAGCGATGATTGAGGCCGGAGTACCGGTTGTGCCGGGCTCTGACGGCGCCTTGCCTGATGATCCGGATGAAATCATCCAAATCGCCCGAAAAATCGGCTACCCGGTCATTATTAAGGCTAGCGGTGGCGGTGGTGGCCGCGGCATGAGAGTCGTTCGCACGGAAGCCGCCCTGATTAACGCTGTCTCGATGACGCGCCAGGAAGCGCAAGCCGCTTTCGGCAACCCGACCGTTTACATGGAAAAATTCTTGGAAAATCCTCGTCACATTGAAATTCAAGTGCTAGCGGATAATTTCCATAACGCAATCTACCTGGGTGAACGCGACTGCTCCATGCAACGCCGCAACCAAAAAGTTTTGGAAGAAGCGCCCGCCCCCGGCATTCCCCGCAAACTTGTCGAAAAAGTGGGTGAGCGTTGCGTCGAAGCCTGTAAGCGTATCGGTTACCGCGGAGCCGGCACATTTGAATTCCTCTATGAAAACGATCAGTTTTATTTCATCGAAATGAACACTCGTATTCAGGTGGAACATCCGGTGACAGAACTTATCACCGGTGTCGACCTGGTCAGAGAGCAAATTCGCGTCGCTTACGGAGAAAGACTCAACTACAAACAGCGCGATATCGAAATTCGAGGCCACGCCATTGAATGCCGCATCAACGCGGAAGATCCGTTCACCTTTGTGCCGAGTCCGGGACGAGTCACAGCTTGGCACACCCCCGGCGGTCCCGGCATTCGCTTCGACAGTCACGTTTACTCGGGCTACTACGTGCCCCCGTACTACGACTCCATGATCGGCAAGTTGATTGCTTACGGCAATGATCGTGAAACCGCCATCGCTCGTATGAAGATCGCGCTTTCTGAAATGGTGGTAACGGGTATTAAGACCAACTTACCCTTGCACCGTGAGTTGATGATGGATGAAAAATTCCGTCAAGGCGGAGCCAGCATCCACTATTTGGAAGAACGATTGAAAGATCTTCAAAAACAACGCACAACCCATGAGGATAGCCTCTAAGATGCGTGAAATTACTTTACTCGTCAATGATCGAGCGGCTGAGATTCTGGGCGACGCTCTGATGGACGCGGGCGCTTTGTCCGTGTCCATCGAAGATGCGGACGCGGACACGCCGGATGAACAACCGCTTTACGGTGAACCGGGCTTGGAGCCGACCAAACTCGCATGGAAAAACTCCTACCTCAAAGTACTTGTCAACGACGACTTTGACTTTGATTTGGATATGGCCATCGCCGTCAAGGGACTTGGCATTGAAGAACCTGAGTTGGTGAGCGACGAAAAGGTGCAGGACGCGGACTGGGTACGCATCACACAAGCGCAGTTCCAACCGGTTCGTGTTTCAGACAGGCTTTGGATTGTTCCCACGTGGCACGAGCCGCCCGCGGGCGACACCGCCATCAACATCCGTCTCGATCCGGGTGTTGCTTTTGGCACCGGCAGTCACCCGACCACGCACCTTTGCTTGCAATGGCTTGACGCGAACGTTAAAGCCGGAGAAAGCGTGCTGGACTATGGCTGCGGCACCGGCATTTTGGCCATTGCTGCCAAAAAAGTCGGCGCAGGTGATGTCCTCGGCACCGACATTGATCCGCAAGCGGTCGAGGCCGCCATTGAAAACTCCAAAGCCAACGATGCGCCCGCCACGTTTGTCTTACCCAAAGACATGCCTGAAGGCACATTTGATGTGGTGGTCGCCAATATTCTTTCCAATCCTTTGAAACTTTTGGCCCCCGCCCTTTTGGCGCGAGTCAAACCTCAAGGTCATTTGGTGCTTTCCGGCGTGCTTGCACGGCAAGCGCAGGAAGTGATCGATGTTTACAAAGAAAATGATCCTTCAGTGAAGCTATCAGTCTGGAAAGAAAGCGAAGGATGGGTCTGTATCGCGGGACAAAAGGAATAAGTTAAATTTAAGAAAAACCGATCTCCCCAAGCGGTCATTTCCTCCCGGAAATGGCCGTTTTCAATTCTTTTTTGAAAAACACCATGTCGCGCAAGAAACACCCGTCTTCAAAAATTAAGTGGTCATAATTTTCTAAGAAAAAATTTTTTACTCTGTGAGAATAACGAAAACCGCAGCTTTCGTAGAATGCCATCGTGCTCTTGCTCTCACCGGTTCCCACGAGCATCAGCCGGAAATCATTTTTGAAATACTCAAACAAGTAGTTCAGGAATCTTTTGCCAAAACCTTTTCGCTGATACGATGACTTAACCGCTAAGTTTTTTAATTCACACACACCTGCTCCCTCGTCAGTCACGCACGCCACAGCGATCGCCTCAGCACCTTTCTGCCAAACAAATAATTCCGCCTCCTCCAAGTATCGATCAATCATGGATTCCTGTTCATCTCCGAGAAGCAAAAGTTCCAGATAATGCTTTTTTTGCTCCTTGACCAACTTAATTTCTTTGAATTCCTCGCTGAATCTCACAAACTCAATTCCTTCAATTTTTTTTGCTCTCATCTCCATATCCTACTAGTTTCCAGTATCATGTTTCATCTCGATTTAAGAGTTAATAAGATTTTTAAGTCCTTGGAATTATGACGGTTTATATCACACGCTGCCCAGCTTGCCAGCAAGCTTTTAAAATCACTGAGAATGTTCTTTTAGCCAAAAACGGACAGGTTCGTTGCGGCTTCTGTCAAAACGTCTTTAACGCTCGCGAGCATTTGTACAAATCCATTAACTTGGAAGATAGTCTTTCTCGAATTGAGCGAGAGGCGGAAGTGGAGCGTCAGGGCATTGCCAATATGAAGTCCCTTGCGGACCAATTAAAAGGGTTTGACTCTGTCGATGACAATCAGGGGCTTGTCGGCGTGAGAACAGAAGTGAGAAACGGACCGGAACGTCTCGATATCATCAACGGCGGCTCAAACGTGAAAGTGATTTCGCACCCGGCTCCCGTTCAAGCAAACGCTGACTCCGTTGAGACAGACGAAGACAATGACGAGGACTTTGAAACATCTGAACCTCAGAAAAAGAAATCATCTAAAACCTGGCTTTGGTTCATTGTTGCTGTAATCGCCCTTATGGGTATCGCGGCAAAAATATTGGCCTCTAATCAAAACGCTGTTTTGGATAAGATTCCCCAAGCTGAGCCGCTCTTTGAGATGCTTTGTCAAAAAATCACCTGTGAGCCTCGCCGAACGGTGACTCCCTTGGACGCCCCTGTGAAAGCTGAACCTTCTCAGGAACAGGCTAAGAGTACCGCTATC
>DVMY01000063.1 GCA_018714755.1 Candidatus Aphodousia faecigallinarum | reverse complement strand
AAGAAGCTCTTCTTGGAAGATATGGGGATGCATGAGGCAGGGCTGGATCGAGTTATCCGCGCCGGCTATGACCTCCTCGGACTGCAAACTTATTTCACTGCCGGTCCCAAAGAAGTGCGGGCTTGGACTATCCATAAGGGTGACACCGCTCCTCAAGCGGCAGGTGTGATCCATACCGACTTTGAACGTGGCTTCATTCGCGCTCAAACCATCTCCTTTGACGACTATATTGCTTACCATGGAGAAAAAGGCGCTCAAGAGGCAGGGAAAATGCGGGCTGAAGGGAAAGATTACGTCGTTCAGGATGGCGATGTGATGAATTTCCTCTTTAATGTTTAAAATAAAAGTCGAGGTAGGGTATCCTTCACCCGATTTTTTAGGTTAACTAAATTCCTTTCACACTATGGCAACAGTACTAGCGAAGCGCAGACGTGAATTTGGAGAGCGGTTACGCACCGAGCGGGAACGCTTAGGGTACACCGAGCTTCAAATCGCCCAGTTGTTAGGCGTTCCGTTGGAGATGTACCAGAAATATGAGTTAGGACAGGAAGATCCGGGGATTTTCCGCATGCCTCGGCTCAATGACTGTGGCTTCGATATTTTGTTCATTATCACTAGCGAACGCCATAATCCCATCGAGGAAGAAAGCGAATTGCTCGCGCGCTTTCGAGAGCTTTCCAACCGCGGACGAGATTCTATTTTCATGACGTTGGATGCTCTTGAACGTTTGGCCCCTAATTTGAGACAAACCATTCGGGATAAGTGGCGTAACAAGTAAAGCTTTACAACTCCTGCAATCCGTTTCATTTCGTGCTATGTTTTCCAAAACGATTGTTTCGTTGGGGTGATTTATGCGCATTATTCGCACTATTCTTTGGCTTATCTGCGTGGTGGCGCTACTTGCCATTGGTAGTGTCGTAGCGCTGTATTTTTTAGTCACACCAGATTCTGTTCAAACCCGTTTGCAATCCTCTTTAAATCAATTAGGCCTGACCATTCGTGCCAATGAGTTGCCCACAGTTCGAGTATTGCCAACCATTTCCGTATCGCTACCGAGCGGACAACTTTTTGATAATGAAAATAAATTAGTTGCTTTTTATCGCTCTGCCCAGTTTACGGTCAGCCCTTGGTGGTTGGCTTTCGGTCAAATTCATGTGGATCAACTTCTCATCGACGGATTTTCACTCAAAGAAGTTGAATGCCCGCCCCCCTCACAGTGGTTGAATGAACACTCTACCGAGCAAACTTCGTTATGGGAAAATTTAACCATCAACGCTGTTGAATTCAACAATTCAGACTTACGTTTAAAGTACGATGAACATGTCCTGAATTTTCAAAATTTGCGGGCAACTTTTTCTGCGCCGGCCCCTCAGATGCACACTCCGGTTGCCCTTTCAACACAATTGCAACTTTTGCCCGAAAATCTTTTGTTGGATCTTCAAGCCTCTTTAACTTTAGATCTCAACCTTGCCTCTGAACAAATATCGCTTGAAAATCTTTCTATTCAATCAAACGGCACTCAACAAGGACTAGCGTTTCAAACGCAATTAAATTCTCCCCTTGTGCAAATTTCGCCCTTAAATCTATACGCTAAAACTGCTGAAGTTAAAATGAGCGGCGACCCCACTATTGGAGATATCGCTCTATCAGTGGCGGAACTCAGTATTAATCCGGAGCGTTTACAGGCACCTGACCTTTACATTCAAATCAGCAAAGGTGCCGGACCACAAACTTTGAAACTGGACTTGCGTTCACCTGTATTGTTCGAACGTTCTTCGGCCATCACCAATGCCGAACACCTCCAAGGCGCCGTTGTTTTACCCGGACAATCCGAAAGCATTCCTCTTTCTGGAAATATGAATATTGACTGGCATAAGGAATTTATCCAGGGAGAACTTTTTGCGAGACTGCATGGAGCCCCCATGAGCATCAAGGGTCAAAGTGCCGGCTTTGATCACCCAGACATCAAAGGTGATGTCGTTTTTGGACGATTGCAATTGAGTGACTTTTCTGTTCTCAAGTCCCTTGAACGAGCTCAAAGTGTATTCCCTTTGGCTTCTCCGATTAAGGAAGAAACTGTTGAGGCGTCTGTTGGAAATTCGAGCCAGGCCCCCGCATCAAAGCAGACCTCTAGCGAAAGCTCGGCAGAAACAAGTGATGGCAGCAATGCCTCCATTGAGCAAGCCGATCCCAATACAACAGTTGTCGAAGATACGACTCAAAATATCGGCCTCACGGATAACACGCTTTCTGAATCTGCATCAAACAGCGTTTCTGAGGAAACGCATCCTTTAGAATTTCTGAATCACTTTGATTTTGACGGAACTTTAGTCGTTGGAGAACTAGCCACCGGTCCGGTTAAGCTAACGCAACTGAAGTCGGATATGTCGGTGAAGAATGGCATTTTGAAACTTCCGAAAGCCAAAGCTTTAACCTATGATGGCAAAACAGAACTTGATGTTCAATTAAATGACCTTGCTCATTGGAGCGTCTCTTACAGCGGAGAAAGCGTTAACCTCTCAGCCCTTCTCAATGATGCCGGGGGAAACAGCAAAATGGGGGGTGTAGTTCATCTTCAAGCCAATCTTTACGGTAATGGTTTTACTCAAAAGAATCTAAATGGACAAATTGGCTTTTCGGCGTCTCGTGCTAGGATCTCCGGTTTAGACCTCAAACAGGCGCTCTCCGAACTCAAACAATTCAAGACTCCGACTCAAAAAGATGAGCAATTTACTGAAACTGAACATCTTGGCGGAGTGGCTACCATTCATGACGGTTTGGCCGAGATTGAGAATTTGACCATCAACTTCGGAGATTTTGTCTCACGAGGACAAGCGAAAGTCGATTTAGCTGAACAAACATTGACAGGACACCTTCTTGGCCGAGATGCTTCGAATTTAGCTCTCACATTCAACCTTTCAGGTCAATGGTATAGCCCACGCTTGTCTTTGGATGCGGAAAAGGTTCGTGCTGATAACCACTTATCTGCCCCGCCCAAAAAAGAAACAAAAGATGGACGTTCGGGTTGGGATAAGCTAAAAAATTTCTTCAAAGATCGCTTCTGAATACCCAAAACGGGGCCACGCCCCGTTTTTTAGCCTATTAATGCCTTGGCAAACTCCCTAGCATTAAAGGGTTGTAGATCTTCTATTGTTTCCCCCACACCAATAAAGTAAATCGGAATGGGATTTTCAGCCCTCATGCGACTAATGGCAACCAGCACACCGCCTTTGGCCGTTCCGTCTAATTTTGTAATAATCAATCCTGTCAGAGGAACCGCCTCATCAAAAGCCTTGACCTGGGCTAACGCATTTTGACCATTTGTACCGTCAATAACGAGAATGACTTCGTGAGGGGCTCCTTGTAAAGACTTATTTTGGGAGCGAGCGATGCGCTTCAACTCTTCCATAAGACGGGTTTGTGTTGTAAGCCGCCCTGCGGTATCAACAATAACAACGTCGCATCCTCTGGCCTTACCGGCACTGACCGCGTCAAACGCGACGGCCGCCGGATCACCGCCTGTTTGAGAAATCACCTCAACACGATTTCTCTCGCCCCATACGGCCAACTGTTCACGAGCCGCGGCCCTAAAAGTGTCCCCTGCGGCCAACAAAACACTTTTACCTTGAGCAGAAAGCCACTTGCTTATTTTGCCGATAGAGGTCGTTTTTCCCGCACCGTTAACGCCCACCATCATCATCACCAACGGCTGAGAACGACTCAGATCAATTTTCCCTTCAGCCGGAGTTAACAAAGTGACAATTTCTTCCCGTAACGCGTCTCGAACCTCGTCCTGAGTCTTTAACCCTTTCAGTTGGATCGTGTCCCGCAACTTGGTTAGAAGTTCTCCAACGGTCGAAACGCCCATATCTGCGGAAATCAGGGCGTACTCAAGCTCCTCAAGAAAGTCTTCGTCGACTTTGCCTCCGGTGAAAAGTCCGATAATATTGACTCTAGTCCGATGCAGACCATTTTTTAACCGATCGAACCAGCCTGTTTTTTTATTTTCTGTCGTTATCATTAACGTATGCGTCCATCAAAAAAACAAAATTCATCACAAGGCGTAAGTTTACCAAGAGCTCGCGGCACAGGCACCGTCAGAATTATTGCGGGCAAGTGGCGTCGCACTCCGTTGCCCGTATCCGACCAAAGCGGCCTTCGCCCCACGGGTGACCGGGTCAGGGAAACCCTCTTTAACTGGCTGGCACATCTTTTTGGGTCGCTCAATGAAATTGAAGGTTTGGATCTTTTTGCCGGCTCAGGCGCACTTGGCTTCGAGCTGGCTAGCCGCGGCGCTCAACACGTCACATTAATTGAGAAAAACCGATCGGCTTATCACAACCTTTGCAATATGTGCGAAAAACTGCAGGCTCAAGAGCAAATGCAAATTCTTTGTGCGGATTCTCTGAAATGTTTACCGACCATTGATAAAAAATTTGACATTATTTTCATTGATCCACCTTTTGCTCTTAACTTTCACGAAAAAGCCATTAAGTTAGCACTTTCTCACCTTAAAGAAAACGGATATCTCTACGTAGAATCTCCAAAAGAGTGGGATGCGCAGGTAATTTCTGACTTAAAATTGAATGTTGTGCGTCAATCCGACGCCGGTGCGGTGACTTTTCGTCTCATTACTCTTTCTCGAGAACCAAAATGACGATTGCAATTTATGCGGGTACGTTTGATCCGTTCACTTTAGGACATGAGGATGTTTTGCATCGTGCTCGTCAAATTTTTGACGAAGTTATCGTCGCGGTTGCTGCTGACACCGGTAAAAACACCTTTTTCTCATTTCCAGAGCGAGTTGAGCTTGCGCGAGAAACACTTGAAGGCATTCCCGGCGTCAAAGTGATCGGTTTTGAAGGACTGTTAAGTGAGTTTGTTAAAGCTACAGGCGCAACCGTTCTCATTCGAGGCGTTCGAAATGGAAGTGACTTCGATTACGAAACCCGGATGGCTTGCGTCAATCATGCTTTAAATAAAAACGTCCAGACAATTTTCTTTCCGCCTATTAATGGAACACAATCAATCTCTGGATCTCTAGTAAGGGAAATTCATCGACTGGGAGGAGACGTTTCCGCCTTTGTCAGTCCTTGTGTTTGCCGTGCGCTTGAAGCCAAGCGCAAAGGAGCCCCGTCATGAGTTTACGTCTGGCGGCCATAGATCTTGGCTCAAACAGTTTCCGTCTGGAAATCGGTCGAGTTGAAAACAATGAAGTACTTTGTGAATACTATGCCAAAGAAGGCGTGCGGCTAGCCGCCGGATTGGACGCGGAAGGGAATTTATCCGAACAAAGTCAAAACAAAGCACTTGAAGTTTTGGCGCGTTTTCATGAACAGATCCAAGCCCTGCCGCCAGAGTGCGTGAGAGCGGTTGGCACTCAAACCATCCGAGTGGCTCGCAATAACAAAAGTTTCCTGCACCAAGCTCAAAAAGCACTGGGTTTCCCTATTGAGATTTTGCCTGGTCAGGAAGAGGCTCGATTAGTATTTGAAGGTTGCTCACACCGTCTGCCTTACTCAGATAAAAAAAGACTCATCATCGATATTGGCGGCGGGTCCACCGAATTGGTTACTGGAACCGGTCTTTTAGCTGACCGATGCGAATCGTTTCACGTCGGTTGCGTTAACTTATCGCTTCAATACTTCCCTGAAGGGAAAATTACTCGTGAAGGCTACGAGGCAGCCAAGTTAGCTGCCATGGCTGAATTCCAAGAAGGTCGCGAACGATTTAACTCATCTTTATGGGATGAGGCCTACGGGTCTTCCGGCTCCATGGAAGCCATCTGCGCTCTTGCGAAGTCTTTTGGTCTGACCGGCGACAGCATTACACTCGACACATTGCGTGAAATTCAGCAAGCCATTATCGCCAAAGGGCACATAAATAATCTGAATTTTCCGGATCTGCACCATTCACGAAAAGAAGTGATTGCCGGGGGCTTGGCTATCCTGCACGCCGCCTGTGATGCTTTGCGGATTCCTGAAATTAAATTTTCGGCCGGAGCTTTACGAGTCGGACTTTTGTATGAGCAGCTTGCCAGACTGCAGGGCAAGGATCTGCGCGAAGCGAGCGTTTTAAAACTTCTTCGCTACAGCTCCGTGTCTGAAGCGCAAGCCAAACGTGTCAGCGCTATTGCGCTAGAGCTGCTCGCCCGACTTTTCCCGCAGGCCTCTGAAGATGTCCGAAAGCGCCTGCATTGGGCCGCTCTTTTGCATGAAACCGGCAACCTCATCAGCCACAACCGTTTTCATCGATTAGGGGCCTACTTAGTTGAGCACTTTGACATGCAGGGATTTTCCATCAACGATAGACATTGGGTCTCTCAACTGGTTCTTGGGCATCGAGGACGGCTCTATAAAATTGAGACTCAGCTTTCTAACGAAGCCTGGGCGAAGTCACTGCTTGCTTTGCGTCTAGCTAGCATCATTGCCCATAAGCGTGAGGATATTGAACTGCCGCCGTTCGAGTTAAAACAGTGTGGACAACGTCATTGGCGTTTGTCATTTAAGCAGTCCGGTTGGCTAGATAAACATCCTTTAACACATTTTCTATTACAAAGAGAAGTTGAAGCCTGGAAAGCCGTACAATATCAATTTGATTTTGAGAAATAGTTCCACTGATGTTTGACAATATCGTACCTCTCCAAGAAGAGCCTTTAGTGCAGTTGTCACACGTGTTTGTTGAATTTGACAAACTGCAAGTGCTTCGTGATGTATCGGTTGATATTTACCGAGGGGAGTTTGTTGTCTTGCATGGTGATACCGGTTGTGGCAAATCGACTGTTCTCAGACTCATTGCCGGCCTTTTGAACCCTACTCGCGGAGCGGTTCGCGTCGCTGGCGAAGATGTGCAGGACTTCTCCACTCTTCAGCGGCGTTGGTTGCGTCGCGCCATTGGATTGATGCTTCAAAATTCACCTCTTTTAGAAGACAGAACGATATTGGAAAATGTAATGCTGCCCGCATTGGCGGCTGACGCGACGACCGATCAAGCTCGCCAACAGGCGCTCGCGGCGCTATCCCGCTGCCACATGTCCGACTGGGCTCAAAATTATCCTATTGATCTATCCTCCGGCCAACGCCAACAAGTTTGTTTAGCTCGAGCTGTGGTTAATCAACCGGTGCTGATCCTCGCTGATGAGCCTGCCGCTCACCTTGACGCAAACAACGCCCAAACAGTTATTAATTTATTAGGGGAATTCGCCAGCGCCGGTGTTACCGTCATTGTGGCCTCACATCTATTGTTAACACCAAGGGATATCGCCTACCGGGAAGTGAAATTTGCCTCACAACACGGAGGTGCGCAATGAGCTTTACCTCCTCTCGCCTCTGGGCCCTGCAGCAGGTTTATCGCGGCATCAGAAATGCCAAAGGCCTTTTTTTCCTGGCACTCATGCTGGCCAGTTTGTCTTTAACGATTCCTGTGTTTGTCGCCAGTGTCCTTTACAGCCTTTCGGAACCCATACGAGCCATCCCTGTGGCACCGGAAATTACTGTTTTTACCTATCAAAATCTGAATAAGGCGCAAATGGACAATTTGCGTGAACGAATCGGGCGGCATGAACACGTCATGAAAATCTCAGTGATTCCAAAGGACGAAGCCTTCCGATCGCTCAATGAAAACCTAGGCATTAAACAGTCAAATCAAGACAAGGCCGCCAACCCGTTGCCCGACCTGATTATTGTCACTTTAGATGCCCACATGCCGGCTGCAGACATTGAACGCACGGCCAAAAATATTGAAAAACTAAAAGGAGTCAGTCTTGTTGCCTATGACAGCACTTGGTTGACAAAGTTAGATGCGATTTCTCACGCCATCAGCAACCTTGGGTGGATTTTTGTGGTGATCACCCTTTCTTTGATTATTTGTGTGATTGCCGCCAGTGTTCGCTTAGCCGCTGACACTCAAAAAACGGAATTAAATATGCTTTATCTCTTTGGAGCAACGCCGTCTTTTTCCATTCGCCCCTATGCCTGGCGCGGTTTTTTAACCATGGGAATAGCCTCCATCATTGCTATCGCGCTTTCTTCTTTTGCCACCAGTTACCTCAATGAGGCACTGCTGGCAGTCGGCGAACAATATGGCACCACTATTGTCATCTCTTCTCTGCCTTGGCAATTTAATGCTGGATTTATCATCTTTTGCGCGCTACTGGGTGGGTTAATTGCGAGTATTATTACCCAGCGCGCGATCGCAAAAATTGAACGATTTAACTAAATCGGTCCCATTCTTCCAGAGTCCCACATGGCAGACACTAAGTCCAAAACCACTAGCACCGCTAATGCCCTTGTTCCTTACCAGAGCAAGGTCCCTAGCGTTATTCCCAGTCTTGGAAATTTGGATGCTTATATTCAAACTGCCAATCGGTTCCCTATTCTTTCGTACGAAGAAGAGCGAAATTTGGTTGAAAGGCTGCATAAAAACAATGATATGGCCGCAGGCCGGGCCTTGGTGTTGGCTCATTTGCGTTTGGTCATTGCTATCGCTCGATCTTATTTGGGTTATGGTATCCCTCACGCTGATTTGATCCAGGAAGGAAATATTGGGCTATTAAAGGCGATAAAGCACTATGACCCAACGCATGGCGCACGGCTAATGACTTTCGCCGAGTACTGGATTCGCTCTGAAATTCAGGATTACATCATTAAAAATTGGCGTCAGGTCAAACTCGCCACAACCAAATCACAAAGAAAATTATTCTTTAATTTGCGTTCCATGCGCGGCGAAAACGCCCTTACCTATTCGCAAGCGAACCAGATTGCTCAAAAACTGGATGTAAAACCCTCTGAAGTATTAGAAATGGAGCAGCGAATGTACGGCAATGAAACGCCGATTGATTTGCCTGCCGACTCCAACAGCAGCGATGATGAAAACAGCAGCGCCCCAATACAGTGGCTATCCTCTACTGAAGATGAACCCACAACCATTTTGGAGCAAAAGGATGAAGAGCGCATGCAGCAAGAGGGGATCCGGCAGGCTTTAGCCAGCCTGGATGAACGCAGCCGACGTGTCATCATGGCCCGCTGGTTAAATGTGGATGACAACGGAAACAATACCCCAAAAACCTTGCAAGAACTGGCCCAAGAGCTTGGCGTTTCCGCCGAACGAGTTCGCCAAATTGAAAAAAATGCTTTGATAAAAATGAGAAAAGCGCTAACCGCGCCTTCCGATGAATATGTTTAGAATTGTTTTAGTCGCCCCCGAAATCCCTCCCAATACGGGAAATATTATTCGTTTATCTGCCAATACCGGATGTGAATTACATCTTGTGGAACCGCTTGGATTTACCCTTGAAGACAAACATATGATCCGAGCCGGACTTGATTATCACGAGTATGCCACGGTCAAAGTTCATAAAAACTTCAACGCTTTCTTGGAAAGTGAAAAGCCAGACAGAAACAGAATGTTTGCCATGACGACAAAAGGCTCTCACCCTTTCGCTGAATCACATTTCCTGCCGGGCGATTGGTTCGTTTTCGGAAGCGAAGGCCATGGACTGCCCGATGAAATTCGAAACAGTTTTCCTGAACAGCAACGAATCCGACTTCCCATGCGCCCGCACAATCGTTCGCTAAACCTATCCAATACCGTCGCCATAACAGTCTACGAAGCTTGGCGACAAAACAATTATCAAGGTGGAGTCTGAAAACTCAAAAAAATCCGCCGTCATTTTTTCTGATTTAAGCTCCCGAGCAAATAGCGATCCATATGTCGCTCAGCGGCAAACACTGCCGCCTGTACTCTAGACGTAAAATCAAAGCGCCGCATGATTCGCTGAAGATGCGCTTTTACCGTGCTCTCAGACATGTTTAAAAGATTGGCCATGTCTCTGTTGCTTGCTCCTTGAGCTAAACAACCGAGAATTTGTCTTTCCCGCTCAGTCAAACTTTTCACGGTTTCGGGTCTAACCTCCGGCATGAGCGAAAGGTGTTTGGCTCGAATTCCGTTGACAAATTTACTGGTCATCTCCGGTGACATAACGCTTTCACCAGCAACAACCTGGCGAATACTGTTAATGAGGTAGTCCGCATCAATATTTTTGACCAAATATCCCTTAGCTCCCAACACAAAGGCTTCTTTTAAATCTTCGGCATCTTCACTAACGGTCAGCATGACGACCGGTAAATCTCGATTACCCGCAAGCATCTGTGCCAAAGCTTCCGTTCCACTCATCACCGGCATATCCAAATCAAGCAAAACCAAATCCGGTTTTAATTGTTCGGCCAACTTAACGCCTTCCAAGCCATCGGAGGCTTCACCGACAATTTCGAAATCGGGCTGTCGGCTCAAAAGAGCCTTTAATCCGGAGCGAAATAAAGTGTGGTCATCAACCAACAAAATTCGAATAGTCATGAGCGTCCTTCTTTAGGCAAAATCAGCCTTACTGTTGTTCCTTGATCAATCTCTGAGTCAATCTCTATGCGGGCATTCACTTTTTGTGCGCGCTCCCGCATGATAGACAATCCGACGTGGCTTTGCTTTCTTTCCGACAAAAGCTTGGGATCAATCCCTATGCCATCATCCATCACAGTCATTTCGAACTGATCATTGTTACGAATGTTGACCATCACGGTCTGGGCGCGAGCGTGCTTTCGAACATTCGACAGCACTTCCTGCAAAATGAAGATCACCTGCAGTTTTTGAGCCGAAGTTAACGATTTCCCGCTATCTTGAATATTTAGATGAGTCTTTACTCGCGTCTGCCGCTCAAAACGTTGTAAAACGCTTCGAACCAACTCGTCTAACTCCTCTTTGTACACTCGTGTGCGGAAATTCAACAGCAATTCACGCACATCATCGTAGCACTCTTGAACGCCCGCCTTAATCTGCCTGATGCCGTCGTCTATTTGCTCTTGATTTTTATCTTGGAGCGCCCCCTCTAGCATCTGAACCTGTAAATTCACGAATGACAGCGTTTGAGCGATAGAATCATGCAAGTTTTGAGCTAAAAGATTACGCTCCTGAGCGACCGCCATTTGTTGATCCAAGGCAGCCAAGCGCATGTTCTCAATAGCCGCTCCCAAGTGTCGTCCCAAATTCTCCAGCAGCATATCAAGCGCATGATCCTGCTCAAGTTCTTTTTTATAAAAAAGGACGAAAACACCAATATTCTTTTGTCTATAACGAATGTGATAGATAATTTTTTGGGTAAATTCGCTTGTCTTTGTTTCCGTTTGGTTTATTGAAACACGCAACGGATAAGGACTAGAAAAAATCTTTTCACTAAAATCACTGCCACATTGCTCGCAGCCGAATTGGAAGTTTTCATTAAGCCCTTTTTTCAGGACGTTTTCCAGTTGACTGCGATGCTCATTCCAAAAACATACCTGAGCCGCGGGCGCTCCCGTCAAAGTGAGCACTCGTGCAATAAAGGACTCTAACATTTCATCCATAGAATGTTGCTCACCCAAAAAAGCAGTCAAACCATAAAGCGCAGTTAAGTGAGCATTTTTCTCGGCCAAGGATGCTGTCTTTTCTTCCACTTTATTTTCCAAATTGGTATAAACGTCATCCAAGTGAGTCACCAACTCATTAAAACCAGCTGATATTTCGGAAAACTCTTGAGTACCCTCGGCATAGACACGACTCTTCCAATCGCTTGCTTTTAATCGATCAATTCCCTCACGCAATTGATTTAAAGGTTTGAGGACTGAGGCAAACAAAAACCACATCACCACAATGACGCTTAAAATGGACAACCCGCCCAACGCCACCTGGGTGTATCGCAAAACAACAATATTTCGATTAACTTCGGCCTCGGTTAAGTTTTGCCATTCATTGAGTTCGCTATTGAGTAAATCCAACCCATTTAAAACATCATGGCGATTTAAATGAGCAATACTATGAATCTCATTCCATCTCAACAATAAAGGCTTGACATTCTGACGCCAGGTTTCGTCAATTCGCTCTAAAATCTTATCGATTCGCTCATCGCGAGCCATAACACGGTAGGTTGACTCATCATCGAGCGTGGCTAGATTCAGCGTCTGGTCCACCCGCCAAACCAAACCCTGCACATCCACCGTCAGATTGGCCATTTGCTCTGTTGTTAGGTCGTAACTCACCTGGTAGAGTTCTGCCCGGATATTAGCCGCGCGACGCATCACCTCAGAGGTGATTTCCATTTGTTTAGACAAAAACAAAGTGTAAACAACCGAGGCAATCAATACGACTACCCAAAGCAAAGCCAATCTGAGCAATCGGCTGGATAGCTGCGGGACTTGTTGGACTGAGGTCTGAGTCATATAAAAATAGGGAAAACGCAATCAGCGGTGACGCCGACGCCCTTTCCCTCTATTGAACACAAAAGTCGCGTTCGAAATTAATTTTGTTGTTCTTGTTTTGCTTGATCAGCAGCGGCGGCGGCCTGAGCCAGGCGTTGTTGATACAACATTTCAAAATTCATCTCGGGCAAATTCACCGGCGCCATGGTTGTACGGGTAATCAAGTCGGCAACATTGGCGCGCAAATAGGGGTACACAATCGTCGGACAAATCACATTGCCGATATGAGCCATTTGTTCATCGTTAAAGCCACGAATTTGGAAAATACCAGCCTGTTTGACTTCAGCGATCAACATGACATTTTGCTCAGCCTTAATCGTCACGGTGGCTCTCACCGTCACTTCGTGATGGGCGTCATCAAGCTTTTTGAGGCCCACTTCAAATTGCATATCAACGGTCGGTTGTTGTTGCAAAGGAGTAACGAACACCTCGGGCGCATGGGGCATTTCTACCGACGCGTCTTTCATGTAGCAGCGTTCAAGATGGAAAGCATTGCCAGCGCCTTGTTGTTGATCTTGTTGTGAGGTCGTATTGGTTTCTTCAGCCATTTTTTTATCCTTCATTTCCAGTCAAGTAATTAGCGAGTAAAAGGTAACTTGGCATCCACCCAGCCTTTTATGCCACCCTCTAACACAAACACATCTTTGTAGCCTTGGGCACGCAAAATCTTAGCCGCTTTTTGGCTAGCAGTGGTCACCGTATCAACCACGATCACGGGACGGTCTTTAGGCACTTCATTGATTCGCCCTTCAAAACCCTCGATAGGGATACTTTTAGCCCCGGCGATGGCTCCGCGTTTAAATTCCTTAGTCGCGCGAACATCTAAAACAAATGCGTTCTTTTTATTAATGTAGTCAATCGCCTCTTCATTGGACAAACTCGGTCCCATTGTGCGCTTGCGTACAACTGGTTCAAGTAAGAAAGCACCGGAAAATAAAATCACGGCAACTAACACAATATTGTCAAGTAAAAATTCAATCACGATACTCTCGCTGCTAATAATCAAAGAAAAAGCGGTCGGTTAAAAGGAATACCAATCGCATCTTGATTTGGGATAGTACAACAAATTACAACTTTTTGTATGGCTTATGACCAACGAATCTGGCAATTCTTTTAAAATTGTGAAGTTAACCTCCTTTTCTCATTTTTATAGAGATTAATCCTATGTTTAAGCTTGTTTTAATGCGACATGGCGAAAGCCAATGGAACCTAGAAAACCGTTTTACGGGTTGGACCGATGTTGACCTCACGCAGAAGGGACGGGAGGAAGCGCGAAAAGCCGGAGAATTACTCAAAGCGGAAGGCTATGACTTTGACATCGCCTATACAAGTGTTTTGCGTCGAGCCATTCACACGCTTTGGATCGCTTTGGATGCCATGGAACGGATGTACCTTCCTATCAAAAACTCTTGGCGGCTCAATGAACGTCATTACGGTGCGCTTCAAGGTTTAAACAAAGCGGAAACGGCTGCGAAATATGGTGACGATCAGGTGCTGATTTGGCGCCGTGCTTATGCCATTCCGCCCAATCCGTTGTCTCCTGATGATGAACGTTGGGCTGGCAAAGATCCTCGCTATGCCAATTTAAAACCCGAAGAAATTCCGGCTACCGAATGTCTTAAGGATACAGTTGCCCGCGTCATTCCTTATTGGAAAGAAGAAATTGAGCCGACAATTCGCTCCGGGAAACGAGTTTTGATCGCCGCTCACGGCAATTCGCTTCGTGCGTTAATCAAGTACATTGATAACATCAGCGATGAGGACATTGTCCATCTGAACATTCCCACCGCTCGCCCAATCGTGTATGAGTTTGATGACGATATGAAGCCTATCCGCCATTACTATTTGGGCAATCAGGCTGAAATCGAAGCGGCAATGGCCGCTGTCGCCGCTCAGGGTAAAGCGAAGAAGTGAGATCGCCTCGGCACCTGTTGACGTCGTTATTCAAAGCGCTCAGCCTAGCGAGCGCTTTGGTCTGTTTAAGTCTCTCCCCAATGTTTTCCCACGGGGAGAGTGGTGTTGCCTGCGCCCAAACCACGCAAAAGAAAAGCAACACCGTAAAAAAAAATACACGTTCAACCTCTGCCAAACGAACGACGACTTCTCGCAACACCAAATCAACGGCTAAGCGCAACACAGCGAAAACAACGAGTTCAGATGTTAGCGAGAAGCGTCGCAATGAATTGCAAAATCAACAAAAGTCATTGCAAGAACAACTCGGTTCTTTGAAAAAGCAACTCTCTCAAGCTGAGGCGAGTCAAAGTGAAGCCAGTGATGCACTCGCCGCCAGCGAAGAAGCCATTTCAAAAGCCAATCGCAAATTAAGAGAGCTGGGTAACGAACGAACTCGCGTGGAGAATCGTTTAAAAGAGCTTCGTGAACAGGAACTTTCTGTGAGCGGTCAATTAACCAGCGCAGAAAAACAAAACCGAGCCATCGCAAGAGCTCAATTTTTAAATTCACGCCGACAGTCTTGGCAAACCCTGATTGCAGGAACTAATCCTCATGAAGTCGCCCGGGACGCCGCTTCATTGCAATACTTTGCCCGCGCCCAACAAAAAGAGGTTAATCAACTCTCTAAACAACAAGCCGATATTCATTCAGTTTCACAAGAAACCCAAAGTAAACGCAAAGAGCTCGCCAATATTGAAGCGAATGAAAAGAAGGGACGCGAGCAACTCATGCGTGAGCAACAAACACGCAAACAAACTTTAGAGAAGCTTAAAAAACAAATTTCCGAACAACGCGCATCCATCGATAAACTAGAACGAGACCAACAACGTCTTGGTCAATTAGTTGCCAATATTGATAAAGTACTGGCTCAAAGAAAGGCCGAGGCTGAAAGGCGAGCTCAGGAAGCCCGCAAGAAACAACCCGCCAGCGGCAAAGTTTCGGTCGGCGGCAAGAAGCCCACAGGAGCGTTCGCTAAACAACGAGGCAAGTTGCTGATGCCTGCGCTCGGTAAAATCACCGGTCGTTATGGGCAGGCCAGAGCTAACGCCTCCGGCAAGAGCACTACTTGGAGAGGCTTGATGATTCAGGCTCGTCAAGGCAGCGACGTTTTGGCCTGCGCGAACGGCCAAGTCGTTTTCTCGGATTGGCTGCGCGGTTTCGGCAATCTCATTATCGTTGACCACGGTGATGGATATCTTTCCATTTATGCCAATAATGAATCGCTCTATAAGAGTGTTGGGGACAAAGTTTCCCGCGGAGAAACCATCGCCTCGGTCGGCAACACGGGCGGAGAAGAACGACCTGGCCTGTATTTCGAATTACGCCGTAACGGACAACCTTTCAATCCATTACCCTGGATAGGTAAAGACTAAAAATAATGATGACAAACATAATATCTCCCTTGCGTAAAACCTTGTTGGCAGCAAGCATAGCCTTGTGCCTTTCTTCCAATTTGTCAGCAGCTGAGACGCCTGAGGCCGGTGCAAACAAACCGTTGCCGCTGCAGGAAATTCGTCAATTCACTGACGTTTACGCAGCCGTAAAAGCCTTTTATGTCGATGAGAAGCAAACGGGAGACCGCCAATTACTGGAAAACGCTCTGGCCGGCATGCTTTCAGCTCTGGACCCTCACTCTGCTTTCCTGGATAAAGAGGCTTTTGAGGAATTAAAGGAAGGAACCGAAGGTGAATTTGGCGGCCTGGGTCTTGAAGTCACGATGGATGCCTCTGGTGTTTTGGTCATCGCGCCCATTGACGACACGCCCGCAGCGCGGGCGGGCATCCGTGCCGGTGACATCATCGTAAAAATTGATGATCAAGCCACTCGTGCCATGACATTGTCGGAAAACGTTAAGCTGATGCGAGGCAAACCTAAAACTAAAATCCATTTAATTGTCGCTCGCAAAGGAGAGGACAAGCCTCTCAATTTCACGATAACTCGTGACATTATCAAGGTTCAGTCCGTAAAAATGAAAGAACTCAAGGACGGAATTGCCTACATACGTATCTCTCAATTCCAAGAGCATACCGCCAATGACTTGGCCAAATATCTCATCGAGTTAAAGAAAAAGAATCATCTGAAAGGTTTGGTGCTTGACCTTCGTAACGACCCTGGTGGCTTACTGAACGCAGCTGTCGGCGTTGTTGCGACTTTCATTGGAGAAAATGAAGTGGTGGTCAGCACAAAGGGCCGAACCCCTGAAGCCAATAGAAGCTTTAAAACTCGTCCATCTGATTATTTAAACTATAACCAAGATCCTGACGATGACTGGGTCGCTCGAGTCCCCAAAGAAGTAAAAACCATGCCAATGGTCGTTTTGATCAACGCGGCGAGCGCAAGCGCAAGCGAAATCGTTTCTGGCGCTTTGCAAGATCACAAACGTGCAAAAATTATCGGTCAACAGTCATTTGGTAAAGGCAGTGTTCAAACCGTCTTGCCGCTGAGACCTTTAGATGGTGGCGAGCCAACCACCGGCATTAAACTGACCACTTCTCGCTACTACACCCCTAGCGGCCGATCCATTCAAGCTAAAGGAATCTCTCCGGATATTGAAATCGCTGATACAGCCGAAGGCAACTATGCCACTTTTAATATTCGGGAAGCCGATCTTGCCCATCACTTAAAGAGTGAGGAAGAGAAGAAGGCTTTCGAGAAAAAACAAAAAGAAGAAAATAAAAAGCAAGCCAAAGATACAGAACAGCCGCAAGTTCGTTATTTCTTCGGAGATGATAACGACTTCCCGCTTCAACAAGCCGTCAAAATCCTTAAAGGCGAGAAATACCTCACCGGTTTTGAGCCGAAAAGCAACAAAGACACCAAAAAAAGCGCTGCATTAACGGAGAAAAATAAACAAAAACACTAAGAGATCATGCAACAAGTATTGATTCACGTTATTCCTATTTTCTTTGCTCTTTATGCGTACGTCAGTCTTTTTTCAAAGACGCGTTTACATGGAGTAATCAAGGCAATTCTTTTAATTTTGATAGTACTTGCCTGTCAATACCCTGCGTTTTGCCGATCTTTTTTTGTTGGCTATGACACACGTGTTCCTCATTTAGGAATCGTACTATACAGTTGGCTGTTTGCCACTCAATTGCTATTGGTTATTTTCTCTTTTGCAAAAGATTGCTTCGCTTTGGTCTATCGACTCATTAAAAAGCAGCATTTGCCCCATCAAAATAGCACTGCTATCGGCATCTTGGCTCTCTGCGTGGCGCTGTCTTCCTGGGGCAGCTACAGTGCTCTTTCTCAGCCGGGTGTTTATCAACTTGAGGTTCGGATTAAGAACCTTCCTCAAGGCCTGGACGGTTTCACCATCGCGCAACTGTCTGATATCCACGCTAGCGCCCTACTGGACCGAGATCGTTTAGTCAACATTGTTGAAAAAACCAACGCTCTGAAGCCAAATCTCATCGCGGTGACTGGCGACATTGTTGACGGGAAAACGGAGGCTCGCTTCCAAGATGTGTTGCCCTTAAAAGAACTGAAAGCGCCTTACGGAGTATTTGCCGTTGAGGGTAACCACGAACACTATGTTGAATACGACGCTTGGATGAAAGCGTTTCCAAAATTAAATTTGATCGTTTTACATAACAGTCACCAAATTTTAAATGTTAGAGGCTCTGCATTAGCCGTCGTCGGCATTACTGATCCAATGGCCGTTCGCTATCACAGAGAGGTTCCTGACATCAAAAAGGCGATGCAGGGAATCCCCGCCGGCATCACAGCCATTTTGCTTTCACACCAAGTGAAGTACAGCCGTGAATATGCTCAATACCCCATCGCGCTTCAGTTATCAGGACACACGCACGGCGGACAAATTTTTGGGATGCACTGGCTGGCTCAAATCATCAACAAAGGTTTTGTCAAAGATAGATATCAAATCGGGGATATGCTCTTATATGTCAACCGAGGCACAGGACTATGGTACGGTTTTCCCATTAGACTGGGCATTCCAAGTGAAATTACTTTAGTGACATTAAGACAAGAAAAATAGCCGTTGACGCTTGCCGAATGCATAAAAGCGACTAATATAGTTACAGAGGTATCCGTTTTTTAAAGGATCTGAGTATGCTCAACAAAAATAGTTTTCGTTACTCTGCCGCTATTGAAGCGTTAATCGAAAAACACGCCAACGAAGGTAACGACAGTATGTGGAGTGTTTGGCGGGAGCGTCAAGTCAATCGTAACGCATATGGTGGCAATTACTCGTTTGTACTGGGCAGAACCGCAGACAAAGATAAACCGTTTTACTTGAATTTTGAATCGGCTTTTGAGGGTTTTGCGGCCCATGCTCCCTACACACTGGTCACCGGAATGACCGGTAGCGGTAAAAGTTCGTTTCTGCGCAACCTCATTTTAGACATTGCCATCACCAATACCCCGGATTTAGCCGCTATCAAAGTTTTCGATCCGAACGGAGGGTGGGCATTTGAAAGTCTGAAGGGCTTGCACCGCATGCGGGTCGAAAGTAACTTGGAAACCGCCAAAAATTATCTCGAAGGGATAACAAAGTCGATTCAAGCCCACGAGCAACTTTTTGAGACGTTGGGCGTAAAGACGCTTGAAGAGTGCAACAAAGTTTTAGGACTTAAAAAGCGACTGTTACGTACCTTTGTTATCATCGACGAAGTTGCGGTTTGGATGATTGATGACGATTTTAAAGAAAAGCTGCTTCGCGCATTGGATGCAATTTCAAACAAAGGCTGGAGCACCGGGTACCACCTCATTCTAACCACTCAATGGCCCGATCCCCGCGTTTTACCCAAAGAAGTCCGGGACCATTTTGGCAACAGAATTTCTCTGAAACTGCCGACTGCTGAAATGTCTGAATATGCGCTCGGCATCAAAGGGGCAGAATCTTTAACAGATTTAGGCCACATGTTGGCTGTCCTCGCAGGCGAACCGAATCCTATTTATTGTTGGGTTCCCTGGCTTTCTGACGAAGACGCCGAACGGATGGTAACTGCTATTCGGGTAGCCGAAGATCGATAATCTTTTCTTAGAGCGCCCGATGGGCGCTCTTTCCCACTATGAGCTCATTTAAACCTTGTCCTCCTGGCGGAAAAATTTTTACCCCCAAGCTTTGGTTGATTGATATGGATGACACGCTGTATTCGGCCTCTGCCAAAATGTTTCATGACATTCATATCTTGATGGATGAATACATCGTCAAAAAACTTAATCTGCCCTACGAGCAGGCCAATGAACTACGAAAAGCCTATTGGAGGCGCTATGGCGTCACCTATTATGGTTTGTGGTTACACCACCAAATTGACCCCCATGAGTTTCTTTCTGCAACACATCAGGTCGATGTTTCCAGCATTCATACACAGGGGCGAATGCGTGAGGCCGTCAACGCTTTGCCCGGCAAAAAAGTCCTGTTTACCAATGCCCCTTCATGCTTTGCCCAGCAAGTGTTGAAACGACTTCATCTCCATAATTGCTTTTCTGAGCAGTACAAGGCTGAGGATATGAAGGTATTTGGCCAATGGAATCCAAAGCCATCCGCCGCCATGTTGAGAAAAGTTCTCGCTGCACATCACCTAGATCCAAAAGAGTGTTGCCTGATTGACGATAATCTGAATAATCTTAAAGTCGCCAAACAAATCGGCCTGCAAACAGTACTCTGCAAGGGGTGGCACCACCACGGACTCGAGGTTATCCGCCCTTGCCTCTATGTGGATGCCTTTGTCTCCCATATTAGAGATTTATCAAAGGTATTAATTTCTCCGAAAAGCCGTGCTTTCAAACCTCATCGTCCTAAATTCCTAAATCCCTATAATTAAGCCGTTGTTATCGAACTTTTAGAGGTTACTTTGTCTATTTTCCGTTTGCTTGGTAAAGCTTTTCATTTTATCGGTACTTGTCTAAGTTACTTCAATAAGACCGTTTTGTACGTATTTGAGTTTATTGTCATCGTCGCTTTGATCGCGGGTGCATTTTCACTAATCAGACAACCTCAAATACCATCCAATTCGGTTCTGGTTCTTAATCTTGAAGGGACGGTCAAAGAAATGCCTTTGATCGATCGAACAATCCCTATGGCTTTGGGTTCTTCTTCCTCCGGCATATCTTTACACGAACTAATGGCCACACTGGAGAAAGCAGCTAGAGATCCATCAATTGCAGGTGTGTTACTCAAATTAGACAAACTAGATCATGTCGGCTTAGCCTCCATTGGCGAAATTGGCAAAGCGCTTGACCGCTATAAAACAAGTGGAAAACCGTTGTGGGCTTGGGGTACAAATTTCTCCCAAGTTCAATACGCACTGGCTACTCATGCAAATGAAATTTATATGCACCCCATGGGAGAGGTCCTAGTCAAAGGTCTGGCATCAAACCGTCTTTATTATGGGGAACTATTAAACGCGCTGGGAATTAACGTTCATGTTTTTAAAGCAGGCGCTTATAAAAGTTTTCCGGAAAGCTTTGTTTCAAATAAACCCTCCAAAGAATGGTTGGAGAGTGAGCGGCATTGGCTCAATGACGAATGGTTGACACTCACCCAAGAAATGGAAAATTCCAGAGGATTGATGCCAGGAACCATCAACCAATATATTGAATCACTGCCGGAGAAACTACAGCAAGCACAAGGAGATCTGGCTAGCGCTGCTCTTAACGCCAATCTAATAGACGGTGCGCAGACTTTTGACCAAATGATCAAAACTATTGAAAACAAGGTCAATAAAGGTAAAAGCGAAAAAGTGAATTTGGTTGACTATTCGGACTATGTTTCCGAACTGAATACTCAAAATGGTTCCATCGCCGTCATTGTTGCCGAGGGGGAAATTCGTGAAGGTCAGTCGCAATCGGGAGTGATGGGAGCGGAAACACTCGTAAAACTGATTGATCAAGCCCGTGAAAATCAAGATATTAAAGCCCTCGTCCTCAGAGTAAATTCTCCGGGTGGCTCCGCTGTTGCCAGCGAACTGATCAGACACGCTTTAGAAAGAACGCAGGCTAGCAAACCCGTTATCGTCAGCATGGGAGACATGGCTGCTTCGGGAGGCTATTGGATAAGCATGGGAGCCAACAAAGTGGTGGCCTCTGAGGCTACCATAACTGGCTCCATTGGCGTTTTCGGACTAGCGCCTACTTTTGAAAAATCGTTGCAATTGGCCAAAATCGGTCAAGGTTCTGTGGCTACCACCTGGCTAGCCAATGCTGAACGCCTCACACAACCGATGGATCCACGCCTTGAAAGTATCCTTACTCAATCGGTAGAAAGAACCTATTCAAATTTTATTAATGTTGTGGCCAAGGCTAGGAATCTTTCGACGCAGTCTGTGCAATCGGTCGCTCAAGGTCGAGTTTGGACGGGCAAACAAGCCTTAAAACACCACCTTGTCGATCAAATCGGGGATTTTGATACCGCTGTATCACTTGCTCGCTCATTGGGTAAACTGGGCCCCCAAACACAATGCGTCTATCTTATCGAGCAACAGACTGATTTTAGTTCGTTAATTAAAGATGAAATAAGCGATTGGTTTAATCCGCTTGGGTTCTTCGGTATTGCCGGTGACGCACAAAAAGATCTCAAAGGAACACAAACGCTGCTACAAAGCATCCTTCAGCAACGCAATCATGCGGTTTACGCTCATAGCTTATTGATGCCAATCTAAAAAACAAAAGCGGGGCAACGAACTGTACCCCGCTTTTATTTTGTTAATCTCCGTACATTTTTTGACGGATTTCTCGGCGCATTTGAGCCTCTAAACAAAGTGTCGCTGTTGGGCGGGCAAGTAAACGCGCCACGCCGATGGGCTCTCCTGTCTCCTCACACCAGCCGTAATCTCCGCTATCAATGCGTTGCAAAGCGGCTTGCACCTTTTTCAACAACTTACGCTCACGGTCTCTCGTTCTGAGCTCTAAAGCGTGTTCTTCTTCAATTGTGGCTCGATCGGCAGGATCGGGCACCACCGTTGTTTCTCTTAAATGCTCCGTCGTTTCGCCAGCGTTGCTGCGCAGCTCTTTTTCCATTTCCTCTAAACGGTTACGGAAAAACGCCAATTGACGGTCATTCATGTAATCATCTTCAGACATCGCAAGTAATTCTTGCTCCGTCAACAACTTCTTTTTCGTGGCCATATATCTTCAACCAGCGACACTAAACTTTCATCTAGCGCCGTCTTTATTACATCCAAAAAGCCTTCCTGGAGCATCTGTCCACAGCTTGACTGTTTGACAAAAATTTACCCTCCATGAAGGAGGGCAAATTGTGTCTTAATTCTCCGAGTTTGTCAAATTTATCAAATTTTTCATAAACCTACGGAGCATCCACCAAACAGGTTTCCAACCCAGTAATAATCGCTTCTTCAGGTAAATTACGACCGATAAAAACGATCTTACTCATTGGTTTTTCCTCCGCAGACCACTTCGGTCCCAAATCTGCTGCAACCAGCATGTGAACACCCTGGGTGATCATTTTATGATCCGTTCCCTCTAGATAAAGAACACCCTTGTAACGCAAAAGATCGGGGCCGTACACTTGTGTAATGGTTCCCCAAAAACGTTCTAAACGGAATGGATCAAAAGGAGTGTACGAAGTAAATACAAAGGAACCTATTTCATCTCCATGATGATGGTGATGACCCGTATCGGTCAAAAACTCGGGATCTATATCTAAAACAGTATTAAGATTAAATCCCTCTATATCCAATACCTCATCGATAGCCACCTCTCCCATATGCGCCTCTTTGATAGGTGCTCGGGGATTCATGGCGCGCAATCTTGCTCTAATGGCTCTTGTTTCTTGTTCGGTAACCAAATCGGTTTTGGTCAAGAAAATTCTATCGGCAAATCCTACTTGAGCTTGCGCTTCCAACTCTTTATCCAGAGTTTCGTTTCCATGTTTGGCATCGACAACTGTCACCACTCCATCCAGGCGATAAAAAGCGGCTACCGCATCATCCATAAAAAATGTCTGAGCCACTGGTCCTGGATTAGCCACCCCTGTTGTTTCGATAATAACTCGATCAAAAGAGATTTCCCCCTTCTCCCGACGATGGCGCAGATTGGTTAACACCCGAGACAAATCACCTCGTATGGTGCAACATATACAGCCATTGCTCATCTGGACAATTTGTTCTTTATCCGTTTGAACCAACAAGGTGCTGTCAACGTCTTCCTCACCGAATTCATTTTCAATCACGGCGATCTTATGGCCATGATCTTCACGCAAAATACGGTTTAACAACGTAGTCTTACCGGCTCCGAGAAATCCCGTCAAAATCGTGACCGGAATCTGAGGAACCATATCCATTACTTCCATTTTTTTGCCTCTTTTGATTCCCGCGGCTGTTGGTCGCAAAATCTATCGAACTGTTAATTGTAGTCCTTTCAAATATTCCCCTTCAGGACAGGTCATCATCAACGGATGATCTGCGCCGGCTCCGAGTCTAGCCACCATCCAGGCATCACGTTTTGAATCAATCACAGCGCCTGCAATAACCTTTTGGAATAAATCCACATCCATTGCGCCGGAACACGAGAAGGTCAACAGATCGCCTCCGGACGCAACTAGACGCAAGCCATTCAAATTAATGTCTTTATAGGCACGAGCCGCACGCTCCACATGACGATGGCTGGAGGCAAATTTTGGCGGGTCCAAAATGACCAAATCAAAAACCTCTCCCGCCTCGCGAGCTTGGCGTAAGTACTCAAACACATCTGCTTGGACCCACTTCGCACGAGATTCGTCAATTCCATTTCGCTCAGCATTTCTCGCCGCCATTGCAAGCGCCTCGGCCGAGGAGTCCACCGAAATCACTTCTTCGGCTCCCCCTGTCAAAAGCGCCAATGAGAAGCCGCCTGTATAGCAAAAACAATTCAACGCCCGCATTCCGCGGCCTGTACGCAATTTAAATTCCCGAGCCAATCGTTGAGCTAAAAAACGATTTTCACGTTGATCAATATAAAAACCCGTTTTATGCCCTTTTCGAACGTCCACTCCATAGCGAACGCCATCTTCTACAACCTCGATTTCCAGAGGCGGCTCCGCCCCTCTTAGCACTTCCACTCGTTCGGGGAGTCCTTCTCGATGCCGTGTCGCCGCATCAGATCGATCAAATACACCCTTAATTTCCGGCACTTTCATTAATTCGTCTGCGATCACGTCTCTGTAAGCTTCTACGCCTGCTGCCTGAAATTGGGTCACCAACCAGTCGCCATATCGATCTACAACAAGACCCGGTAACTGATCTGCCTCTCCGAAAATAACTCTTACCGCACTCGTTCGAGAAAATAAAAATTGTCTAGCCTGCAATGCTTGTTTTATTTTTTCCCTAATCCAATCCGCATTGATCGCTTCGGTCTCATTAAAAGACCAGCAACGCGCTCGTAATGTTGAATCCTTTGAATAGGCCGCCCATGCCAAAAAGCGGCCATCATAAGAACACACTCTGACGGTGTCTCCACTA
Source organism: Candidatus Aphodousia faecigallinarum (assembly GCA_018714755.1). Taxonomy (GTDB): domain Bacteria; phylum Pseudomonadota; class Gammaproteobacteria; order Burkholderiales; family Burkholderiaceae_F; genus Aphodousia; species Aphodousia faecigallinarum. The sequence goes on along the minus strand of DVMY01000063.1, from coordinate 1,377 downwards.
ACTGCCTTGCCATTTAACTTTTGTACAGCCGTGTCGTAAACCCACGGATGGCGGCGCAAAAGAGAGCGCTCTTTTCCTTTTTTTAAAATCAAATCTGTCATGATAAATCTCGCTAGGAGTACAAAGAAGGCTCACCTTCAGGCCTTGTCTTAAAACGTCTGTGAGTCCACATATATTGATCTGGAAACTTTTTAATCCAACTTTCAAGCTCTTCCGTTACACGACGTGTATCAGCAACATAATCTTGCGTCGGAAAGTTTTCCCAAATATCCGTCGCATGAACCTGATAACCGTCTTCGGTCATTTCAGCCACAAGCATAATGACCTTTGCCTTGGTCAACTTGGCTAAACGCGAAGCCATCGGTAAAGTGGCCGCATCAATTCCAAAAAAAGGAACGAAGATGCTATTGCGTCTACCGTGATCCATATCCGGCAAGTAGTAGAAAGGAAAACCTTCTCTCATTGCCCGAATAATTGGTCTTAAGTCATGGTGGGTTCCCTTTGCGATCAATATCGGATCGCTAAATCGCTTTCTTCCATCCAATGCAGCTTTATCCCATACGGGATTACTTTGCCGTTGATAAAGAGAAACGCCCCGTACATATAAATTTAACGCTATGCCACTCGCATCCAAACCAGCAAAATGTGGAGCGATAACGATCAGGGGTCGATTTTCTTGATTGGTAATTCTCTCAATTACCCCTTCATCAAAACGGACAAAACGGCGAACCTGCTCCGCGCTGCCTTTCCAAAGCACGCTATGGTCCAATGCGGCACGAGCCAATCGGAAAAAACATTGTTTGGCTACCTGTTGCCTTTTTTCTTCGGACCAGTCTGGAAAACATAGCTTTAAATTGGTTAAGGCGACTTTCCGCCGCTTAGGCACTGCATGCCAAAATAACCAAGCGACTGCTCGAGCCGCTTTAGCTCGAGACGAAGGTTGCCAATTGGTCATCATATCCACAACGGCCAACCAAATATGAGAAAAAAAATTCAAAACCAATTGCATTGTCTTCTCTTATTGTTCACGCTGAACGCCCCGGGGACATTTATACCGCTTATATGACCACAGATACTGTTGAGGACATGACAAAATAGTCTCTTCTATTAAGGCATTCATTGCTGTCGCATCCATTTTTTCATCCCCAGTCAACACATAATCCCAAGTTTTCACCTGCATGCACCATCCGCTCGTCTCTCTTTGCATACGAGCCATGATGATTTGGGCATTAAATTGTTTTGCTAACTTTAAGGGAAAAGTCATCGTATAGGCTTTTTCTCCAAATAACGAAGCCCAGACTCCCTCTCCATGCGATGGAACCTGATCCGGCAAAATACCGGCCACACCCCCCGCTTTCATAATCTTGAGAATTTTTC
>DVMY01000062.1 GCA_018714755.1 Candidatus Aphodousia faecigallinarum | reverse complement strand
CATCACCGCTTTTGATATTGGCGATCAAATCATCAACATACTGAACCATCTTGTGCGCAGTCCAATTGCACTCCAGTGCACGCGCTGCATGACGGCCCAATGTGGAGTACACGGCTTCAAGCGGCAAGTTGAGTTCTTTTAAAAGATCAAGTGCCGGTTCCTTGAAATGCTTCACATCTTTAGCAATCGACATGATCAGACGAGCAAGCGGCCCCACTTCCATCATGTGGCCCTTCCAACGCGGACTCTTGATCCAAGAGTACTTGCCTTTTTCACCCAACCATTCAAATTTAGTCTTCGTGCCAACTGAACCCTCGGGCAGTTCAAAGGCTTGATCCGTCACGCCTTCCCAGGGGTGAAGACCCAGTTTGCCTTCGGGGTATTTGTACCAAGAGTGGTCTACAAATTCCTGAATTTGGGTGAGATCTCTCAAATCCACTTCCTGTACATGAGCCAGGTCCCCGTCAACAATGGCACCGGCCGGCATCTGCAGAGATTTTTCAGACCAGTCATTGGCAATTTCCGGGAAGTCCCCGTAGCAAAGCACATTTTTCTTCACTAAGCCGCCGCCATACTTGAACCATTCCGGATAGAAGGAGGCGATCGCCTTAATATCAGGCAGATAAACGTTTTGCACAAATTCAACCGACTGCTTAGCGATATCGCGCATATAGTTCATGGTCACTTCATTGATCATGTTGCCTGCCGCGCCGGTATCGTGCATGTTGATTGGGCAGGCCACACCTCCGACCAGATAATTCGGATGCGGGTTTTTGCCGCCTAAAATCGTATGAATCTTGATGATTTCACGTTGGAAATCAAGTGCCTCTAGGTAGTGCGTTACCGCCAAGAGATTTACCGCTGGCGGCAACTTCATGGCAGGATGCCCCCAATAGCCGTTGGCAAAAATCCCTAATTGACCGGAAGCAACAAACTTCTTCAAGCGATTCTGCACATCGCGGAAATAACCCGGAGAACTCAGCGGATGATGCGGACTGATTTTCTTTTGTAATTCCGAGACTTCTCGAGGATCGGCCGACAGAGAACTGACCACATCGACCCAATCCAATGCAGAAAGTTGGTAAAAGTGAACAATGTGGTCGTGCGTGTAAAGCGTTGCATTCATTAAGTTGCGAATGATGTTCGCATTTTTAGGAATTTTGATGCCAATGGCATCTTCAACGCTTCTGACAGCAGCCAAGGCGTGAATGCCCGTACACACCCCGCAAATACGCTCCACAAAGGCCCATGCATCGCGAGGATCCCGACCTTTAAGAATCACCTCAAGACCTCGCCACATCGTGCCTGTGCTTTGGGAGTCCGTAATGACTTTTCCGCCATTACCCAACACCGCTTGAACGCGCAAATGACCCTCGATACGCGTCACCGGGTCAACAACAATACGACGATCTGCCATTATTCTTCCCTCCCGAGATCTTTATTGGTCTTTTTTGCTCGCGCTTGAGCAACAGCCGATAGCGCGGCATGGGCAATAGCTGCAGCACCAACAACGCCAACCGTCGCCAGGCCTACCTTATCGACAGTCGCTTCAATACCATCGAGTCCTGGCGGCAAAATCGTCGTTTCATGTTCATAGAATGAGCCCTTATCGAAGAAATTAGGCTCAGAGCAACCGATGCATCCGTGGCCGGACTGCACAGGCCAACTCAATCCCTCATTCCAACGAATGGTTGAACAGGCATTGTATGTGGTCGGTCCTTTACATCCGACCTTATAGAGGCAGTAGCCCAGTTTGGCGCCTTGGTCATCGAATTTTTCAACAAACTGACCAGCATCGAAATGCGCCCGACGATAGCATTTATCATGAATACGCTGACCGTAGAACATCTTCGGCCGGCCCAACCGATCAAGCGGCGGAATGCGATCGTAGGTAAGAATATAAGTCACAACGGCTGTCATCACCTCAGGAATTGGTGGGCAACCCGGGACAAGCACGATAGGCTTATCCGTAATGATTTCTGTAATGGGAACAGAATGCGTCGGATTCGGTTTGGCCGCCTGTACACATCCCCATGCGGCGCATGATCCCCAACCGATAACGGCTTTGGCTCCGGCGGCCACGTGTTTAATTTTTTGCAGGAAAGTTTCTCCCGCAGGAATGCAGTTAACCCCATCATCATTCAAAGGCACGTTGCCTTCAACGGCCAAAATGTAATTGCCTTTGTATTTGGTAATGGTTTCTTCAAGTGCCGCCTCGGCTTGGTGTCCGGCGGCAGCCATAATAGTGTCGTCATAGTCAAGCGAAATCATGGACAACACCAAATCCTTGGCCACCGGATGGTAAGAGCGGATAAACGACTCCGTGCAACAGGTGCACTCCAAGCCGTGTAACCATACAACCGGCATCCTAGGCTTGGTTTCAATGGCTTGAGCAATCTCTTGAGCTCCCGCACTTCCCAATCCCAAACTGGCGGCTGTCAGCGAGCAAAATTGCAAAAAACTGCGGCGGCTAACACCTTGGCGCCGCAACGCTTCATATTGAGTTTCAAACATAAGGGGATTCTCCTTAGCCTTTTATTTCGCATGGAGTCCAGCCAAACGAAAATAGGCTCGCTTTATTGCACGCTCTCGCGTTCTTAATTTAGATTGTATGGTATGAAAACTCGAATACTTAGACGCAAACGACTTCTTTCATTACACTAAAGAGGTATATTTTGCTTATTTTGCTATAACTGTATTTAAAAAGCTTATTTTTTGATAAAACTTTCGCAAAAATAGCCAAAACGGTACGATTTTATTCACATTTTTCAGTCTATTTAAGTGTACGCTGAACTCGTATGCTGCTAAAGGTGAAAAGTGATCAATATTAACCGTTGCCCAGCCTCTGATTTTGAAGCCGAGTTCCGGCTCATTTTCAACAATCACATGAAAGGTTTGCCCATTTGTCATAATGGACTGCATGTGCGTGCGATCGGTTTTCAAAACTTCAAAAAACACTGGATCGGTGCCATCGTTACTCCATGGTCCATTTTGGTGGTTCTTGCGCAAGGTAATAGAAGCAACTGGCCGGAGATTCAAGTTGGAAAAATACTGTCGATGACTTTGCCTGCGGGAGCCTTCAGCTTTCTAGGAATGGCTAGCGACAGACTGGGAAAATTTCTCTCATGCTCTCTGATGAGTCCGGTTGATCCTCTTTTCAATCAACGAAGTGCAGAGGCTTTTGCCGCCCGCGCTTTGATGTTGATGCTTACACCCGAAAGCGATTGTTCCCATACAACGCACAGCACTGGCAGTGCCATTCCCGAAAATTTGTCTCGTCGAGATTTTTTCACCACTTTCAATAAGGAGAAGATCGCAAATGATAAAGCCTGATTTCTCCTCCGTTTCTTTGATTGTTCACGAAGAAAAAAATGGTTTGAAGGTAGAACTTCACAACCATCGCACTAGGGTTATTGCGCAAACAGCGGAAAGCCTTGGAGTCGAGAAAGCGGCAGAAATTCTTCGCGCACTTCTCGGGTTATGCCCTATTGCTCAGGTTAGTGCTTTTAAAGCGGCTCAACACGCAATCACTCACCACAATCCCAATCAAGGATTTTCGCTTTGCGATACAAATATTCAGAGTTTGGTTACGGCAGAAGCCATCTTAGAAACCGTCCGTGTATTAAGCATGGATTTGCAGCCGTTCATGATTCACGGCAAAGTCAGTCAGGAATGTTTAAAAACGCTTGGAGAATTAAGAGCCCGGTTATGGGATCTGTCAAAAAGTGCCTCCGTTGACAAGGCCTCCCTTGAGTCTTTCAACGAAGATTTAAAGGCTCTTATTATCTTATGGTTTACTCGCGAAAAGAAAGCCATTGGTGCAATCAAGCACACGTTTGAACGATTCGACAATATCCAATTGGATGGCAAAGGGTTACTCTTTGCCGAAGAAATCAGCAATCGGGAAATCCTCAAACTATTTCTGAGTATTCTCCAAGAGTATCCTGAATGGGCTCTGTCGCCGCAACTGGTCGGCGCTCGTATACCCGGTGCACTGGCTCGTTGCCGCAGTCAATCGGATCAAGGCAGAAGAGATCCTTTTTCAATCCGAGACCTGGTACTCGCAAGATTGGAAGAATTAAAAAATTTTGCCTCCGGTCTTTCCTCTCCCTTTACCGCTAGAAGCATTAATCTGGGGAATAATTGGGGAGTCGGTCTCGTTGAAACCGCTCGCGGCACTTTGATGCATTTTCTTCAAATTGAAAATAACAAAATGCGCTTTCATATTGTGGCGCCGACAGAATGGGCATTTCAGGAAGAAAGTCCAATGGTCGATGCAATGAATCTATTTATTAGAGAAAAATCAAATGCGGTCAAATCGGTAATCACCGGATTAAATCTGATTGCCTGCGCATTTGATCCCTGCACAAAGATAGATGTCAAGTGGCCACAAAAGGAGGGTTGATGCACGAGCTATCTATTGCAGAGGGCATCATTGAGATTGTTGAACGCACGGCCAAATTCAGTAACGTCAACCGAGTAAAAAGCGTGCGGATTGCAGTTGGTGAGTTGGCCGGTGTTGACATTGACTGTTTACGTTTTGCTTGGCAATCGGTCACTCGACAGGGGTGCGCACAAAACGCACAACTCATCATTGAGCAACCGCCCGGCAAAGCTTGGTGTATGGACTGTGCTCAAACCGTTTCTTTGAAGCGATACGGCGAGGCCTGCCCGATTTGCGGCGGCTTCCATTTAACGGCAACGGGCGGAACAGAACTTAAGGTCATCGACATTATTGCCGATGACTCTCAATGAAAGAATTTGGTAAGGAGAAATTTTATGTGTACGACTTGCGGCTGCGGAGGCAATCATACTCACACCCACACACATGTGGATGAAAACGGCAATCTGGTCACCCACACTCATGAGGATCACGGACATCATCATGAGCATTCCCATGGCCCCGCTCATTCACACGATTCAGCGATATCGGCAGAGCGCGCCATTAGTATCGAAGAAGATATCCTTGCCCGTAATAACGCCACAGCCAACGATAACAGAAAGTACTTTAGGCAAAAGCGTATCTTGGCGCTTAATTTTGTCTCCAGTCCCGGTTCCGGAAAAACGGAATTGCTCTGTGCGACGATTAAAGCGGCAAAGGATGATCTTTCCATTAGCGTAATTGAAGGCGACCAACAAACCAGCAATGACGCTGACAGAATTCGCCAAACCGGTGCAATCGCTCATCAGATCAATACGGGGAAAGGATGTCACTTGGATGCGGAAATGATCCGACACGCATTAAGTCACATGGAGTTGAGCGACAACAGTGTGCTCTTCATTGAAAATGTCGGTAACTTAGTATGTCCGGCGGAATTTGATTTGGGAGAAGCTCATAAAGTCGTGATTTTGTCGGTAACCGAGGGTGAAGACAAGCCTTTGAAATATCCGGACATGTTCCGCGTCTCAGATGTCATGATCATCAATAAGATTGATCTTTTGCCGTATGTTAATTTCAACATTGAAGCTTGCGAAGAATATGCCCGAAGGGTCAATCCGAAAATCCAGATTTTGAGAGTTTCTGCAACTAAGGGCGAGGGACTTGAAAAATGGATTATGTGGCTAAACGCCCAGAAAACATTGGCTGCCCTTTGAGATAGAGTTCAGTATGATTGCGAAATTTTTTCGTATTAACGGACTTGTTCAGGGAGTCGGATTTCGACCCACTGTTTACCGAATCGCGACTGAACTCGGACTGAAAGGCGAAGTTTTCAACGATGCTGAAGGTGTCGGGGTTGTCTTGGAAGGTGATGCGGATCAGGTTTCTCGTTTTCCGACACTTTTGCGGGAACAGAAACCACCTTTGGCTCGAATTGATTTCATTCATCCTTCCGATGTGGCTCTTAAAGGCTATACCGATTTCACAATCACTGAAAGCCAGGAAGGCAAGGTCAATACCGCAATTACCGCTGATGCTGCAACATGCAAAGCATGTCTTCAAGATATGTTTACGCCTAGCAATAGACGTTATCGTTATGCCTTTACCAATTGCATGCACTGCGGTCCTCGTTTCACAATCACAAAGCACCTTCCGTACGATAGGCCGCAAACGACAATGGCTCCTTTCAAGATGTGTGAACAATGTTTGTCAGAGTACAAAAACCCTCTTGACAGACGTTTTCATGCTCAACCCAATGCCTGTCCGGTTTGTGGGCCTCACCTATGGTTTGAAGACATAGGAGGCCACACAATGGACGGAGATCCGATTGATCTGGCCGTTGATGCCATTAAAGACGGGAAAATTGTTGCCGTAAAAGGACTGGGTGGTTTCCATTTAGTTTGTGACGCCAAAAATCCTCGTGCTGTTGCAGAACTTAGACAACGCAAAGGACGTGACGAAAAAGCGCTGGCGGTTATGATGGTCAACGCCATCAGTGCGAGTATTTATACCCATGTCAGCCCTAAAGCTCGGCTGGTGTTGGAGAGCTCTGCCCGTCCGATCACTCTTTTACCCAGAAAAGATCAACACTCACTCAAAGGAATTGCTGACGGGTTAAGTGACATAGGCATCATGCTTCCATACACCCCTGTGCATTGGCTGCTTTTCCATTCCCTGGCCGGTAAACCGGACGGAGCACACTGGACGGACAATTTGTGTTTGGATGCCGTGCTGGTCATGACGTCAGCAAACCGTTCCGGTGAACCGCTGGTCACCGATAATGATGAGGCGCACTCCAAACTCTCAGGCATCGCGGACTTTTTACTGCTGCACAATCGGGATATTCTTGTTCGGTGTGATGATTCTGTCGTACGCTTGATCGGTGAAACCCCTATTTTTATTAGACGCTCAAGAGGATATGCTCCAGAAGCCATCAAGTTAGAAACCGATTTGAAACCGACATTAGCCGCAGGCGCTTACCTTAAAAATACCGCTGCGCTCGCCCGCGATAAAGATGTTTTTCTTACTCAGCACATCGGTGATTTAGAAAACAGCCAAACTGACCAAGCCTACAGAGATGCAATTGCGCACCTAGCCCATCTCTACGAAATTAAACCCAGAATTGTTGCTGCTGATGCTCATCCGGATTTTCCCAGCACAAGATTGGCGGCCCGCGTTGCCAAGCAACATGAAGCTCTTTTTGTTCCTATCTACCATCATGCAGCCCACATCGGCGCAGCCATGGCTGAAATCAATCGAAAAGAAGCGACTGTCGGATTGGCGTTGGACGGTGTGGGACTCGGACCCAATGATGAAGCTTGGGGTGGAGAGCTGTTGTTAGTAGGGGCTTCTAATTTCTACCGTTTGGGCGCTCTTGAAGCGTTTCCGTTACCCGGTGGCGATAAAGCCGCCCATGAACCTCAAAGAATGGGCGCCTGTGTGCTGACTCTTTTAGGTAAAGAGGAGCTGATTGAAAAGTATTTTCCGAGGTTGCCCAATGTTAAATATTTCGCCCAACTTGTCAAAAATTCTCAGCTTTCGCCTTTGACCACCTCCGCTGGAAGACTTTTTGATGCCATGGCTGCATTGCTTGGCCTGTGTGATGTTCAGCATGATGATGCAAGGGCAGCGATGTTGCTCGAGAGCGTTGCGAGCACGATGAAGCCTCAAGCGCATAAAAAGGGATTTACCATCCAAAATCATCGAATTAGTTTCCTACCGTTTTTTGAAGAAGTTATTCAGGCAGGACGGAAACTATCTGCTGATAAGGTGTCACAATTGGCCGCTGATTTCCATGCAACCCTGGCATTGGGACTTACGCAGCTTGTGTACCAGGCCTGTGAGCGTCTTCAATACAAAGGCCCCGTTATGCTGACAGGAGGCTGCATGGCCAACAGACTGTTGACCGCCGCTTTAATCCGAGAGCTTGGGAAACTCTCTATCGAGAGCTATTTCCCGCAAAAGGTACCGACCGGTGACGGAGGCATAGCTTTGGGACAAGTTTGGCTATCGCACCTAATGGTAGAAAGCGGTGCTGAAAAATATGAGTTCTCCGGTGACTTGTAACTTATATTGAGGTAAATATGTGTTTGGCAGTGCCTGCAAAGATCACCAAACTGATAAACAATGAAACTGCTTTATGCGATTTCAATGGTATTGAAAAAGAAGTCAATGTTTCCTTGATTGACTCTCCCCGAGAACAAGAATGGGTTATTGTCCATGTTGGTTTCGCACTAAACCGCATTGATGAAGAAGAAGCCCGAAAAACCATGGAAATATTGAATGCATTACCTTCGGAGGCTAAAGCCTAAGCTTATGCAATACATCAGTGAATATCGCGATCGTGATAAGGCAAAAGCGTTAAGCAATGAAATTGCTAAAAAGGTAATGCCCGCCCGCTCTTATCGCTTTATGGAATTTTGCGGCGGCCACACCCACGTTCTGTCACGCTGGGGATTAACGGATCTTTTGCCAGACAACGTAAAAATGATTCACGGCCCGGGCTGCCCGGTCTGCGTGTTACCGGTTGGTCGCATTGAAATGGCTATTGATTTAGCTTTAAGCGAAAAAGTGATTTTGTGCACATACGCTGATACGCTCCGAGTACCAACATCAAAAGGACAATCGCTTTTCAATTGCCGCTCACTGGGCGGTGATGTCCGCATGGTTTACTCACCAATGGACGCGATCAACATAGCGAAAGCCAATCCAGACAAAGAAGTCGTCTTTTTTGCCATTGGATTTGAAACCACCACTCCGCCCACTGCCGTTGCTATTCAAATTGCCGAGCGTCTCGAACTTAATAATTTCTCGGTTTTCGTCAATCATGTCCTCACGCCTGCCGCGATGGAACATATCTTAAGGACTGCTCAAGAAGAAAGCCGCGCTCCACAGCTTGACGGACTTGTCGGCCCCGCTCATGTTTCCACGGTTATCGGTTCAAAAGCTTATGAACCTTTTTCCGCAAAATGGGAAAAACCGGTGGTCATTGCCGGCTTTGAACCGCTTGATATGCTTTTGGCGATTTTGATGATGATCCGGCAAGTCAACGAGGGACGACATGAAGTGGAAAATGAATTCACACGAGCGGTCTCCCGTGAGGGTAATCGACTAGCTATCGACTTAATGAATGAGATTTTTGAGTTAAGAGATTCTTTTGAATGGCGCGGCTTGGGCTATGTTCCCTTTTCGGCTCTTAAACTGCGTGAAAGATACTCGCAATTTGATGCAGAAAAACGCTTTCAAATGCCTGAACGACATAGCCCGGATAACAGAGCCTGTGCCTGCGGCGCTATTCTCAGAGGGGAAAAGGAGCCGTTCGACTGCAAGCTTTTCGGCACGGTTTGTACCCCTGCTCATCCAATGGGGGCTTGCATGGTCAGTTCTGAAGGAGCCTGCGCCGCTTACTGGCGCTATGCTCCCAAACATAAAACAGTTCCAAACACTGAGGAATAAATAATGTCTTCTGTCAAACCCGATTATGTTCGTCGATTGGATCTGCGTCACGGCCGCATTGAAATGACTCATGGCGCAGGAGGACTTGCCAGTGCTCAATTGATTGAAGAAATTTTCTCCCGACATTTCACCAATCAATGGCTTGACGAAGGACATGATGGTGCTGTTTTACCCAGTCTTCACAAACCAATCGCCGTATCATGCGATGCTCATGTCATTTCACCTCTATTTTTTCCGGGAGGAGATATCGGACGCCTGGCCATTTGCGGAACAGTCAACGATGTCGCCATGTGTGGAGCAAAGCCTCTCTACATTGCGGCAAGTTTTATTTTGGAAGAAGGTTTTGAACTCTGTAAACTTGACCGGATCGCACAATCAATGGCCGATGCTGCGAAAGAAGCAAACGTTGCCATCGTTACCGGAGACACTAAAGTCGTTGAAAAAGGTCATGGTGACGGTATTTATATTTCTACAACCGGTATCGGTGAAAAGTTAACGGAATTTCCCATATCAGGTCGAAATGCCCAACCGGGGGACGTAGTGATCATTTCTGGATCAATGGGTGACCACGGCACGGCTATCCTTTCCAAAAGAGAAAATATGTCGTTTTTAACTGAAATTGAAAGCGACACAGCCCCCTTGAACGGATTAATCGAATCGATTCTCAATGTCACACCAGATGTGCATGTTCTGCGAGATCCAACCCGTGGAGGATTGGCTGCCACTCTCAATGAAATTGCTCACCAAAGCGGTGTTGGCATTTATTTGCAAGAAGAAAAGATTCCGGTTAAGCCCGCTGTTGCGGCCGCTTGCGAATTTCTTGGGTTAGATCCTCTTTTTGTCGCTAACGAAGGAAAAGTGATTGTAATTTGTCGTAAAGAGGAAAGTCTAAAAGTCCTGCAGGCTATGAAATCGGATCCTCGTGGCCAAGAGGCTTGTATTATCGGCGAAGTGACAGCAGAGAGTGCCGGATGTGTTGAAATGGAAACGCTGCTGGGCGGACAACGCAGTGTTGATTGGCTCAATGGCGAACAGTTGCCCCGAATTTGTTAGCAGTTGTCAGAATCCTTAAAACGAATAAGTTTGAGATATGGCCCATTCATAACAACAAACAAATAAATATAGATTAATATATTGAAAATAAATGGATTTCTCAAAAAAGCGGGCTTAACGTGAATCAAGTCCTCAAGGAACTAGTGAACCGGTAAGTCAGGTTTTCAACCAAGAAAATTTCTGCTCCTGGCGGGAATTTTTTTGTCTCAACAAGCCGATATTTCTTATATAATTTAAATTGAAATTTGAATTTTAAAAAGATCGCTTATGATGATTCGATCCAAGAAATTGGCGCTGCTTGGGGTAGCTGTAATGTTAGGGCTTACAGCAAGCTGGCTAGTGTCCGAGCAGCTTATCAAAAAAGATGAAGTGTTGACGCTCTATGGTAGCATCGACATGCGAACGGTGGATTTAGCCTTTGAGGAGTCGGGGCGTTTGAAATCTGTTCGCTTTGAGGAAGGCAGCGCCATTAAAGCGGGCGAAATCATCGCGACTTTGGATGATTCCCGCTATCGAATCGCCCGCGATCAAGCCGCCTCTCAAGTGGCGGTGGCAGAAGCGCAATTGGCGCTTCTTTTGGCGGGTTCCAGAAGCGAGGAAATTGATGTGGCTCGGGCGCGTTTAAAAGCGGCCGAGGCGAACTTGGTGCTCTCGGACAAAACCTGCAAACGACATAAGGCGATGGGGCAAGCCTCCAGCGCCTTGGCGCGAGATCAGGCCTGCTATAAAGCGAGCGCTGACAAGGCCGCCAGAGACGAGGCCAAGCGAACGCTTGAAATGCTTTTGGCAGGCACCCGCGCAGAGGAAATTGAAGTGGCTCGAGCCACGGTAAAACAAACTCAGACACAATTGGCTGATGCGCAGCGAGCGTTAAATAATTGCGCTTTATACGCCCCCGCCGACGGTGTTATTCGTTCCCGTCTGAAGGAACCCGGGGATATGGTCAATGCGACGAGCCCGGTTTATGAAATGGCTCTGATGAATCCCTTGTGGGCTCGCGTCTATATTGATGAGCCGAATTTAGGGCAAATCACGATGGGACAAAAGGTGGTTCTTACGGTTGACAGTTTCCCTGAAAAAACGTTTGAGGCGACGGTGGGCTTTATTTCGTCCGTGGCGGAGTTCACGCCAAAGACTGTCCAAACAGAAGCGATTCGCACCCATTTGGTCTATGAGGTGCGTTTAACGGTTAGTGATCCACAGGGTGAGCTGCGTTTGGGCATGCCTGTGACCGCTCGTCTTGTCAAATAGGAAAAGCGATGTCTGCTCCGGTTGCCATTTCTCTTCATTCGGTGAGTCGCTTCGAAACAGGGGCGGGAAATCCGATTTTGAACGCTGTGAGCGCAGAGTTCAAAAAAGGGCAGCTTATCGCTTTGGTGGGCGCCGATGGAGCCGGCAAAACCACTTTAATGCGTGTGATGGCGGGACTGCTTAAACCACAGGAAGGCTCAGTTCAATTTTTTGGACGCGAACTTTACACTCAAGAACTTAACCAATTGCAAACGCTTTGCGGTTATATGCCCCAACAGTTCGGGCTCTACACCGACCTCAGCGTCGGAGAAAATTTAACGCTGTATGCCGACTTATTTGGGTTGAGTGATATAGAAAGAAAAAATAGGTTTGAGCAACTTTTAAAGATGACCGGTCTTTCGGCCTTTACCGATCGGCCTGCTGGCAAGCTCTCAGGCGGCATGAAGCAAAAACTGGGTCTAGCATGCGCGCTTTTGAATCGTCCTCAAATACTTCTTTTGGATGAGCCAACCGTAGGCGTGGATCCCCTTTCAAGAAAAGAGCTGTGGACTATTCTCAAGGATAGTGTGAAATCCGGGGATATGACCATTGTTGTGGCCACCACTTATATGGATGAAGCCTCTTTGTGTGATGATGTGGTGATCATAGAAAACGGGGAAGTGGTTCTGCATGATAGCCCTGAGGCAATTGCACGGTTGGCTCAAGGGTTATGTTTTAATCTGCTGGTGCCTCGTGGTGAAAAGATGCGTGAGCTTCAAGCGCTTTTACTCGATGACATTGAAGAAGTGCTGGATGCGGTTCCTCAGGCGGGAAAGATTCGACTCTTACTCAAAGAGGCGAGTGATCGAGAAGCAATAGAAAAAAAATATGCGGTGAGACTGGATTTGGC
>DVMY01000061.1 GCA_018714755.1 Candidatus Aphodousia faecigallinarum | reverse complement strand
GCCAGCATGGCTTCATTGAGGAGATTTTTAAATGGTTCGAGCTCGCACCCTTCAAAATAAGCCATGATGGCCCGAAGAGCATAGCCCACAAACGTGTCGCCCGCGCCCGTTGTGTCAACAGCTTTCACGCGATAAGCATCAAAACTCAATCGAAGAGGGACCGTTCCCGGTAGGTCGCAGCTCATACCGCGAACGCCGAGTGTGAGAAATAAGAGCGCGTTTGGATAGAGGCGTCGCAATTGATCGAGCAGATAATCTTCGTCGGTCTGATCGGTATTGACGATGCCTTGAGCTTCCGTTTCGTTGACAATGAATGCATCCACGCAATCGAGAGGATAGGACAGAACCTCACGTGTATAGGGCGCGGGATTAAAAACCGTCATAAGTCCTCGAGCCTTGGCTTCTTTAAGAATAAAGGCGACGTTATTCATTTCGTTTTGCGTGAGCACAAAATCACCGGGTTTGAGTTCATTTAAAGCGTTTGTGATGGCTTCTTCACTCAGAAGGTGATTGGTTCCCGCAAAATATAAGATGGCGTTTTCCGCCTCGGGTGTCACTTGTATGACGGTGTGGCCGCTTGCGGCGGTATTGGTTATTTTCAAGTGAGCGGTATCGACTCCTGCCTTTTCAATAAAGTCGAAAAGAAATTGGCCGTCGGTGCCCAAGACTCCGGCGTGGCTCACGGCAAGTCCGCTTCTTAGAGCCGCGATTGTTTGATTAAGCCCTTTGCCGCCCATGAATATTTCTCTTTGCGAGGCTTCAAGCGTTTCACCTGCTCTGAGAAAATGAGAAACCTGATAGACGTAATCAATATTGATCGAGCCGAAATTGAGGAGTCGCTTCATAGTCAGAAAAAAAATCTAAAGCCTGACTAATTGTAGCGAAAGGCTATTTTGAAATAGTGCAAAATTTTGTGGCTATTTGTATGGATGCGGAGGGAAAAATAAACCCCGGATTTTTGTCTCCGGGGTTTACAGAAGCCTTTAGCGGTGGATTACTTCACGCGGGAGCGATATTCGCCCGTGCGGGTGTCCACTTCGATCTTGTCGCCCGTTTCAACGAAAGCGGGGACTTGAAGGACATAGCCGGTCGTCAAGCGAGCGGGTTTCATCACCTTGCCGGACGTGTCACCCTTGACAGCCGGTTCGGTGTATTCAACTTCACGCACGAGAATCGTGGGCAATTCCACGCTGATGGCGCGGCCTTCGTAGAAGACCACTTCGGCGGGCATGCCGTCTTCGAGGTACTTCAAGGCGTCTTCCATCACGTCGGCTTCAACTTCGTATTGGTTGTATTCGGAGTCCATCCAAACATAGTGCGGATCAGCAAAGTAGCTGTAGGTCACTTCCTTGCGATCGAGCACGAGGTCTTCGAACTTGTCGTCGGCGCGATAGACAGTTTCAGTGCCGGCGCCGGTGAGCAAGTTCTTCAACTTCATCTTAACGACAGAGGCGTTACGGCCGCTCTTGGAGTATTCAGCCTTCAACACAACCATCGGATCCTTGCCGATCATCACCACGTTGCCGGCGCGCAGTTCTTGTGCAATCTTCATCTTTGATTCTTCCTTTTGAATTCAACGATCAGTCCACCGGTACACGGGAGCGACCCTGTCAGTAGATGGATCGGAATTCTTTAAAAATTGATAGAGGGGATAAACCCCAAAGAAACGTTTCTCTTTTCGCTTCTTGGCGAAAACGCACCATTTTATCCGTTTTTTATCAATTGCGAAAGTTTTTTGTTTAACGATCCCAAAGAGCGAATGTGTCGAGCAAAACCAAGGCTTGCTTCTTTCCAGGAGGAGTGATTTTCAATGAGTTGACGAAAAAGCATCGCGTCAAATTCCCCATTATTCATCGCCTCTTGAAGTTGACTCCATTGTTCAAAAAGTTCTGGATCTTTAAAGAAAGGTTTGATTCGATCCTCAAGCGCTTGAAGTTTCACCATGTGTGCGTTTTCATCCTGGTGATAAATGTGCCACAAAAAGGGAGTGCCCGCGATCATGGCTCGCGCCGCGCTGTCTTCACCCCGGATAAAGGCAATGTCGTTTGACCAGAGTAAGCGATCGAAGTCTTTTTGAGCGACAAAAGGCAGGCGCTCGCACCTGACATGGGAACAATTTTGAGCATTCAGTTTATCAATGAGAAGATCGCCTGCCGGGCACCGGGCGGCGCTGACATGAATAGAGTGCGGTGCGCTTTCAAACGCCACGGCGATTTTCTCGATGGGACCATAAGGGTAGCCGAAATACAAAACGCGAACGGTGTGATCGTCTCGTCGGAGATTCCTTTTGAAAAGACGCTCAAGTTCTTCGTAATTTTGTTCAATGATCAGAGAGCCGGAGCGCTCGGTCACGCCCGGGAAATAATTGATTTTGACGATGCCGCTTGCGGGATCAATGGATGGGACCAAGTGACACTCTTCAATCCAGTCTTCGGCGCTAAAGTAGTCAATGTTGAACCACTTGGGTAAGACTTGCGGCATTTTCGCCTGGTAGGCGGCAGGCAACCTGCAGGCAAAACCTTCAATGACGACATCGGCGACATCGAGCGGGCAAGACCCCTCGTCCCAGCTTTTCTCCCACAGGCAAACGTTTATTTGTTCGGCTCGGCCGATTTCAGAAACGGGCGTTTGAGGATTCACCCCCGCTAAGTGTTTAAGCGTCTCAGGCTCATCAATAATGAGCCTCACTGAAAAGCCCTCATCTCGCATGGCCCGAGCCAAGCGCCACATCACACCCGCGTCTCCGAAATTATCAATGACGCGGCAAAAGATATCGATGGTTTGATTCGAGTGTTCGGTTTGCACAGTGATTCCAAACAATTACAATGTTCGCATTCAAGGCAAATAGTGTAAGCGAAGCGAGCAAAAAATGGCGTTTGATGCCAAACCGATTCTTCAAAATTTACCGGGGCTGCCCGGTGTGTACCGTTACTTTGATGAAGCCGGCAATTGTCTCTACGTCGGGAAAGCAAGGGATTTAAAGCGCCGAGTTTCCAGCTATTTTCAAAAAAAGGACTTAAGCCCGCGAATCGCGATCATGGTGAGTCAGATCGCTCGTCTGGAAACGACTGTGACTCGCTCTGAGGCCGAGGCGCTGTTGCTTGAAAACAATCTTATTAAAACACTATCGCCTAAATACAACATCCTTTTTCGGGACGATAAAAGTTACCCCTACCTGAAAATTAGCGGAGAGGATTTCCCTCGGGTGTCTTATTACAGGGGCGGAGTCGATAAGAAAAGCCGCTTCTACGGCCCTTATCCCAATTCACAAAGCGTGAAAGAGGCCATTCAGATTCTGCAGAAGGTCTTCAAGCTTCGCACTTGTGAAAATCCCGTCTTTAAAAATCGCTCACGTGCGTGTCTTTTGGCGCAAATCGGACGTTGTTCAGGTCCATGTGTGGGCGCGATCTCTCAGGAGGATTACGCTCGTGATGTCCATCGAGCCGAACAGTTCCTGGACGGCAAGTCTGAAGATTTAATGCGGGAAATGCAGGCTCGAATGCTGCAATTTTCAGATAAGCTCGAGTTTGAAAAGGCGGCCGCCGTGCGCGATCAGATTGCCGCACTCTCCAATGTGCTTCATCGGCAAACGGTCGAGACAACCGGTGGGGATGTTGATGCCGATATCATCACAGTGGCTGTTCAGGGCAATAGCGTTTGCGTGAATTTGGCCATGGTCAGAGGTTCGCGCCATCTAGGCGATC
>DVMY01000060.1 GCA_018714755.1 Candidatus Aphodousia faecigallinarum | reverse complement strand
CTATTTAGCCGGAGACACAATTTATTATGAAGGTGTTGTCAAAACGATACGTCAGTACAGCCCCTCAGTCATAGCCGTGAATGCCGCCGGCGCCCAAGCGCCAAAAGGTCATGCGCTCATCATGAATGAGTATGATGTTTGGGCTTTGATGCAGGACTTCCCGCAAAAGGAAGTGATTGCCACACACGTTGACGGTGTTTCTCACGCCACGGTTTCTCGAGAGTCACTCCGAATCTTTGCTAAAGAAAAAAATCTGCAAAATCTGCATATCTTGAATGATATGGAAACTTTGAATTTTTAACGAATGCCGCGGAATTCCCCGTGCGCAAGCGCGGGGATGGATAGCGGCCGACTGAATGTTAGTTCGGTCGTTGATTCCTGATGACTTGTTCGATGATTGCGGTTGTAGCACCGTCGCCGACAGAAATGACACAGTGATTTTTGGTCCAGAAGCACTTGCCCCATAATGGAAAACGCATTTCTAAAGAGTCTAAACAAAAAGGTCACTAAACTAGATCCACCAAATCGTAACCGACTACCTATATTTGCAATAAGGCTAGCTGCAACGCTGTCTTATCATTGACAAATCCTTCATACATCGGATCACCAGTCGCATGATCATAGCAAATTATAATCAATCACCTTAACTTCTTGATCTTGCAAAGCTTTTCCAGAGGCTATCACTAGAATCATTTATCAAATCAAGAGTCTATATGTTGAATTTTCATAATAGTTATTCTTTTAGAGCAATTTAAGAGCGTTCCATTTTCACAGTAGGATAATAAAAACGGAGCTAATTTCTTGGCTCATTTTCTCTCGAGGTCTCATTATGAATCTTCGCGCTTCTTTGATCACTTGCGCTATATCCGGCGCTTTCTTGTCTTTACCTTTTGCCGCTCAAGCTTGCTCGACGGTGATTGTCGGCAAAGCCGTCTCTGAAACCGGCAAAATTTTAGTCGGCCACAATGAAGACAACGGCGGCCGCATTATGAATGCTCAATACTGGGTGCCTCCTGCCAAACATAAGGCTGGCGAGATGATTACCTATGAGCCGACTGCAGCCAAAATTCCTCAAGTTCGCGAAACGCTGGGCTTTTATTGGTCTCAAACGCTTTCTACCAAAGGGCAATCCTTCTCTGATGGCTTTGTCAATGAAGCAGGTGTTGTGATTGTTTCGAACAACTGTTCCATGATTTTTGAAAAAGATCAAAAATTAACGAACGGCGGTATCGGCTACGGTATCCGTAGATTGCTCGCGGAACGTGCCCACTCAGCTCGCGAAGCTATTGACATTGCTGCTGACCTCTTGGCTAAGTACGGCTACAACGCTGAAGGCAGAACATACACCATTGCTGATGCCAAAGAAGCTTGGCAAATCGCAATTCACAAAGGCAATATGTGGATTGCCCGGAAGATCCAAGACAATGAAGTGGTGTATATCCCCAACAACTTCATGTTAGGAGCGGTTGATGTCACCGATACGGAAAACGTGGTTGTCTCGCCGGGCCTTATTGAACGCCTGATCAAAACCGGTCACTACAAACCCGCCAAGGCCGGTGATTACAGCGACTTCAACTTCCGCGAAGCCGTTCAACCTTTGGCTAAACGCACAGCAGAATACAATTTCCGCCGTAACCAAATTGCCTGGGAATACATTACGGGTGAAAAAATTACGGATGCTGATCAATTCCCGTACTCTGTCGTTGCCGATCGCAAATTCAGCATTGAAGACGTAGAAAACATTATTCGTGCTCACGAGGAAGAAATCGGCGACGATGACGGTTGGTATCACCATCTCAGTTTCGGTCCGTGCCGCACAGCCACTCACGAAGGTGTTGTCTTTGATATTGCCGCTGAACCTGAATTGATTGCAAGCTATCGCGCATTGGCTCGTCCGTGTGAAACACCCTTTATTCCTTCTTATCCGTTAGCCCGTCCGGCTGAAAATCAAAGTTTCATGAGCGCTGCTACAGCCACGAAGGAACACTTCCATGCCCAAGCCTCTCGCTTTGACTATCATCCCGAATATGCTTCGATTACCTTCGTGAACAATTCCAACGTGATCGATTATCAACGTGATGACTTTAAGGATAATCAGAAGCTCATTAAGAGCTTGGAAGAAAAGTGGGCCGAGGAAAAAGCGAGGATAGAAGCTCAAGCTCGAGCCGCTTTATCGGTTTCAAAGGATCATGCGCTTGCCATTTTGCATCGTTATAACGTTGCGAAGCTTACAGAAGCTCAAGGGGCAATCCAGGCTCATTTGGATGAAATCGCCCCGCACAAGATCGTGATTCTCGCCGATTCTATCGATCCGAAGAGCTCTTCCACAGTGAAAATTGTGCTTTTGAGCGATGAAGACTTGGATGCAACCAAGATTGATCGTGAAAAGACCTTCGCCGGTATCAGCCGTGCAAGCCATGACAAGGCCTTGATGAGTGATTTGGCTAAGCCTGTCGGTTATGAAGCCGTTGACCTTAACCAAGACGGGAAAAAAGATATGGTCATGACTTTTGTACAAAAGGATTTGGCTAAATTCAT
This sequence comes from Candidatus Aphodousia faecigallinarum, assembly GCA_018714755.1. Lineage (GTDB taxonomy): Bacteria > Pseudomonadota > Gammaproteobacteria > Burkholderiales > Burkholderiaceae_F > Aphodousia > Aphodousia faecigallinarum. The sequence continues at coordinate 6,891 of DVMY01000060.1, read as the reverse complement.
GGTGCCGGGCGCTGTCTATGACACCTACCTTTATACCCGTGATGGCGGAGACCGCCTGACAGCATTCGATACGGTAAAAGTTAAGAAGTAACGCTGAACCTTTAAAACATTAATCTTAAATTCTCTTGGGCAGTCATAAATGACTGCCCATTTTTATTCTCAATTATTTTAATATTTATATACTATTTATTTAATATCTTATTACTATTAAAATTAAACAAATAAAGATCGAGTCCTTTCAATCCCTGTAAAGAATACAGGGTTTGTGCTAAAGTACAGCGAAGTTTTATTCGGATCCATATTATGAGAATAGGGGAATTATCCAAACTATCCGGAGTGGCGGTCGAAACCATTCGTTTTTATGAAAATGAAGGCTTGATACCAAAAGCCGCCCGCTCAATGAATAACTATCGTTCCTACACGGACAGTCATTTGAAGCGTCTGCAATTCATTCGTCATTGCAGAAGCCTGGACATGAGTCTGGAAGACATCAAATTATTAAGTGACGTCGGCGCCAGACGAAATGAAGAGGCCTGCAAAGTGCAGGAAATCATCACGCGTCACATGAAAAAAATCGATGAGCAAATCAACGCGCTCAAAGAATTGCGTCAGCACCTGGGGCTATTGTCGCTATGTTGCCATGGCAACCATGCAAACGGGGAACCATGCGGCATTATTGAAGGACTCAATAGCGGCGCCTGCTGCCATAATTGTGAAAATTTAAAGATTAAGCGCAGCGGCAAAAAAGCAGAGACAACTAAATCTTCGACCTCTTAACGATCATGCTCAGTAATTTCTTTACTTTTGAAGTATTAATGGTGATTGGGATTTTGGCGGTTCTGACCGCCTGTCCCACGTATTTCATATACATATTGGCCCGCACAAAACCCTCCGCGCATCCTGTGCCCTATTTCCCTCACGGCGTTCACGGTTGGCTTCTGGTTTTCGTGGCCACGGTGGTTTTATCAATTCTTCTGACCGCCATTGACGCTATCAATTCCGTCAACCTGATGAGTCAAGCAGGCACAATCAATTGGGCGGTCATTTCGCCCTCCATTGTCATTATCAGCTTGTACCTGTATTGCCTCTGGATCATCGCTAGAAAACGCGAAGCGTGGGTCGTCAAACAGACAATCGTTATCTTATGGGTGGTGGGCCCCATTTCGCTTTTACTTTTAGGGGTCATTTTTGATGCGAGCATCGCCAATGACGCGGTTATTCGCTCATGCCTTTACGCCGCGCTTTGGACTTTGTATTTCTTATTCTCAAAACGCGTGGGCTGCACGTATGGAACTAAAGCCGTGGATACATACGTCAAGTTAGCCATTGAAATGGCTGAAGCGCAAAAGGCTCAAAAAGCGCGCGAAGAAAAAGAAGCTAGAACAAAGAAAAATAAGTAGGTCTTATCATCAAAAAAAACAAGTGGATTGCATCAACCGCGCAATCCACTTGTTCTCGTTTTGAAGTATCCACTCAGACTAATAGCCGTACTCTTCGCGGTTTCTTTCGATGGCTTCCTCTCTAGCCTCATCATCGGTGTAAAAGCCCAGACGATGGTACTCGCGTTTGGGGCCCTTCACATAGCCCACGCAGCGGAAGGTCATTTTCACGTAAGCGCCTTTACCGGTTTCTTGAGCGGAGCGGCTGATCGCCTGAAGCGGCTGCATGCCGCGGTTGCTTTCTAGACAGAAGTCGGTTGCTTTTTTACGGGCGTTTTCACCGACCATCACTTCCTGCTCAAGCCAAGGTTGTTGCAGCTCAATTTCATAGGTTGAAGCATCGAGCTGCTTCATGCTCAACTCTTCTTTGTAGTTTTCCGGCAGAGCGCAGCCTGAAAGAATACTGGCCGATAAGCCAACGGCGGCGATAAGAGGTAAAACGCGCATTTTTCAAGATCCTTTTCTGAATTTGCCGATCATTTTAACAAGGTTTAAAGCAAGGTAGCGGCGACAATTGGATAAGAAGTTGACTCAACCGCCAGTGTCCCGTCAGAGACAAATACAATGTCCAGGCAGGGACCGGCAATTTTAATAAGCACATCGACATTGCGAATTGTATCTTTCATGGTGGCCGCTTTTTGACTTATAAAACCAATGGGCAACCACCCCTTATCGGTTTTAAGACTCAAATCAACATGCTTATGCGCGGTGTCTCGATAAAAGAAGAGGGGAGCGGTTTGCCCCATTGCCGCATAATTTTTAAAAATCTCAGAAGCGGTGAAGCCCGCCAACATCCCGAAGTAAGACCGATGAGAATAAAGCTCATCACCCGAAGCACACCCCAATAGAAAAGCCAAAAGTCCTGTGTCCGCGTAGCAAAGCTTGGAGCGTTTAACCTGTCGTCTTTCGGGCAATTGCATAGAAGGAACTTCTAAAAGCACGCCGCTTTCGAGCAAGAATTCTGTCCAATAAATAGCGGTCGCATAGCTGATGCCGGCTTCTTTGGCAAATTTAGAGTGATTAAGCTCTTGCATATTGTGCAAAGCCAATACCTTCATGAAACTGAAAAAGAGCGTTTCTTTATAGGCATGAAGCACGTCACGAACGTGTTGTGCAAAAAATCGGGCAAGCCACCCCTCATAAAATGAAGAAATCGACTGCGACAAATTTTGTCGCGGCAGAAAACCATTCCGTATCACATCAAAAAAGCCGGGTTGAGGATAGGAAATTCGAACGGGCACCGGCGTTATTCCCAATGGTTCGGGATCTTTGCGAGCATATTCACGCTGAGATATTGGCAACAGCGTGTATGTTTTGAGCGCGCCGTCATGCAGAAGTTTCTTTTTGAGTTCTCCGGGCAAATAGCCCACTAAAATAATTTTTCTATCCTCGTCAGACGGCAAAAATTGAAGCAACTCTGGCGCATTCTGGATGGAGTCCACAATGAGCCGCTTGCCGTAAACAGCGAAAAAATCCTTAGGCTGACTCAAAGCTAAATTCCGCGGATAGATGTCATTTAAGTCCACGTAATTTAAATCACTAAAAACTTCTTTAGCCAGGGTTGTTTTGCCGACTTGCGGCATCCCTTGAATCAGTATGAGGGAATGCTGATGTTCTTCATTTCTGATGACAGAAGCGAGTGACCGGATAATATGAGAATGAATAGGCATGCCAAATTTGAGTAAAAATTGAAATGTTGTTTTTATTTTAGCAAACCACTCAGTTGACTTTAAAGCGGCTGCGCGTCGATAATTACTCGACTTTAATTTATTGAGGACTTTAATGATGTCTGATGATATTCTCGTCGCTCACTTATCAAACCAACCGTGCGGTACAGCTTTGATGCCGCTTTTCAATGTCGAGGCGGCTCATAATGTTCGTCGTTACCATGAGACGGTCGCGGGCTACAAACCAACGCCGCTAAAGTCCTTATCTCTATTAGCTCAGCATCTCGGCGTCAAAAATATTTTCGTCAAAGACGAAAGTTATCGTTTCGGTTTAAACGCGTTTAAAGCCTTGGGAAGCTCCTACTGCATGGCCTCCTTGTTAGCTGAGCGTTTGGAACTACCTCTAAACGAATTATCGTTTGATGCAATCACCACTGAAAAAGCGAAAGAAGCGCTGGGGCAATTGACGTTTGTAACCGCCACAGACGGCAATCATGGACGCGGAGTGGCCTGGAGCGCGCAAACGCTCGGCCACAAGAGCATTGTTTTGATGCCTAAGGGCACCGCCGCTGAACGACTTGAAAATATTAAGAAGTTGGGTTCAGACGCTTCTATCACCGAGCTCGTTTATGACGACACCGTGAAACTGGCCGCTCAAAAAGCTAAAGAAATCGGCGGCATTTTGGTTCAAGACACCGCCTGGGATGGCTATGAAGATATCCCGTTGCGTATTATGCAGGGCTACCTCACATTAGGTTTGGAAATGATTGATCAGCTCCAAGGCGTCCGTCCGACTCATGTGTTTTTACAGGCGGGCGTCGGATCCATGGCGGCCGCCATCGCAGCCTTCTTTGCCAATCTGTATGGTGACAAACGCCCCATTATTACGATCGTTGAGCCTCATGGAGCCAATTGCCTCTATAAAACCGCTCTGGCTAATGACGGCGCCATTCACGCCTACGAGGGAAATTTACACTCCATCATGGCGGGACTTTGCTGCGGCGTGCCGTGCACGGTAGCTTGGGATCTTCTTAAAGAGTGCGCTGACTATTTTGTGAGCATGCCGGACTTTGTCGCGGCTGACGGCATGAGAATTCTGGGCGCTCCGCTCGGCAACGACCCCCGCGTTATCTCAGGCGAAAGCGGTGCCTCCACATTCGGTCTTGTCGCCGATTGCCTGCGCAAACCCGAATACGAGCACGTGAAAGAGACGCTTCAATTAAACGATGACTCCACCGTGCTATGCATTTCAACGGAAGGCGACACGGATCAAAGCAACTATCGCCACGTGGTGTGGGATGGCGGTTTCAGTTCAAATTAAACGTCTTTTAAATGAAATAAGGCACTGACAACATGGCGCAGACTCAAAACAACAGCTTCACGCTCGGCGTGTTCGCCGCGCTGGGCGCTTATTGTATTTGGGGGCTGATCGCGCTTTATTGGAAATTTTTAAGTGAAGCCGGTGACGTTGAAATATTGGCTCACCGCATTGTTTGGTCCTTAATTTTTGTCTTGCTTTTGCTTGTAGCCAAGCGACAGTTGGGCTCAACACTTCTTTTGCTTAAGCAACTATTCATAGCGCCCGCGAAGAATAATACGTTGCTGCTTGTGTTGGCCACCGTTTTCGCTTCGGGCAATTGGCTCATCAATATTGTCGGCGTCACCGCAGGACGAGTGGTGGAATTAAGCCTTGGAACTTTTTTGACGCCGCTAGCCACCATGGCGATCGGCATCGTTATTTTTTCGGAGAAAGTCTCCAAAATCCGGCTTGCGGCCATTGGCCTTGCGGTGATCGGGGTGGCTGTGTTGATCACCGGCCTTGATCGTTTTCCTTGGATCGCTCTTTTAGTGTCATCGACCTGGGCAACGTATGGAGCGATTAAAAAGAAAATTGTCATTGAACCGCTTAAAAGTGTCGCTATCGAGCATATTTTGATGGCCGGTCCCGCCTTGGCTTACCTGCTGAGCTCTCAAGGTTATTACCTCAATCATTTTATCGAGGGTTTCAGCGGACATCTCAGTTGGGCGCTCATGGGAACGGGGATTGTGACCTCAGTGCCCATGATTTTCTTTTCTCTGGCTGCCCAACGTCTGCCGATGACTGTTTTAGGCATCATTCAGTTTTTAAGTCCTGTACTCACTTTCCTGTTGGGTATTTTTGTATTCAAAGAAGCGGTCACCACGGCCGAGTTTGTAGCATTGGGCTGCATTCTTTCGGCCGTGACACTTTATATATTGGGCAATCGACGCGCCTGAGAACTCCTTCAAAGCATCTGTTGATTAATACTAATTGCGCTTCCGAGCCGAAGGGACTTTAATTTCTAGCGTGTTATTTAAATGAGGAGCAAGATAAATGGCTCAACAAAACATTCCGCCCTTAGACGAGAAAATTTTTGAAGCAGTCAAAGCTTTAAAAGAAACCCCGGTTATCGCTCAAGCCATTCAGAAGGCCTTTGATGAAACAGAAGAGGCCATGCAAGAACAAATCGAGCTGTGCGAAATCCCGTCTCCGACCTTTGAAGAGTCTGTCCGCGCTGAAGAAATCGCGCGCCGCATGAAAAAATACGGTTTAAAGGACGTCCAAATTGACGAAATCGGAAATGTTGTGGGCTTTCGTCCCGGCAAGGGCAATGGTCCGGTGTTGGCTTTAGGCGCTCACATGGACACGGTTTTTCCGGCCGGAACTGATGTTAAAGTGCGTCAAGAAGGCAACCGATACTTTGCCCCGGGCATTGGCGACAACTGCTCCGGCCTTCGCGCACTTTTGCATGTCGTTCGTCTTTTTAACGACCTCAATATTGAAACGGAAGGTGACATTTATTTTGTCGGCACTGTCGGCGAAGAGGGCAACGGCGACACGCGCGGCTCCAAGTTCTTCAACGAACACCATAAAGTGGATGGCTTCATCGCGATTGACAACACCGATGTAGGCCGTATTTTGAAAGGCGCGATCGGCTCACACCGTTGGCGTTTTTCCATTGACGGCAAAGGCGGCCACTCCTACGGCTCTTTCGGCGACACGCCGAGCGCCATTCACGCCATGTGCCTGGCAGGCGCCAAGGTCGCAAAACTCAAAGTGCCCTCTGACCCGAAGACCTCTTTCACAATCGGCATGATCAAGGGCGGTCAGAGCGTCAACACCATCGCGCCGCATTGCGAAGTTGATGTCGACATCCGCAGTTTGGACAATAAGTTGCTCCTTGAAACCGAAGCGGCCATCATGAAGTGCTTTGAAGAAGGCGTGGCAGAGGAGAACGCTAACTGGCCTGTCACGGAAGAAGCCAAGATATTGAAGCTCACCAAAACACAAATCGGCAATCGTCCGGCCGGCATCCGTCCGCCCGAATGCCCGGTGCTTCAAACGGCTCGCTCGGCTCAGAAGCTGCTCGGCATCGAATTGACGAATTACGGCTATTCATCGACCGACGCTAACGCTCCGGTGAGCCAAGGCGTGCCTGCCACATGCTTGTCCGCAGGCGGCGCGCAAATCAACACGCACACGGTGAAGGAATATTTTGACAAGATTGACATTCATCTCGGACCGCAGCTTATCTTCTTAACCGCTGCCGCCTTAACCGGCGCTTGCGGCCACAAGGCGCTGTTGCCGATCCGTTAATTTCTTATGTGCCGATTTTGGGCCGGGGCTCAAACCGCCGGCCCGATTTTTTTTTCAGAACTTCCACTGAGCCTGAATGCCGCCGGCCAGGCTATGCGTGTCAGAACTCAACCAATCAGCATTGATTCGAGCGCTAATAGACAAACCTTTTTGACTTTCGATGCCAAGC
>DVMY01000059.1 GCA_018714755.1 Candidatus Aphodousia faecigallinarum | reverse complement strand
CAAGCATTGAATTGGTCGCTCTATAACCGAGACCTTTTTGAAAGAGTTCTAGAACCTTTTGTTTAAGTTCTTTTGAAATGCGTTTCCCACTCATGAAAATACCCCGTTGATAAGTTGTCTACCAAACGGGGGTACAGTTCACGATTGATAGGCTTTATTTTTTGCAAAAAACACAATTAACACCTATATATTAATTTCGCAAAACCACCATGTTTTGCATTATCAAAAACAATCAAAAATAAGCAATATTGAAAATATTTTCATTTATTTTTCAATTAGTTATCTAATTTATTTTAAATATAATGCAAATTACTTATTGACATAAAAGGGGCTACATCGTAAATTACTCTTCATTGCAAAATCAAATCGTTTCGCTCTGAGGAGTTCTTTATGTCCAGTCCATACGATCCGAATAAAGTCATCATTTTCGACACCACGTTGCGCGATGGTGAACAAGCCCTCCCTCAAAGTTTGAGTACACAACAGAAATTGCAAATCGCCATGGCATTGGACCAATTGGGAGTCGATGTGATTGAAACCGGCTTTCCCATTTCTTCTGAGGGCGATTTTCAATCCGTTCAAACCATTTCCAGAAGCCTCAAGCATGCCATCCCCTGCGGATTAGCCCGATGCGTGCCCAAAGATGTGGACGCTTGCGGCAATGCGATGAAGGGTGTGGATCACTTCCGCATTCACACTTTTATCGCCACCTCAGACATCCATGTTCAGGATAAATTAAAGAAAAGCCGTGAAGATATCATGGCGATGGCGACAGCCAGTATTAAACAGGCTCGCAATTACACCGATGATGTAGAGTTTTCGTGTGAAGACGCCGGCCGCACACCGATTGACTACCTTTGCCGCATGGTCGAGAACGCGATCAATGCCGGCGCCACCACCATTAACATCCCGGACACGGTGGGTTACACCCTGCCTGAAGAATTCGGGGGCATCATTTCCAATCTCTTCAATAGAGTCCCCAATATCGACAAGGCCATCATCTCCGTGCACTGCCACAACGACCTAGGCATGGCGACCGCCAACTCCTTGACAGCCGTTCAGCACGGCGCCCGCCAAATTGAATGTTGCATGAATGGATTGGGAGAACGCGCGGGCAACTGCTCTTTGGAAGAAGTGGTCATGGGCATTAAGCTCAGAGAAAAATTATTCAAGGGCCTTTACACCGACATTGTTGCCAAAAATATTGCCCGGACCTCCACTTTAGTGTCAAAAATTTGTAATGAGCCCGTTCCTCCTCATAAAGCGATTGTCGGATCCAACGCTTTCGCTCACAGCTCCGGCATTCACCAGGACGGTGTGTTGAAAAATCGAGAAACGTACGAAATTCTGACTCCGGAAAGCGTTGGTTTTACCGGCAACACAATGCACATGACCGCCCGCTCGGGCCGCCATATGATTCGCTCCTGCCTCAGAAATTTAGGCTACGCAGACGATAGCTACGACCTCAATGATATCTACGACCGCTTCTTAAAACTTGCCGACCGTAAAGGTCAAGTCTTTGACTACGATTTGGAGGCGCTGCTCTTTTTCCAACAGCGTGATGAAGCTCAAGAAAATTACTTCAAACTGGACACTATCAATGTGATGAGCGGTGGCGCTCACGGAGCTATTCCGACCGCTAGCGTTCGACTGAAAGCAGGCAAACGCATGCGCACCGAGTCCAGTATCGGTAACGGTCCGGTCGATGCCGTCTATAACTGCATTACTCGCCTAACAGGCATTCGCTGCAAACTCACAAGTTACACCATTAAGGCGGCCGGCGCCGGCATGGACGCTCTCGGACAAGTCAACGTTAACGTGGACTACGAAGGACGCATCTTCCATGGCATGGGATTGTCCACCGACGTGATTGAAGCCTCGGCGCTTGCTCTTATCGACGCCTGCAACATTATTGAAAGAGCTCGAGTAATTGAAAAGAAGCGCGAAAAGAAAAACGCCTGATATTAATTGATTTGTTCAGAAAGGAAATACATTCATGACAACCAATTATCATATCGCCGTCTTGGCTGGTGACGGTATTGGCCCGGAAGTAATGGCCGAAGCCATAAAGGTGATGGACGCCGTCAGTAAAAAATATGGCTTCACCGTCAGCCGAAAAGACTGTCTTGTGGGAGGCGCCGCGATTGATCAATGCGGCACACCGCTGCCGCAAGAAACCATTGAAGCGTGCGACCACGCTCAGGCTATTTTATTTGGCAGCGTCGGCGGCCCCAAGTGGGACCATCTGCCTCATAATCAAAGACCTGAAGCAGGCGCCTTGCTGCCCCTTAGAAAGCGTTATGGGCTTTTTTGCAATCTGCGGCCCGCTCGAATTTTTGCGGGACTTAACGCATTAAGTCCGCTTCGCGCCGATATTTCTGCACAAGGCTTTGACGCGATGGTTGTTCGCGAACTCACGGGAGGCATTTATTTTGGTTCTCCCAAAGGCCGAGAAGGCAACGGTGACGATGAGCGCGCTTATGACACGGAAGTCTATAGCCGTAAAGAAATCGAACGCATCGCACGGGTCGCTTTCAAAGTGGCGATGGGAAGAAATAAAAAAGTCACCTCCATTGATAAATCCAACGTTCTGGCAAGTTCTGTTTTATGGCGTGAAGTGGTGACAGAGGTCGCAAAAGACTTCCCGGAAGTTGCTCTTGAGCACCTCTATATCGACAACGCCACAATGCAGCTGATTAAAAATCCCGCGCAATTCGATGTGGTTCTTTGCTCCAACATGTTCGGAGACATTCTCTCCGATGAATGCGCAATGATCACTGGTTCAATGGGATTGTTAGCTTCCGCCTCGCTTGCTTCCGGCTCCTTTGGGCTTTATGAACCCGCCGGTGGTTCCGCCCCCGATATCGCTGGCAAAGGCATTGCCAACCCCATCGCACAGATTCTTTCCATGGCTCTTATGCTCAGGCATTCTTTTGGAGAAGAACAGGCAGCGCGCGATATTGAAAACGCGGTCGGCCGAGTGCTTCATGACCAAGTCGTCACCGCAGACCTCGCGCGAGCCATGCCCAACGCGACAGTAGTCAATACGGCGCAAATGGGTGACGCGATCGTTCAACGCTTGGGAGAATAATATGGGAAAGACTCTGTACGAAAAAGTCTATGAAGCGCATGTCGTTTATGAAGCCGAGGGAGAACTCCCGCTTTTATACATCGATCGCCATCTTGTCCACGAAGTGACGAGCCCCCAGGCTTTTGCGGGGTTAAGCGAGGCCGGACGACGATTACGCCGCCCTGAGCTTACCATGGCAACAATGGACCATGACATTTCAACGCAAAAGGCCTCAATCGACGCTTGTTCATGCGTGGCTAAAAAACAAGTCACCACCTTGATGAAAAATTGCGAAGACTTTGGTGTCACTCTTTTTGGTTTGGGCCATCCCAATCAAGGAATTGTTCATATCATCGGGCCGCAAACAGGTTTCACTCTTCCCGGAACCACATTGGTTTGCGGAGACTCCCACACCGCGACGCACGGAGCTTTCGGCGCCTTGGCTTTTGGCATCGGCACAAGCGAAGTCGAACACGTCATGGCCACGCAAACCATTAAGCAAGCCAAATTAAAAACCATGCTAATTAACTGCGTAGGTAAACTCCCCGAAGGCGTTTTCGCTAAAGACCTCATTTTGGAAATTGCTCGAGTGCTGACAACGGCGGGAGCAACCGGATACGCCATTGAGTTTGCCGGTGACGGCGTCACTTCCCTATCAATGGAAGGACGCATGACGCTATCGAACATGGCCATTGAAGTAGGCGCCAAAGCCGGCATGATCGCGCCTGACGAGACTACATTTGAATACCTCAAAGATCGCCCATTCTCCCCGAAAGGCAAAGATTGGGACGAAGCCGTTAAATATTGGAAAACACTTGTCAGCGACGAAGACGCCGTGTTTGATAAAGAAATCACCATTGACTCCGCTCACCTTGTGCCGATGGTGACCTGGGGTACCAATCCCGGTCAAGTTTGCCGCATCACCGATTGCATCCCCGATCCCAATAAAGCTCGAAATGACCAAGAGCGTCATGCCATTGAATCGGCGCTGGCTTATATCGAATTGGCAGGTGGACAGCCCATTGCCGGCACGCCTATCGACACGGTGTTTATCGGTTCTTGCACCAATGGTCGCTTGGAAGACTTCAGAGAGGCCGCAAAGGTCCTTAAAGGGCACCATGTTGCTTCAGGAGTCAGAGCTTTGGCGGTTCCCGGTTCCATGGCCGTCAAAGCTCAAGTCGAAAAAGAAGGGCTTGATCAAATTTTTAAAGAGGCAGGTTTTGAATGGCGTTTACCGGGCTGCTCCATGTGCCTTGGAATGAACGATGACATCGCCGCCCCCGGCTCTCGCGTCGCCTCAACCTCCAACCGCAACTTTGTCGGACGTCAAGGACGCGGCAGCAGAACGCACCTAATGAGTCCTGCCATGGCTGCCGCTGCGGCAGTGGCTGGCAAAATTGTCGATATTCGAGAATCATTGCAATAAGAGGGAGAGCAGCATGCAAAAGTTCACACAATTAACCGCGGTGGCTGCTCCTATGGACGCCTCCAACATCGACACGGATCAAATTATTCCGAAACAGTTCTTACTGGCTGTTGACCGAAAAGGTTTCGGTAAACATCTTTTCCATACCTGGCGCTATTTGGATGAAGCCGAAACCATGCCTAATCCTGATTTCGTGCTCAATAAACCTTGTTATCAAAACGCAAAATTTATTGTTGCCCGTCACAACTTCGGCAATGGTTCAAGCCGTGAACACGCTCCTTGGGCGCTGTTGGATTTCGGCATTCGAGCAATCATCGCCTCCTCGTTTGCGGATATCTTTTCAAACAACTCCTTGGGTAACGGACTGTTGTTAGTGCGCCTCACCGAGGATGAAATTGAAGAAATCATGCAGGCATTAAAAACCAATCCCGGCATGCAGATTTCGGTGGATTTGGAAAATTGCTGTGTCAAGGTAAACGAAAAGACGTACTCCTTCTCACTCGATCCCTTCAGAAGGCATTGTATTTTGGAAGGGCTGGATGCGATTTCTCTTACGTTGGAACATGAAGACGCCATTTCAGCCTACGAGGCCAAGCGCCCCGACTGGATTAAAAAAGGCGTCGGTATTTAACCACTGAAGCAGAAGGTCCTGCGTTTTTTCACAGGACCTTTTGTCATGGATTAACGATTTTGATTAACGAGCTCTTTGAATTGAGCGATATGACTACAAGCTTGATCTAAGCATTGATTCCAGAAATCTGGTTTCGTGGCATCCAAGCCAATGTGTTTTGCGATCAACTCATCGACGGTCATGCGACCGGTGTCACGCAAAAATTCACGATAGAAACGCGGGAAATCTTTGCCTCGCTTTTCCTGCTCTCTGCAAAGCCCTTGAGAAATCAAGTACCCGATCGTGTACGCATAGTTGTAAATGTATTGATCGGTCATATAGAAGTGAAGCTTATAGCACCACAGATACGGGTCGCTATCCTCAATGGCATCGCCCATATACTCTTTCCAAGCCTGTTGCATCATTTCCTCGGCCTCAGCTTGTGTGACCAAACCGGACTGACGCTTTTCAATGAAACGAGTTTCAAAGCCCATGCGAACCGGCAATTGCAGACAGAAATTAGCGCAGCTGACAAGCTCTTGCCACAAGATAGCCAGGCGCTCTTCATTGCTTTGGCTGTGAGCGGCGCAATAACGTCGCACGTTCGCTTCATTAAATGTGCTTGCCACTTCCGTAAGAGTCATCGGGAACTCTGTTTCATTGGTCGGCATGTCTCGCATCACCCAATAATGGAAAGCGTGTCCTAATTCATGCGACTGTTGTAAAACAGAACCAAAGCTTCCTAAATAAGTGGTAAAGACACGGGGCTGTTTCAAGCGATTAAAGCGAGAATAAAAAGCGCCGCCCGCTTTCTTGGCATCAACCTTAGCGTCCAACCAATGCTTCTCGAGCATCATATCGATAAAAGCCGGAATCTCGGGGTTGACGTCCACAAGCGATGCTTTCACGGTTTCAATAGCCTGTTTGTACGGAATGTAAGCCTTTCCCGTGCTTTTCACTGGAATCGGAGCAAAGAAGTCACAGGCTTTCATCACCTTTCGACCAAAAAAAGGCGCTCTGACCGTAATCGCTTCCTGAATTTCAGACTGACGACTTTTAATGGCTTCTAATGCGGCTGTCAATGCTTCACGGCTAATCCGATTTTGTTCCAAACTCGGCCGCATCCAGTCAGTGACACCGGCGATGGAAAATTGAGTCTTTCTGAATCCATGCAAAAGATTCAATAGGTCCACATAGTAACCGGCATGTTCTTTGTACCAAGCGTTAACAGCTTCTTGAGCGGTTTCTCTTAAAACCGGATCATCTGCGCCTTTGAGAACACCCACGCATTGTGAGTGTGTCAAATGAACGGTTTCGCCTTGGCTGTTTTTTGCTTCCACCAACAAAGACTTATTGAGACGCTTATACATTGCATCCACGGGATAAAAGTTCGTTGATGCAAATGCGTTAATAATGGTGTTTTCTTCAGCCTTCAGACCCGCGCGCCATGAATTTTTCTTCTCCATGGTTCCAAAACGCCAGTGAGAGACCTGAGCGTTATTCCAAAACGGATCTTCCGCGCTGATTTTGCCCAAAGCGGAGAAAATGGGTTTAGCAACCGCTTCCAACTCAGCCGACAAAGATTGCGTTTGAGCATAGGCCGCAGACGCTTGAGTATCAGTAATATCTGCGCTCGAAGCACAATAGGAAAAAGAAATTAAAGAAGAAATACTCTCAACCGCGTCTTCATAGACGGGCATCAAATCCAAAATTTGCTCTTTAGAAGGTTCATCAACCAAACGATCCTTCAATTGTTGCATTTTTGTGAGTGCATTTTGCAGTTCATTTTGAAAGCGAACATCCTGAACACTGCCGTATGCATCTTCGAGTGTCCACGAGGGAAGAGTTTCTTGTGTGCTTGTCTGCATTTTTTCCTCTTATTTAAAAGAAACAAACGCAGAAATTCTAAAAAGAAAAGGAGCGGTCGCCCACTCCTTTTTCAGAAAATAAGTAGAAATGCCTATTATGCCTTGACTATTTGCACTTCATCGTCTTCGATTCCGATGCGTTCATCACCTTGATATTGGTTTTCCCGGCGACGCTCTTCATCGAGATATTCAGCAATAGCCGCAACGAGTTCAGGACATCCTTCGCGTGTTGCCGCCGAAATGACAAAAACACGTTCTTCCACGGGCACCTCAAGCGCATCTAAAAGATCGTTAATGCGATCCTCTTGCTCATCTTCAGCGATCAAATCCACTTTATTGAGCACCAGCCAACGCGGTTTATTGTAGAGCGCTTCGTCATACTTCTTTAATTCTTCAACAATGGCCTTAGCTTCCTCGGCCGGATTTACGCTTTCGTCAAAAGGCGCCATGTCGATCACGTGCAACAGCAGCTTCGTTCGAGACAAATGTCTCAAGAATAAATGGCCCAACCCGGCGCCTTCAGAGGCGCCCTCAATTAAACCGGGAATATCCGCGACCACAAAGCTTTGTTCCGGTCCCACGCGCACAACCCCCAGCTGAGGATGCAAAGTCGTGAAAGGATAATCTGCAATTTTTGGGCGAGCATTGGACACCGCGGAAATAAAAGTGGACTTGCCGGCGTTAGGCATCCCTAAAAGACCGACATCGGCCAATACTTTCAGCTCTAAATTTAAAAAGCGGTGTTCTCCTTCTTCACCCGGGGTGCATTGCCGCGGCGCCCGGTTGGTGCTTGACTTGAAGTGCAAATTGCCCAAACCGCCCTTGCCACCTTTAGCCAAAAGGTAACGCTCGCCATGACGAGTCAAGTCCGCTACCAATTCCCCGGTGTCCGCGTCAGTCACCAACGTTCCGACCGGCATGCGAAGCTCGATATCATTGCCCGCGGCGCCATAACAATCGGATCCCCGTCCATTTTCACCGTTTTTGGCGAAATGTTTGCGAGCGTAACGGTAGTCAATCAATGTATTGATATTGCAATCGGCCACGGCGTACACGTCACCGCCTCTACCGCCATCGCCTCCGTCAGGACCACCTTTCGGGATAAACTTTTCACGACGAAAAGATGCAACACCATTACCGCCTTTTCCGCCGGCAACTTCAATCCGCGCTTCGTCAACGAATTTCATAGACCCCTCAATCCGCTTTATTTACATAAATTAATATCAACTGAAGACTTTAACACAGAAAAAGCCATGTCATCGACATGGCCTTTTAAGATTCGCAACAATTCAACGGAAGGTCCGAAAACCTCACGTTAAAAATGTTGTCAATTAAGCGGGAATCACCTTGACGAAACGATGATTTTGAGGTCCCTTGACTTCAAACTTCACCGTGCCGTCCACCTTGGCAAACAAGGTGTGGTCACGACCCATACCGACATTGTCGCCGGGATGGAATTGCGTGCCGCGTTGACGAACAATGATGCCGCCAGCATTAATAGCTGCGTCACCGAAAACCTTCACACCAAGACGCTTAGCTTGGGAGTCACGACCGTTGCGGGTAGAACCGCCGCCCTTTTTATGTGCCATTTTCTTACTCTCTTAGAAAAGTCCAAATTAAGCCGCGATCGATTCGATCTTGAGCTCCGTATAGTTTTGACGATGACCAGCGCTCTTGATGGAGTGCTTACGACGGCGCATCTTGAAGATGCGAACCTTGTCGTGACGGCCGTGAGAAACAACCGTAGCCGTAACCGTAGCACCTTCAACGAAGGGAGCACCGACCTTGAGTTCATTACCATCGGAAACAGCCAAGACTTCAGAAAGGGTCACTTGGGAGCCGACTTCAGCGTTCAAGGTTTCAACCTTGAGCATGTCACCAGCGGCGACGCGATATTGCTTACCACCGGTTTTGATAATTGCGTACATTGTTTATTACCTCGCCCGTTTCGCTCAGCCAACGCACTGTCTGCGAAACCTTTTTATAGTTAATCAGCAGGACAAACCCTGCCTACTCATGCGTGGAAATGTGGATTATTTCATAAATCAATGAGTTATGCAAATCTGATTCTTATCTGAATAAAGCGAATCAAGGTTTCCCCGAAAAATATCCATTTGCACCGTATTTTTGTCATATTGCTGTCATAATTTTGTCATAAACTTCGCCCCAACGTTACAAAGCGTTGACAATATTACAAACTCTCCGATGAGGAACTCATGGAATATTACTACATAGCGATGCTCGTCTTTTTAGCCTGCCTCGCCTGTTTCGATCTATTCGTAGGCGTTAGCAATGACGCTGTGAACTTCTTGAATTCAGCCATGGGGTCCCGCATCGCAAGCTTCCGCACCACAATGTGGGTCGCCACCTTCGGTGTTTTGTTCGGCGCGACCTTTTCATCCGGCATGATGGAAGTGGCCAGATCCGGAATTTTCCATCCGCAAATGTTTAACTTCTCAGAAGTGATGATCATTTTTTTTGCGGTCATGATTGCGGACATTGTCCTACTTGATACTTTCAACTCTCTCGGTCTTCCTACCTCCACAACAGTTTCCATTGTTTTTGAACTCCTCGGTAGCGCCATTGCCGCAGCGGCCATTAAGCTTTATATGGAAGGTGGCTCAATGGAGATGGTGTTTGACTTCATCAATACCAGTAAATCCTTAACGATTATTTCTGGCATCTTAATTTCAGTGGTTGTCGCGTTTGTCTCCGGAACTGTCGTTCAGTACATCATGCGTCTGATTTTCTCTTTCCACTTTGAAAGAGTTTATCCCTACGTCGGTGGTGTTTTCGGCGGCTTATCCATTACCGCCATCGCTTACTTCTTGGTTATGAAGGGTGCCCGTGGCGCAAGCTTCATGCGACCGGAATGGATTGATTGGATTGAAGCTAACACCACCATGTTGGTTTGGGGCCTCTTTATCGGTTTCTCAGTTCTTTTCCAAATACTCATTTTGGCCTGTCGGTTCAACGTATTCAAAATTGTCATCCTTGCCGGCACTTTCTCTCTGGCGTTTGCTTTCGCCGGCAACGACTTGGTGAACTTCGTCGGCGTGCCTCTCGCCGCCTATGACAGTTTCAAGATTTGGATGGCCTCCGGCGCCCAACCAGAAGACCTAATCATGAGTGGCCTGTTGGTTTCCACCAAGACGGATACGTTCTTCTTATTGGCCTCCGGCATCATCATGGTCTTTACGCTTTGGTTCTCAAAGAAAGCTCATCGCGTGTTGCAAACCGCCTTAAACCTTTCTTCTCAACAAAGCGATCATGAACAATTCGGCTCTTCCATTCCCGGACGCGTGATTGTCCGCGCCTCAATGGGCCTTGGCAGCATCGTGAACCAACTCATTCCCGGAGCCGTTAAGCAACGTTTGGATTCTCGTTTCAAACCCAGAAGGCACAAGCGCGGTGAAGTGCCACTGC
This sequence comes from Candidatus Aphodousia faecigallinarum, assembly GCA_018714755.1. GTDB lineage: Bacteria > Pseudomonadota > Gammaproteobacteria > Burkholderiales > Burkholderiaceae_F > Aphodousia > Aphodousia faecigallinarum. Next base: position 5,464 of record DVMY01000059.1, on the reverse strand, counting down.
CTTTCGACTACGTGAGAGCCTCGGTCAATCTCGTTTTGTCCGCCGCTTTGATTTCTTCGGCTACATCTTTGCAGTTGCCGTTGTCAACCACTTACGTTACCTTCATGGTCGCGATGGGGTCCTCCTTTGCTGATGGCGCTTGGGACCGTGAAACGGCTGTGTATCGTATATCCGGCGTGTTAACGGTGATTAGCGGTTGGTTTGTCACGGCATTTTCCGCCAGCACTCTTGCCGCCATCGTTTGTACCACTATTTTCTTGGGAGGCGGTTTCATCGCCTTCTTGCTTGCCCTTTTGGCTTTCTTCCTGATTATCCGAAGCAACATGCGCTTCAAACAACAGGAAGCCGACTACAAGGCCGAACAAGCTACTCGTTATGACGTCGTCAAGATTCGTGAAATTCTCAATCAGCGCGTTGGAGAAAATCTTTTATCCACCGTCACGCTTTACAACAATCTTGTTGAAACGTTCCTCAATGACGATGAAGGCGGCCTGCGCAAGCTGAAACTTCAAGCCAATGAAAATTTCGACAAGCTCACTCACGAAAGAAGTATCTACTACAAGATGGAAAATTCGGGCTACGTGCCCAGTAAGGAAGACCTGGACGCTCGTTACAGTTACTTCCGCACCTTCACCAATCTGAGGGATGTTGGTCGTTATTTACAAGCTTTGGCTCGTGTCGCCAAGGATCATATTGCCAATCGTCACCGCACCTTCCAAGGTGAATTGAGCCAAGATCTAGCAGACCTCTCTCAACTGTTGGTGGAAATCGTTGGCAATCACAACGGTCAGGCCGATGTGTCCGCGCTTCACGCCAATGCTCAAACGCTGTTGGCTCGCATCGAAACGATCCAGGAAAAACTTCTGCGAAACGGTCCTGACAAGGGCTTTTCAGCGCGTGGTTGTGAACTCTTTTTGAGCTTCTTGCTTTTCGCTCGCGAGCTTATCAATCACTATGAAATCATTGCCATGCTGCAACAAAAGCTCAACACCTCCGAACCAGAAAAAGTTGCTCAGAATAAAAACTAGTTGATCTTTTGAGATCTCATTCAAACGAGGGAGGAGCCGATTCCTCCCTTTTTTGTTGCAGTTCAGTGAGTATAATGAGCCCCACTATGACATCTAACACCTCTCAAGCAAAGAAAACCGCCCAAAGCGTCTTGGCTCCTATCGTCGAAGACCTGAAAGCGGTTGATGAAATTCTCGAGCGCGAGTTTGCTCACAGCCAAAGCCCAACCATAACTGAGATCGGCTCCTACATTACTCAGGCCGGCGGCAAACGCATGCGCCCGGCCATATTGATGTTAATGGCCCGAGCATTAGGCTATGAAGGCAAAGACCATCAACAACTAGGCGCGACCATCGAGATGCTCCATACGGCCACTTTGATGCACGATGATGTGGTTGATGAGGGCATGATGAGAAGAGGACGGCCGACTGCCAACGCCCAATGGGGAAATAGCGTGGCAGTGCTCGTGGGCGACTTCATGTACACGCGCTCCTTTGAAATGATGATACGCATTGGCAATTTACGAGTCATGCAGGCGCTTGCCAGTGCAGCCAATACCCTTAGTGAGGGAGAAGTCATACAAATGAAAAACGCGCACGATCCGAGTGTGGATGAAGCGCGTTACCTAAAAGTTATTGAGCGCAAAACTTCTGTTTTATTCGCTGCCGCTGCAAAAATGGCTTGCGCGCTCGCCAATGCTTCTGAAGAAAATGAAAAAGCGTTGGTGCAATACACTATGGCACTTGGCAATGCGTTTCAAATCGCCGATGATATTTTGGACTATTCCGGCAATCCAGAGGAAAGTGGCAAACAAATCGGCGCTGACTTTGCCGAAGGAAAAGTCACTCTTCCTGTCATCTATGCCATGCAAGCCGCCAGTCAAGAAGATAGGACTTTCATAGAAGAGGCTATCCGAAACGGCCACGGTGATTTTGAAAAAATCTCGCAAATTATTCGCGCCAGCGGAGCGATTGAATGCTGCAAACAACGCGCAATGGAAGAGTTAAAGAAAGGACAGCTTGCTTTAGCGCCTCTTAGCCCTTCCATTTTCAAAAATTCTCTGATAGAATTGCTGTCCTTCGTTGTTGAGCGAAAGGCTTAGCAACGGTGATTGTCGGGGTGTAGCTCAGCTTGGTAGAGTACTACGTTCGGGACGTAGGAGTCGGAGGTTCGAATCCTCTCACCCCGACCATCTTAGATTAAGCGACTGCCCGGGTCGCTTTTTTATTATCTTCTTCAAACTAATCGTTTTTCTTTTTTTCCAATCCAAACAGAAATAAGTTCGAATGCCTGTAAAACCGCTTGAGGCAATAAGTTCTCAATCGGTTGACCATAGATATTTTGGGCAATGATATCGCCTAAAAAGCTTGAGTATTCAGCCTTTTTCTTTTCCAGCCTTCTCTTCAGTTCTCTAGATGTCATCGCCAACAAACGTTCATACTGCAGACGCCGTGATTTTTGAGAAGTGTTGGGAGAAGTGTTGCAGGCTAAAAGCGCATCGTAAATTTCTCGCTTCAATTGGGTTTTGTAAACTAATTCACCTTCCATCGCTAAACCGGGCGACAAGAAAAAGAGCCCGCTTTGATTATCTTTGGCAACACAGTGCAAGCGTTTTTCTGTCTCAGACAACTGTTTTTGCACAACGTGCCTTGCATCTCCATCGTTATCACTAATCACACAAAATGGTTTTTTAAGACTTAGCGCCAACATCAGGAATGGAGCGTAGCTTTTCCCATCCACGCCAACGATGCTGATTCCAAATGCGCTCGGGTCATCACCGAAATAAATCTGAAACATTCCGCGTAATAATTGCTCTTCGGTCACCCCTTCCACAAAAATCAGCCCCCGGGCAAATAATGTCTCTCCCCTAAAGCGCAATATCAGACGCTTAATCGCACGAGTCTCCAAGGGATCAATATTTTGAGGAAGCCACCTCACTTGTATGTTTTCTCCGGTTTTGATCATGCTTCTGAATTCATTAGGTTCGCACACCGAGGCAACATAAGGTGAGTGAGTTGAAACGATAAATTGATGAGACATTGACTTGAGTTGAGCCATCAACGCCCTTTGAGCATTCGGGTGCAAATGAATTTCAGGCTCCTCGGCGGCAATGAGCATAAAAAGAGGGCGATTTTGTAAATGAGCCTGTTTTGTAAGCAAATCCACTAACGCGACAATCGATAAAATCGCGAGACTTTTTTGGCTGCCTTTGCCCTGCAAGGCGGAAAATGGGATTATTTTCTCAGAATCGCTTTTAACTAAAGAGAAAAACTCTTCAATGTTATCGGCAGTCAGCGTTACGTCATCGGGCAACTGCGCTCCCGGTCCCTCTAGAGCCTCACAAAGTGAATCCAAACGTTGCCGCAAATCTTCAATGGGAGTGTCCGCATAATCCGGATGCTCTTCGAGAGCAGACCCTAAGCCAACCACCATTCGACTCACAAAAGAACGTTCATTCTTCAGATCTTCTCTGAGATTTTCTTCCGCATCAATACTGACAACTTGCAATGAGGATGGAAGTTCATCAAGTGTTTGACCTAATTTTTCTCCATCCCAATGATTCAGCACATAACGAGTTCTCTTAATTTCTCCGTCGGCAAGTTTTTGGAATTTTGTTCGAAATGCAAAATACTCTCGTCTGTAATGATCCCGACGAATCATCCCATTGAATTCTTTATGCCACTCATCTTGAAAAGCCGAAAATCGTTTGCCTTCTTCATTGAGTGGGACAAAACGCACATCCACCCAAAGGGTGTCGCTAAATGAGCCGCTGCGCTCAACGTGAAAATCTTCTTTTTCGACGACGATGTCATTGGTTAATGCTAGTTCCAATGCCTTCAAGACCGTACTTTTGCCGCAGTTATTAGCCCCCAGCAAAATCGAAGAACGTCCTAGCGACATCTGTAATGATTGAATGCTTCTGAAGCCCTTGATGCGTATGCGGTCAATGATGATCATGATTAAATTTCCAGCGTTTTCTTTTATTCTATCGCTTTAAACTTTTGGATATAGAGCTTTCTCTCGCACTCCCCTAAAATAGAAGTAAGTAGATCAGGAGTCCGTCCATGCGCGAATACACAGAAATTGAAACAATCACTCAACTTTTAGGATTGGTCACAGAACCCGGGCACATTGACCATCATGTTTTTCAAAATATCGACTTTTCCGATTTGGCCGATTTAGCCTCACAGTCAACCTTTAGCGACTGTCTGTTTTTAGGCTGCGAACTCCCCGAATCCTTTTCTAAGCATCTGGATAAGACGAACCTGATCTTTCCCAAGCTAGACGCTCCTTTTGACATATACAGAAGCTATCTATATTCCGCCAACTCCCTTTATTCCGGCTTTGATCCCCGAGATGAAAGCACCATTGAAAACACTTATGACCGGAAGGTCTATAAACATTTTCTTCAAAGTGGAGTGATCTCTAAAAACATTAAAGAGACACTCTCGCGTTACTTACATGATCATTCAATGAGTAATGCGATTAAAGACTTTTTGGCTAATTACAACGAAAGACAAATTGTCGGGATCATGGGCGGGCACGACCTTTTAAGAACAGATCCGTTTTACCGGCAAATTGTTTTTTTAAGCAAACGGCTCACTGAAATGGGTTTTATCATGGTGAGCGGCGGTGGCGCCGGCGCAATGGAGGCAACACACCTGGGGGCTTGGATGGCGCAAAGAAGCACTGAAGAAGTGGAAAAGGCGCTTTCCATGTTAAGTGTTGCCCCTAGTTGGCAAGACAAAGGGTGGCTAGCAAGCGCCTTTAAAGTTATGCTGACGTTTCGACAAACGCACTTTATCAGTCTCGGCATCCCCACCTGGCTCTACGGTCATGAACCAGCCACTCCCTTTGCGACTCATATCGCTAAATTCTTCGATAACAGTATTCGCGAGGACACTATCTTGAATATCACCCGAGGAGGCCTGATCTACACACCGGGAAGCGCGGGCACCATCCAAGAGATATTCCAAGCGGCTGTCCCCAATCACTACAAGACGTACGGTTATTCCAGTTTGATGGTGTTCCTGGGTGTTGATTTTTGGCGAAAGGAAATGCCGGTTTACCCCTTATTGGAACATCTGGTGAAAACGGGAAAATACAGCGGTCTTCGCATCGGCATTACCGATGATATTGAAGAAGTGGCGCAAACCGTGAAAATGTTCCGACCGCGAAAAGGCAACTAGATCGCTACCGTTTTAGGAGCGATCTAAGCATGATTGCCCATGCCTTCGTGAACAAAGAACGTATAATCTTAAGACCTCTTTAATTTATTAAGGTTTTAACAATGACTTGGATTGTTGGTCTCACGGGTGGAATTGGTTCTGGGAAAACCCAAGCCAGTAATGCTTTTGAATCCCTTGGCGTCCCCGTGATCGACACTGACCTGATCAGCCATGCGGTTACCGCTCCGAACGGTTTAGCTATTCCGGCTATTCGCGAAGCATTTGGG
>DVMY01000058.1 GCA_018714755.1 Candidatus Aphodousia faecigallinarum | reverse complement strand
TTCTTCTCTTTGTCTGTGGGCGCTGGCACATTGATTGTTTACGCATCCTATTTATCTGAAGACGCCAACCTTCCTCACTCCACAGCCTGGGTCGCCTTTTTAGGCATTATTGCCGCGTTATTGGGCGGATTAATGGTCATGCCCGCGGTCTTCGCGTTCGGCCTTGAACCCACCGCCGGCCCCGGTCTGACTTTCGTAACGATGCCTGCGGTGTTTGCCCATATGCCCTTTGGACAATTTTTCGCTGTGCTCTTTTACATTTGTTTGATTGTGGCCGCCATCACAAGCTCAGTGAGTATTTTTGAAGCGGTTGTCGCCGCCATGGGGGATTTAAAGGTCTCCCGCCGCACTGCCGTGCCGCTGGCCTTTATATCCATCATGGTCATCGGTGTGTTCTGCACGATGTCATTTGGTCCGCTGGCTGATTTCAAGATTTTCGGCAAGACCGTATTTGATTTACTGGACTATCTCACGAGCAATGTCGGCATGCCTTTGACCGCTCTCGGTTTAGCTATTATTGCCGCTTGGGTCAATTGGCCTGAAACACAAAAACAACTGACAGCGTCCTGCCCCTTGTCTAAAACAATGCTAACGGCCATTCGCCTGGGTATCGGCATTGTTTCACCTATTGTGATTATCACGGTAGTTGCCAGAAGCATCTAAAACGCTGTCAGCAAATTTACTTGTAACGATATTCCCCATATCTTGGCAACAGATGTGGGGAATTTTTTAGCTATTTCAGAAAAGTCCAAAGAGAATACTTCAGAAAAATATTGCGGATACAAAAAATCTCATACTGCCTGAGGCGGTATGAGATGATGGTTTGGCGTCCCCACGGGGATTCGAACCCCGGTACCGACCGTGAAAGGGTCGTGTCCTAGGCCTCTAGACGATGGAGACACTTCCTAATTTTTTTGGTGGAGGTAAGCGGATTCGAACCGCTGACCCCTTGCATGCCATGCAAGTGCTCTACCAACTGAGCTATACCCCCGAAAGAGAAGGTGCATTTTATAGGGACAAAGAATAAAAAGCAAGTCAGAAACAAAAATTTAACAATATTTCACTTCAACTATTTCTAGATGCTGCACACCCGACGGTGTTGGCAAAGCGACTGTATCCCCTTCACGAGCCTTTAAAAACACTCTTGCAATCGGACTAATCCAACTCACATCCCCTACACTTGCATCCGCCTCATCAATTCCCACAATACGAATGGTATGCTCGTTACCCGCATCATCTTCATAAGTCACGGTTGCACCGAAGAAGATTTGATCTGTCGCCGGTCTCGTTGCGGGATCTACCACTTCAGCCATATCGATCCGTTTGCTTAAAAAGCGAATTCGTCTATCGATTTCACGCAAACGACGCTTCCCATAGAGATAGTCCCCGTTTTCGCTTCTATCACCATTGCTAGCTGCCCAGGCCACCACATTGGCCATCTCAGGTCGCTCCACACGAACGAGGTGCTCCCGTTCGTCGAGCATTCTTCTGTAGCACTGTGGAGTCATGTAGTTTTTCGTTCCGTGAGGCAAAGCGGGCAATCCCACTTCGTCATCATCTTCATCGTTCGTATTCACGCTCATTGTTTGCATGAGAGGCTCTCGCAAAAAAGAGAAGTTACATTTTTTTCCAAACGTTGTATTTTAGTCCATGCAAAACGTGCAGGCTAAATCGTTTTGCGCTAAAGTGAAAGCTAATTACAAAATCAATCTAATCCTCTCTGGGTGAATTTATGAAAAAAATCGCTCTTGCTGCCGCCGTTGCGGCTTTGGTGTTATCTGGGTGCGCCAATGACGGCCGATACTACCGCTCGGATACTTATGCGGCTAGCGCTGTTAACCAAGCTCAACAAGTCAGAACCGTAGAAATCCTGTCCATCGGACCGGCTCAAGTCGCCGTTTCCAACACAGACAATCGCACGGATGCCCGAACAATCGGCACTATTATAGGAGCCATCGCCGGAGCGGCAATTGGAAGCCACAATAACCACGATACCTCCTCTCGCGTTTTGGGTGGCTTAGCCGGTGGCGCTTTAGGCAACCTTGCCGGCAGCGCGGCCGCCGGTGATCGCACCAACTATGTCGATGGCGTGCAATTAACCTTCCGGTACAACAACAAACTCTATAACTCCGCCCAAGTCGGTCGTGTTTGCGAATTCAAACCGGGATTAGCCATCATGATTTCCACCACCCCGACTGAAACTCGCATTCAGCCGAATAACCCAGGTGGTTGTGGTCAATAAAGAGTCGTTTTGGGAGAACTTCAGATGTTAAAACAAACTTTGCTTGCCGCCGCTGCGGCGGCGTTATTAGTCCCGACCGCTCAAGCTCAAGTCAACAGTATGTCAATGGATGAGCAAATCGCCCGCATCCATCAGGCGGAACTCGAAATTCAAGCATTTGACGCCGCTAAAGAACAAGAACGCCAGGCAGCGGCCAAAAAAGCCGCGGATATTCAACGCCGAGCCGAACAAGCTCGAGCCAAAGCTCAGGCCGCCGCTCAAAAGGCTAAAGCGGAACGACAGAAAAAACTTCAGGCTTATGATGATCAAGCCAGAGAAATGGAGCTGGAATCCAAACGTTTGGACATTGAATTGAAAAAAGCTCAATTAGATTTGGAAAAGAAAATGATTGAAGCAAAAGCCAACAGGGCGGACGAATTTGTCCAAGCAGATCTTGATGCGGCTCGTGCAAAAGTTCAATCGCTTAAACAACAATCAGAAGCACTTCAATCCGCGCAGTAGCCTCTGAAACCAAAAAGGTCCCGGAATTCATTTTCCGGGATCTTTTTTCTCCAGAAATAACGTAACTGACGGTACAATAGTTCCGTGAAGCATCTGCATTGTCTTGACGGTTATGCGATTTTTTTTGTCTTTGGCGTTGACCTCTTTTTCCGTATTATTTCCCATCGTGGGGCATGGCTCCACCACGGATATTGTCTCTCGACTTAGTGTTGCTCCCGTCATTGAAGGCCAATTTGTTCAAACAGAAAAATTAGTTTCCATACCCAAACCATTTGAAAGTAACGGTTTCTTTATTTTCTGGAAAGACGATGTCCTGATGTGGAAAACGAAAGAGCCTATTGAAACAACCTCTTTGTATACGGATCAACACTTCAAAACCTATATCCATATCAATAACAAAGTCGTTGAAAATACCTCCAGCTCGGCCACTAATGTAGTCAATCGTATTCTATGGGGATTGCTATCTGCTGACATGACTGCATTGGAGTTAGACTTTCAGATCTTTACTCAAAATACTCCCAATCATTGGCGAATGGATTTTTACCCCAAGAGCAACATGACCGGCTGCATTGTCAAACACGTGAGCGTTGTTGGAAAAGACATCCCTGAGCAAATCATTGTGGAACACTTCTCAAGCGATATCACCACACTTATGATCAGTGATGTTGTTTTATCCGACATTTCCTCCACACGACAGGAGAATGAACTTGCCAATCCGTAAAATCATTCTCGCTTCTTGGCAAGTTTTGGCCGTCACTTGGGCGCTTTTGCTGATTCTAGCGCTGGGTTTTAACACTCATTACTTTTTGAAAAACGGAGTCGATTTTGACCAGGCGCACCTCTACCCCGTCACTCAGGTTGATGATGCAAGAACCGCAGCGCAAAAAAATCTCGCGCCTTTTGCTAATTACCGCCTCATCTTTATGGTGGGCCTGCCCGAATATACAGCCGCCTCCTATGACGATAACGTACTCAAAATCCGAGGCCAGTGGAAAGTCCCAGATGTTTTAAAGAAAGTAAACTGGGAAGGATTGGAGATCAATGAGTATTTTTCCTTTTACCGGTTAATTTCCAATCGGTTGATGAACTTAATTGATCAGCACACAATCACAAACGCCTCCGACGATGAACTTCTTGCCCGTGCGTTGGAAAGTTTAACAGGCGTTGGTCAAGCCAGCCTTATCCCAAAATCAGATGATCCACTGGGCTTTTTTGACCGATGGGCTCAGAAAAGACTTCCAAGAAGTACCGTTGTTTCAAGCGGCGACACTTTAAAGCTTTATGCGGACAATCGTGTCTGGGCCATATTCGTTTATGAAGCACCTGATAATTTAGAAGGCCTATCAGCTTTTGAACTCAACGACAGTATCGAGCAGCTTAAGCAAATCAGCTCTTCCATCGTTCCCGGCTCAGTCGTAAAAGTTCATGGCAAAGCTTACATTGGCGCTGCGGCCGCTCAAACACACTTTTTGGAACTTTCGGGCATTGCCACTTTCATTCTCATTTTTTTAGGCGGTTTAATTAGGCGGTGGTCACCTTCCAATCGTTTTTGGCTTTTAGTTGCCTTCAGTATTCTCTCCAGCTACATCGTCGGCTTTTTCACAGTTGTTATCTTCTTTAACAGTATTTCCTTATGGGCTATTGTTTGTTCTTCGGCTCTGACAGGATTGGTCACTATGTTGGTGGGCTATTTTTTACTGACTCACCGCCACTATCCAAAAAACTCTCCGACTCAAATCTTAGACAGAATTTTTAGGCCTCTCTTGTGGATTGTTTTTATTGAGTGTATTGCTCTATTAATACTTTATATCGCGCCATTACCCGCCGTCAGACAAATGGCTGTGTTTATGTCCTCTGGCCTATTGGCAAGCGCAATCACATTAGTTTTAATCTTTCCAAGCTTTAATCCTGGCCCTATTGCCGAAAGTGATTTCAGTAAGAAAATGGGAGTTTTTAGCCGTTATTTCCCCAGAATTTCATTAAAGCATTGGCAGGAAAGACCGACGGATTACTCTGCGAGTGGATTGGTGCTGGCCATTTTATTGGCAGCGGGATTCTTTCAATTAAATTTCTCTCAAAACATTGAAAATTTAACCTACATCTCTCCTGAGATATCAAAAGAAGAAGCTACGGTAGACCGTTTACTGAGTTTACCGAACAACGATAAATTCTTTATTGTTACCGCCTCTAACGCTCAAGATGTTTTAATGGGCGAAGAGGCCCTGCGCCTTGGTTTTGTACGACGAGGCATGAATAAAACGGATATGACGACAACTTGCATATCCAAATGGTTCCCATCCTATACACGGCAAAAAGATATTGAGCATCTCCGAATTGAAATGTTTAATCGGGTTCGGGAACCACTGTCTGACGTTTTAGGTTATCCACTACCGGAACCCAATCCCACTCAGTTGGATGTCCGCTTTGAAGACTGGCTCAGTTCTCCCAGCGCAAACTCTGTTCGCCACCTGTGGTTAGCTGTTCCTGAAGGTTACAGCTCCATCGTACAAGTGGCCGGAATGACCGAGCAGCAAATGAAGAACCTATACCAACTGGCTGATTACTTAGCG